>JAKBBM010000041.1 GCA_021808545.1 Pseudomonadota bacterium | reverse complement strand
GTCCTCACCCATCTCGTGGATGCTGAAAAACACCCCGGCGCCCTAAACGAAGACGCGGCCGAGCAATTGCTCGAAGTCGTCCGCACCTATTTGAAGTAATATGCTGATGCAGACTCAAACTATGCCCAAGGCCGGCCACAGCCATATTTTTCTAGGCGCCGATCATGACAGCAGCGAGCAGCGCACCTGGTGGGTGATCTGGCTCTGCGGCGCGATGATGGTGGCGGAGATACTGGGCGGCTGGTTATTCGGCTCCATCGCCCTGGTGGCCGACGGGCTGCACATGAGCACCCATGCCGGCGCCATGCTACTGGCCGCCCTCGCCTATCGCTACGCCCGTCGGCATGCGAGCGATCCGCGCTTCTCTTTCGGCACCGGTAAATTGGGCGACCTCGCGGGCTTCACCAGCGCCATCATCCTGGCCATAATAGCGTTGCTGATCGGGTTTGAGGCGGTGAGCCGCTTCCTCTCACCCGTGCCAATCCATTTTGCCGAGGCCATTCCCATTGCCTGCCTCGGGCTGGTTGTGAACATCGTCAGCGCCGTGCTGCTTTCCGGCGGGCACGACCATGGGCACAGTCATGGGCATGGACACAGCCACGCACATCATGACCATGATGACGAACACATCATCCCTACTTCCTTTGGCGAGGTTCAGCTGGAGGTTTTCGAAGACGGCGTGCCGCCACGCTTCCGCCTGTATGGCGCTCCTGGGCTCGATATTCCCGCCGACGCCGCCATGATCGAAACCGTGCGTCCCGACGGCACGCGCCAGAGCTTCGGTTTCGTGGCACAGAACGGCTATCTTGAATCCATCGACGAAATTCCGGAGCCGCACGAATTCGTGGCTGATGTCAAACTCTTTGATCAGTCCTACAACGTCGCGTTCGAGGAACATGAGCACGCCAGCGGTGCCGCCGGACGGGACAACAACATGCGAGCCGCCGTGGTGCATGTAGCGGCCGATGCAGCGGTTTCCGTGCTGGTGATCGTGGGGCTGCTGCTGGCCCGCGCTTTCGGCTGGCTGTGGATGGACCCGCTGGTCGGCATTGTCGGCGCGGCCGTCATCGCGAGCTGGGCCGTGGGGCTGATCCGCGACACGGGCGGCATCCTGCTGGACATGACGCCGGACAGGGGCATGGAACAGAAGCTGCGAGACGCGATCGAGCACGACGGCGACGAGCTGGCCGACCTGCATCTCTGGCGGCTCGGTCCCGGCCATCTGGGCGCGATCCTCTCTGTCACCACCTCAAGTGATCGTACAGCCCTCCACTATCGCGAGCGCCTTGGCCGGTTCAATTCCCTGTCGCACCTGACCATCGAGGTTCACGAATCCCGGAGCCAGAACAGCTGAACCATGCGACTCTGACAGATGAAAGCGCCGCTGTCTCGCAGCGGCGTTGTTCTTGCGTCGGCGTCCCGGTTATCGCATCGTAAATCAGCATCATATTCGTTACGATATCACACATCTTAAAACTTACTGCCGATTAGGTGCATCGCTTCACTTTGCAATGACGAACTTTCGGGACATCCCTGTTAATCGCCAAATCTTTTTGAAAAGACCAATATCAGGCAACCTCATTCAAACGGGGCCAAGCCCCAGGTTGCACACCCGCAAGGGGTGCGCTTTTGGGCGATCCGCCGAGCGGCTCGCTGTCTGGCCGGGCCTATGCCCGTCCCCAACAGCCCCAAGATCAAACGTTAATTTCTACAGCCAGCACCTCCGGCACCCTTAACCTGGTCGGGCTACCCTCCTTCGGACTCACTCGGGATAGCGGCGTTGCCTGGCGTTCTTGCTCATTCCTCATCCGCCTGCACCAGATCGGCCACAGTAACGTCGAGCACCCGCGCCAATTCATACAGCGTGATCACGGTCGGATTCCGCCGCCCCCGCTCCAGACTGCTCAAATATTGCTGGCTGACCCCCGAACGCGCCTCGACCTCTTCCTGCGTCAGGCCCTTGGCCTTGCGCAGCCGCGCAAAATTCCGCCCCACCAATTGCCGCATATCCATGCGGCATGCATTGCCCGCTTACACACTTTAAGTTTATAAACTATAATATGTATTTTACGCGGAATGTGGTAAGGACCATGCGCGGGGATGATTTCCCCGAACAATGAACACCACCCTACCTCCCGCTTGAATGCATTGATTTCCGCGCGGCCCCCGCTCCACATGGCACCGCCGGAACGGTACAGACGATCGGGTAGAACCACGCGGGCATAAGCCAATGCATGACACGGATCAGCCGGTCTGGGATGACATACAACGCTGGGAGATGGCCATGCGGGCCACGACCGGCCTGCTCAAGATTTTCTCTTTCCCCGAATTCTTTACCGCCGCCGCTGAGTGCTTGGCCAAGCTCCTCGGCGCCGATGGCGTGGCGCTGATTGTTTTCGATGAACCCGGGCAATTGCGATACAAACTGTTCCACGGTTTGGAACAGCTCAACCAAACCCCCATCGTCAAATTCAGCTTCTCCGCCAGCCAGGGTACGGTCGGGCGCGCGCTCGCCTCGGGCCAGGCGTTGTTTACACCCGATTATCCCAACAGCGCGGATGCCATGCCGGATTTTGTTGCGGCGGGGCTGCGCGCCAATCTGGTTGTGCCACTGCCTGGGCCCGCCGGCTCCAACGGCGCCATCGCGATTGCCTGGCTGTACCGCCACCCCGCGCCACCAAACGCCACAAGCCTTGCCATTGCCGAGATGTTCGCCGCCCTTACCGGCTCAGCCGTGTACCGGGAAGCCTTGGAGGCTCAGCTCGAGACCCTCTCCCTCACCGACCCGCTGACGGGCTTGCCGAACCGGCGCACATTTATACTGCGCCTCATCAACGCGCAAAAACGTGCCTGCCGTAATCAGTCGCTCATGGCGCTCGCCGTGATCGATCTGGATGGTTTCAAAACCATCAATGACGAACTCGGCCATGCCGCCGGAGATCAACGCCTGCTCCTGGCAGCCAATGCGATCCAAAACATCGTCCGTGACATTGATATGGTCGCCCGTTTTGGCGGGGACGAGTTTGTCGTCATTCTCGAGGATCTACGCTCTTCCCAAGAAATTCTTTCGATCCTCAACCGTATCGTCGGCGCCGTTCTTGAAGGCTGCAATAGCAGCAATGACCGATACAGGATCACCGCCAGCCTCGGCGCCACGATCTATCCGCTGGATTTTTCGGAACCAGAGATTTTGCTCAAACATGCGGATGAGGCGATGTATCTCTCCAAGCGCAATGGCGGCAATCAGGTTACCCTGCTCCCCCGCGATCTGGTTTCTTCTTCGCGATAAACTATCGCCGGTGAGAAGGCCCTTGGGTCTCGTTGCATAGGTGTTTTGAGAAGAGCAGCCGGCAAAAATCTTCAGCGGGGCCAGGCCCCTGGTTGCGCACCCGCAAGGGGTGCGCTTCTGGGCGATCCGCCAAGCGGCTCGCTTTCCGGCAGGCCCTTCGGCCTCGCCAAAGTCTTTGCGGTGTCACCCGTTGGGCGGTTCAGACAGTCCCCAGCCCCGCAGAATCCATTTCTAAAAACAGGCGGTTCAGCCAGAGCGCGCCGGTAAACGGCGCGCTTTAAACGCCATCTGGCAAGCGGACCACGTGCCAGGAGTTATACTCACGGATCGTGAATAACCGGAGACGATCAACTAGTGCAGCTAGAAAGTTGGTGCGGGTGGTCGGAATCGAACCGACACTCCGTTGCCGGAACTGGATTTTGAATCCAGCGCGTCTACCAGTTCCACCACACCCGCAACGCATGATGTCTATAACTCGTCTCCGCCCGCCTGCCAATACACCCCAAAAATGGTCACCTATCCATGCCTATTTAAGATCTTGACCAAATTTCGACCGTCCTGTGGAAGATGAGCGCCCTACCCCTCTCCGCCGCACGTTCACGGCTGATGCGTCGATCATATGTTTGATATGCGCGGCATAAAACTTCTCGATCATCTCAACGCTGGTCCGGCAGTTTTTGGCAATCTGATAGATATCGGCCCCTTCCATCAACCGCATCGAGATATAGGTATGCCGGAGGCTGTATGCGGTTCGAGGATTTCCCTCACGATCAAATTTCAAATCTAACTCATCCAAAACGCTGTTCCACAGTTCCCTGTGTTTGAAAGGAAATAGTTTGTCGGTAGGGCCAGGCTTTCTGAACTCCCCCGACACATCGTCGCTACCCGCCTTGAGCTGGCGCCCCTTAGCCTCTATCTGCCTCGGCCGGTCGCGCAGCCGTTCAAACGGCAGTACGGCACCGGGCATGCTCTTACAGTACCCGACTCCGCGTTTACCGCGGACACTGATCTCCAGAATCGTTTCCTTCGATCCGGAGTCCTTGACGATCTCGACATCTCGAAACTCCAGTCGCCAAACCTCATCTGGGCGCAATCCGGTATTGACCATAAACAGGACAAAGTCGTGCAGTTGCTCGCAGGCCCAGCGCCAACGCTGTTTGGGTGGATCAGCCGCCCGTGCGCGCGTCGCTGTGTAGAGCCGCTTATAATCTTCCGGCGA
Organism: Pseudomonadota bacterium; assembly: GCA_021808545.1. Taxonomy (GTDB): domain Bacteria; phylum Pseudomonadota; class Alphaproteobacteria; order Acetobacterales; family Acetobacteraceae; genus Acidocella. Next base: position 19,133 of record JAKBBM010000041.1, on the reverse strand, counting down.
GAGCCAAGCACGATGGGAAATTTTTCCTGAACTCTTATATGGAGCTGAAAGGTCTGGGATATGGTCGAGCCAACCGTTTCGCACGGCTGACTTCAGAACCAGCCGCAGAAGCACGATTTCTTGATGCATTGTTGACCGCGCGGGGCGCTTAGGCTGGCCCGTCTTCATGTCAACACGGGAGCTGCCCCTGTGAATGCGATATTCCTGCACCAGGCCAGCAGTAATCTCGGACAGCATTTTTTCCCCGAAAAACGGCTCCAAATGGACCTTAAGCCGCAGCCAATGCCCCTCCACGTATTTCGCGTTACGCTCACCGGCCGTCAGCGCCGTATATTCTTTCCGAAACTGCTCCGCCGCGAATTTGAAGCTCTTCCCGGTCCGCAATTCACCGGCGCGCTGCTTCCCCTTCAACCCGAGATACCAGTCCTCGGCGATGTCCTTAGCCCGCGCGAGGCTTTCCTCCTTTGTGCTGATCCGAAAATTCTGGCCGTCGAACATGGCAGAACACTGCCAGAATCGGCTCCGATCTCGCCGATAGACATGGAGCTTGCCACCTAAAAGCTCGTGGTGCGCCGTCATCATACAGCCTCCGGCCTATGCGAACACGCGCAGGCAAAAGTGTGTAAGAAGTGTGCAGTGAAATTTATTACAGGATTTTCGCCGCAGGCGATTGAAATCACAGTGGAATTCCGGTGAATAAGACGTCATAAACCGGATTTTGAGTCCAGCGCGTCTACCAGTTCCACCACACCCGCATCGCACGATGTCTATACCGCGCGCCCAGCCGCCTGCCAATACACCGCATACAAGATCAGCCATTCATACCTGTTTGAGGTTCTGCCTTTGCATTCCGGCGCAAGCCGGCCACGCTGGCACACGGCAATGGCGGGCACCCCGCTCTCGAACCGGGAACCAGGCGGGCCAGGGACCATCCGCCTCTCAATCAATGGAGCAGAGCGCGCTTCAGACGTTCGAAGCGTGCGCAAAGCGAGCGCATCTCAAGTCATCGCGCATGCCTGAACAAGGGTCATTCAACCAGAATAAACCGTTATTTATCAACAACTCAAACTTTCCCGTGGCAGTATTTATACTTTTTGCCGGAGCCGCACGGGCAGGCCGAGTTGCGCGGTGTGGCGCCCCAGGTTTCGGGCCGGGCCGGGTCCACATCATCCTCGCGGTAGGGGCGCACGCGGTCCATTTCATGAATCACCGGGTCGGCCAATGCCAGGTCCCCCCCCATATGCCCGGGCAGCGGGTGGCTTTCCTGCATTTCCACGGGCGGCGGCGGCGGCGGGGCTTCGGGCAGCACCACATGCGAGACCATGCTGGTCACGCGCTCCTTCAGCTCATCCAGCATGGAGGAGAACATGGCGAAGGCTTCGCGCTTATATTCATTCAGCGGGTCGCGCTGGCCGTAGCCGCGCAGGCCAATGCCCTGGCGCAGATAATCCAGCGCCAGCAAGTGCTCTTTCCATACATGGTCGAGCGTTTGCAACAGAATCGATTTCTCGATGTAATTGGTCAGCTCCTCGCCAAAGCGCGCGGCCTTGGCGCTGGCGGCCTCGGCGGCGACTTGTTCAATGCGCTCACGCAAATGCCGCTCGTCAATGCCTTCCTCCGCCGCCCATTCCACAATGGGCAGCTCCAGCGCCAAAATGCGCGTGATGTCCTCCGCCAGCTCCGCGCTCTGCCATTGCTCGGCAAAGGCTTTTTCAGGAATACGGCTGGCGACGAGCGTGCCGGTCACATCCTCGCGCATTTCGGTGATGATCTCGGAGACAGAGTCCGCGCGCATGAACTCGCGGCGCTGGGCATAAACCTCTTTGCGCTGGTCGTTCATCACGTCATCATATTTCAGCACATTCTTGCGAATGTCGAAATTGCGGATTTCGACCTTCTTCTGCGCCTTCTCCAGCGCCTTGTTGATCCAGGGGTGGATGATCGCCTCACCGTGCTGCAACCCCAGGCGCTGCAGCATCCCGCCCATGCGCTCAGAGCCGAAAATGCGCATCAGATCATCTTCCAGCGAGAGGAAGAAGCGTGAGGCGCCAGGGTCGCCCTGGCGGCCAGAGCGTCCGCGCAGCTGGTTGTCAACGCGCCGGCTCTCATGCCGTTCGGTGCCAATTACAAACAGCCCGCCCGCCGCCAGGGCTTTTTCATGGTTGGCGTCAATTTCGGCCCGCAACGCAGCCGGGTCCATGTGCGGCTCCAGGGCCAGGCGCATCTCGTAATTGCCGCCCAGCTTAATATCCGTGCCGCGCCCGGCCATGTTGGTGGCTATGGTAATGGCGCCCGGCACACCAGCCTGGGCGATAATAACCGCCTCCTGCTCGTGGAAGCGCGCATTCAGCACGTTATGCTGGATACGCCGCTGGTTCAGCAGGCCCGAGAGGATCTCGCTCTTCTCGATGCTCGTGGTGCCCACCAGCACGGGCTGGCCGCGCTCGCGGCATTCCTGAATGAGGTTGATGACCGCCTCGTATTTCTCCGCCGCGGTGCGGTATACCTCGTCATCCTGGTCGTCGCGCACCACCTTCACGTTGGTGGGAATTTCCACCACCTGCAGCTTGTAGATTTCCTCGAACTCATCTGCCTCGGTCATGGCCGTGCCGGTCATGCCGGCCAGCTTGGGGTAGGTGCGGAAATAATTCTGGAAGGTGATGGAGGCCAGTGTCTGGTTCTCTTTCTGAACCTCGACCTTTTCCTTGGCTTCCAGCGCCTGGTGCAGCCCGTCGGAATAACGGCGGCCCTCCAGCATGCGGCCGGTAAACTCGTCGATGATGACGATTTTATCGTCGCGCACGATGTAATCCACGTCACGCGCGTACAAGGTGCGGGCGCGTAAAGATTGCTGCACATGGTGCACGAGCGAGATGTTGTTGAGGTCGTACAGCCCGCCGGTGAGCAACCCGGCCTCCTGCAACATGGCCTCCACGATTTCCGCCCCATCCTCCGTCATGGTCACGGTGCGGGCTTTTTCATCTTTCTCGTAATATTCATGCTTGCCATCCGCGCTCACCTGCCCGCGCTTGATAAAGGCGGCGGCAATCTCATCCACCTGGGCGTACAGGGCGGTTGGCTCGTCCGAGGGGCCCGAGATAATCAGCGGCGTGCGGGCCTCGTCGATGAGGATGCTATCCACCTCGTCCACGATGGCGAAGTTGAATGGCCGCTGGACCATATCCTCCAGCCGGTATTTCATGTTGTCGCGCAGGTAATCAAAGCCGAATTCGTTATTCGTGCCGTAGGTCACATCGGCCGCATAGGCGTCGCGCCGCTCCGGCTCGTCCCTGTTGGGAATAATCACGCCAGTGGTGAGGCCCAGAAAACCATAGAGCCGGCCCATCTGCTCGGCATCGCGCCGGGCCAGGTACTCGTTCACCGTCACCACATGCACGCCCTTGCCCGAGAGCGCGTTAAGGTACACGGCCAGCGTGGCCACCAGGGTTTTGCCTTCGCCGGTTTTCATCTCGGCAATGCGGCCCTGGTGCAGCACCATGCCGCCAATCAGCTGCACGTCGAAATGCCGCATCCCCAGCACGCGGCTGCTGGCCTCGCGCACCACGGCAAAGGCCTCCACCAGCAAATCGTCCAGCGTTTCGCCTTGGGCCAGCCGGGCTTTCAATTCATCCGTCTTGGCGGCCAGGGCCGCATCGTCCAGCGCCTGAATTTGCGGTTCCAGCGCATTTATGGCGGCAACCCGGCGCTTGAACCCTTTCAGGATACGGTCATTGCTGGTGCCGAGAATGGCGCGGGCGAAGTTGAGAAGCATTTTTGGGCGGATTCCGCAGGGTTTGTGGGTATTGGCGCCGTTTCACATAGGCGCGGGGGGCAGGGGGGTCAAATCTCCGTCAGGGCGCGGCGCCGGGGTGGGCGGCGGCATAGGCAAGCTGGTCTGGGGTCTCCTGAAAACCAACCAGAATCTCCGTGTTCGCCGTATCGGGCATATTTGGCAGTTCTATCTTTACCGGCTTGGCCAGGGCGCCCGTGGTGGTGTTGTTGCCGGCAAATTTCAGTGTCTGGCTGTACAGGACTTTCTGGATGATATTATTCCCCGCCGTAATGGCGGCAAACCAGGGCAGGCTGAGCGGGGCGCCATTATTGGCTGGCCCGTTATCGGCCAGGAAGGTGGCGCGCACCGTCACCAGCACCGCGTTCTTTTTCTTCTCCAGCTTGCACGCGCCTGATACGCCGGTGATCTGCGCCGTGCTGACCCGTGCCGCCACATCCTGCCGGTTGGGCAGAAACAGGGTGAGTGTCTGCGCCTGCTGCAACACGGCCACTTGCGGGCAATAGAAGGGCACAGGCCCCTGCGCCGCGGGCATGGCCTTGGCGGTGGTGGCGGGCTTATGCGGGCTGCCCCCGCAAGCGGCGAGGGGGAGCAGGGCAGCCAGGATGAGGAGGCGAAAATTCTTCATGGCGCCTCCCTTGCCAGAATTTTCGCGCCCGGTCATCTACGCGCATGGCAGTTTATACAGAAGTCACCGACGAGGCGCTGACCGCGTTCCTTGGTTTGTACGATATCGGCGCCCTGCGCGCCTATCGCGGTATTGCCGAGGGGGTGGAGAACAGCAATTACGCCCTCAAGACCAGCGCCGGGGACTTCATCCTCACCTTGTACGAAAAACGGGTGAACCCCGAGGATTTGCCCTGGTTTCTGGGGCTTATGGAGCATCTGGCGGCGCAGGGCCTGTCCTGTCCGCTGCCGGTGCGCGCGCGCGATGGGCGTAACCTCAACCCGCTGGCGGGCAAAATCGCCGCCATCACCACCTTCCTGCCCGGCATCTGGCCGCGCCGCGTGCTTATCGAGCATTGCGAGAAGCTGGGCGCCGCCCTGGCCCAGCTTCACCAGGCCGGCCAGGGCTTTGCCCCCACCCGCAGGAATGGTCTTGGCCCGGATGGCTGGGCGCCCTTGCTGCAAAAATGCCTGCCCCAGGCGGACCAGGTGCTGGCCGGGCTGGGCGCGGAGCTTACCGCCTGGCTGGCGCAGATTACCGCCGCCTGGCCGCAAGGCCTGCCCGTGGGGCATATCCATGCCGATCTGTTCCCGGATAATGTGTTCTTCCTCGACGGCAAAATCTCCGGCCTGATCGATTTCTACTTCGCCTGCACCGATATTTACGCCTACGATGTGGCGGTGTGCCTGAACGCCTGGTGCTTCGAACGCGATTTCTCCTTCAACGCCACCAAATCCCGCGCCTTGCTGCGCGGCTACACGGCGCACCGGCCCCTGAGCGGGGCCGAGATGGCAGCACTGCCCGTGCTGGCCCAGGGGGCGGCGCTGCGCTTCCTGCTCACCAGGCTGTATGACTGGCTGAACACGCCGGAAGGCGCGATGGTCACACCCAAGGACCCGCTGGATTATTACCGCCGCCTGCGTTTCCACCTCGCTGCCAAGGATGCTTCGGCCTATGGCGTCTGACGATATTGTTGAAATCTGGACCGATGGCGGGTGCAGGCCCAACCCTGGCCCTGGCGGCTGGGGGGTGGTGCTGAAATTCAAGGATGTCCTCCGCGAATTATCCGGCGCCGAGGCGGACACCACCAATAACCGCATGGAGCTGACCGCGGCGGCCGAGGCGCTCTCGGCCCTTAAACGCCCCTGCAAGGTGGTGCTGCATACCGATAGCGAGTACCTGAAAAACGGCATAACCCGCTGGCATACGGGCTGGGTGCGCAAAAACTGGCGCAACGCGGCGGGCGACCCGGTGAAGAACATGGATTTATGGCGCCGGATTCTGGATGCCGCCAAGCCGCATGACGTTGAATGGGTGTGGGTGCGTGGACATTCTGGAAATATAATGAACGAGCGTGCCGACATGCTGGCGACCGCAGCACGGGAGCAGCTGGAGCGCCGCGCCGCGGGCGTATAGCCTGCCTAAATCCATAAAACAGAGCGCGATTCAGACTTTCGGATCGCGCGCAAAGCGAGCGCATCTCAAGTCATCGCGCTCTAACAGCCGCGCAGCACCACGGCGGAGGGGTCGTGGAAGAAGCTGCCTATGCCGATGAGCGCGGTTTGCGCCCCTTGCACCTGCCGTTCGCCCTCCGTGCCGCGCAGCTGGCGCACCGCCTCGGCATAAAGGTTGGAGCCGCCGGCGCGCCCCATGGCCAGCCCGCCGCCATTGGTGTTCACCTCGGTCCGCCCGTTCAGCCGCAGCACATTGCGGCTGAAATCCCAGGAAGATTTGAAAAAATCAGCCGCTTCTCCAGGTTTGCAGAATCCCGCGGCCTCCGTCACGGCAATCGCATCCAGCGTGTAGCCGTCATAGGGGTAAAACAGGTCCATATCCGCCACCGTAATATCGCTGCGCGCCCATAGCCCTTGCAGCGCCACCCAGAAGGCATTCTCTGTCCAGCCCAGCGTGTTCTCGTAAAATTCGCCCACTCTTGCCCCGCCGAGCGACATGGCATGCACATGGACCGGCTTCATCCGCATATCGCGTACCCGCTCCGCCGTGGTGATGATGAAAGCCTCGGCGCAATCCACCGGCACATCCATATCGGCAATCCGCATCGGGTCCCATATCATCCGCGATTCGTAATAACCATCCAGCGTTATGGCGTTGCGCATCACCGCTGCCGGGTTGCGTGCGCCATGGGCGCGGTTGTTCACCGCCATCAGCCCGAAGCAATCCTGGCCGGTGCCGTAATCATGCATATAACGCCGCATCATCGCGGCATAAGGCTCTCCGGAATGGACCCAGCGTTTGGCGAAATCGCCTAACCCCACATCGCCGCCAACATCGCCATATTGCGCGGCGCGCAGGCGGAACGGGTCGCGCGCGGCGGCGCGCGACATGCCGGTGCCGCGCAGATTGCTTTGCACCACCAGCACCGTATCGCACAAGCCGGAGAACACCGCCTCCACCGCATAGACGAAGGCCGAGCCCAGCCAGCCGTTTTTTACCCAGGTGCAGCGCTCTATGCCCAGCGCCCCTTGCAGGCTCAAAAAACCAGCCCCCCCCATGGCCAGCGGCGTCATGCCGGCACCGCATATGCCGTCAATCTCCTGCCGGCTGATGCCGGCATCGGCAATCGCCTTTACCGCCGCTTCCAGCCCCAGCGATAACTCGGTCCGCGCCAGATCGCGCCCATAGGCTGTCGATCCCACGCCGGCGACGGCGATTTTGTCCTTGAGCGGATTCCTAGCCATGCGCGTCACCTTCCGGCTGGAAGGCCGGCCATAGCCGTCCGTTTTCCTCAATCCATGTCAGCGCCACCGGCATGTCATGCGCCAGTGCCGCGGCCGGGCAATTCACCACGCGCGAGAGGTAACGCAAGCCCGGCTGCTCGGCGAGCTCGATCGCCGCGGCCTGCATTGGCTCCCGCAAAGGTTTGCCGGGATCACGCGACTGCATGATAAACGTGTACATATATAGCCGCCCTTTGCCGCTTACCTGCGTTGGCGTCACATTCCACGAGAGGCATTGCGGGCAGAGCGGCCGGTGCGGATAAATCCATGTGCCGCATGCATCGCAGCGGTTGATGAGCAGCCTGCCCGCCATCAGCCCGCGATAATGCGCGATATTGTCATGGTCGATCCGCACATCATGAAAATGCGCGAACACCTCGTCATCGGATGGTTCGCTCATGCGGCGGCGTCCTTCTGGGCCCAGAGCAGCAAGGCCACGCGGTCCAGCTTGCCATTGGCCAGCCGGGGCAGCGCCTCCACGAATTCGATCTCGCGTGGAATCTTGAAATGCGCGAGGCGCGGTTTCAGCCACAGCCGCAGCTCGTTTTCGCCAATCGGCATATCCGCGCGCGCGACGGCATAGAGCCGCACCGCCTCGCCCTTGCGCGCATCGGCAATGCCCACGGCGGCGCAATGTGTCACCGCCTCGTGGCGGGCCACCACGGCCTCCACCTCCTCCAGCGCCACATTCTCGCCGCCCACCTTGGCCATCAGCTTCAGCCTGCCCACGTATTTTACAAAACCCTGCGCATCGATGGTGACAAGATCCTCGCTATGCACCCAGCCTTCTTCATCCAGCGCGCGCGCCGTCTCCTCCGGTTTGTTCCAGTAGCCGCGCATCACATTGCCGCGCACCCAGGCCTCGCCCGCCTGGCCCGGCCCCACATCCTGGCCGGTCTGCGGATCCACCACGCGTATCTCATTGCCATCCAGCGGCCGCCCGCCCGTCACCATCAGCTTGTCCGCAGGATCATCCGGGCTGGTTATGGCCGCCGGGCCGTAGGTTTCCGTCAGGCCAAACGGGGTGAAGGCAAAATTCGCATTCGGCATCACGATCTTCGCCGCCGCGTTATGCTGATGCGCCAGCCGCACGGAAGGGAAGGTGAGCCCCTGCTCATAGGCCTCCATCACCACCTCCTTGCCGAGCACGCTGACGAAAATCGTGGCATTTTCCGCGCGAATGAGCCTGACGCCCAGCTTCACATCAAACGCCTCGGTAAACACCAGTGTGCCGCCTATGGGGAGCATGCTCATCTGCCCGTAAATGCTGCCGCCGGCATGGAAAAACGGCATCATCGAAAAATACACATCCTCCCGCCGCATACCGGTGCGCGCCCCGTGCAGAATGCCATTGGCCACGAAGCCGCCCTGCTGCAGCATCACGCCTTTCGGAAAGCCGGTGCTGCCGGACGTGTATTTAATCATAATCAGATCATCGGGCGTCACCGCCGCCGCCATGCGATCGGCGGTTTCCACAGCGCCGCCCGCTTCCAGCGCCGCCCAGTCATACGCGCCAGGCTGTTGTGTGCCCTCCCGCGCGAACATCACCACATTGCGCAAATCCGGCAGTTCCGGCGCGAACAGCCCGCCCGGCCGGGCCGCTTTTGCGAATGCCGGGCAGATTTCCGCCAGCATCTGCGGCATGTCCAGCGCGCGGAAGCGGTCCTGCATGATGAGATGCCGCGCCCCGGATTGGGCGATGCAATATTTCACTTCCGGTGCCTTCAGGAAGGTGTTGACCGGCACCACCACCGCGCCCAGCCGGGCGGTGGCAAAAGCGGAGATGATCCATTCCAGCCGGTTGGTCATCCACAGCACCAGGCGGTCTCCACGCTGCACGCCGATGCCAGCCAGCCCGGCAGAGAATTGCCGCACCCGCGCCAGCAGCGCACCATAGCTCAGGCGCTGCACATGCCCCGCATCATCCGCCGCCACCAGGGCGATGTGTGCCGGGTCCAGCGCCGCGGCATCGGCAAGCGCCTGCCATAATGTGCGCGAGCGCGCTTGCGCCAGGCGGCGCTTGCCGTCTTCGCTGGCCGGTATCCAGGCGCTGCTCATGCCACGAACTCAGGCCGGTTGAGCCGGAACAGCCGCGCCGCATTGCCGCCGATGATCCCGGCTCTGTCCGCCGCGCTGATCTCGATGCCCTCGAACAGCCGTGCCAGCACCTCTTTCGAGCGCGGGAACGTGCCCTCGTGATGCGGATAATCCGCGCCCCACATCAAGGCCTTTGTGCCGGTCACGGCGCGGGACATGATGCAGGCCCGGTCGTACTGAAACGAGCAGGCCACCTGGCGGGCGATAATCTCGCTGGGGTAGAGCGAAAGTTTCGGCCGCACGAAACTTTCATGCGCATCGTAGACCTCATCCATGCGCTCGGCCAAAGCCGCCAGCCAGCTCGCCCCGCCTTCGATCACGCAAACCTTCGCGCCGGGAAACCGGTCCAGCAGCCCTCCCGCCACCATCGTCATGATGGTGATGAAACCATCGCAGGCCTGCACGGTATAATTCGCCACCGCCCCGCCAGGCCCGCGAAAACTGCGCACATCATTGCGTCCCGTGCCGGTATGCAGCACGAACACGATGCCCAGCCGTTCGGCCGCCGCGAAGACCGGATCCCAGGCATCGCTCTGATAAGCCGGCAGGCCGGAATTCTGCTCGATCACGCTTGGCAGCATGGCGGCGGTAAAGCCCAGCCGCGCCAGCCGCTCCATCTCCGCCACCGTGTTGCGCAAGTCCCGCACTGGCAAAATCCCGCAACGCACAAATGTATCCGTGTGGTCCTTGAGCAAGCCGTGGCACCAGCCGTTATACAATTGCGCCGAGGCCAGCTCGGCTTCCGGATTCTCGATCATGAAGGCAGTGAGCCCAAGCGAGGGAAACACGATCTCCGCATCCACCCCGTCGAGCTGCATATCCTTCAGCCGGAATTCCACCTCGCGGTTGCCGCGCCTGTCTGGCCGGCCGAACGGCTCGCCATCCGGCCCCAGCCGCGGCGGGCCGGTGTTGATGCGGGTTTTCTGCAAAACCGTCTCTCCCGCCAGAGAGACAATATAATCCCCGCGCTTCTCGCTCCGCAGCCCGAGCGGGCGCAGCGAAGGCGGCAGGCCCTCGCTGAACAGAGTGGAGGGCTCGACCAGATGACCATCGGCACTGAAGACGAAACTCATGGCTGCTTCTCCAAATAGCGCAGCAGCGCCGGTACATCCGCCAGCGCGCGCAAGGCGTCGTTAAGATGGGTGCATCCGGCCACGCCGCGCAGCTCGCCCAGCACGGCCTCGCGCAGCGCCGTCAGGCTTTTGCCCAGCATGCGCCCAACATTTGCCGCCGCGGCGGGGCATTCGGCAAAGGGCAGCACGCGGGGTTCCGCCTCCAGCGACAGCAGCACCAGCGTGGCGGCATCGGCCGTTGCGCGAATGCGGTATTCATGCAGCGCCGCGCGCGGTCCTTCTGGCGTGGTGGCGCTGTCCTGAAAATGCGCGTCGATGTGGATCACCCCATCGCGCCACACATCAATCCGCCGCGCCCGCCGCATCCCCGCCCCGGGTGCCGCCGGAAACTCGTGCCAGCCTTGCGGGTCCACCGGATCGCGCAGCACACCGGCATCCACCCCATCCGCCGCCAGGCCCAGGCCGGAAGAGCCGGTGCGCAGCCCGGCGCAGATATTTTCCCGGTTGAAGGCGGCGGCGAATTTCGGATCGGCCTTGCGCGCCCGCATCTGCGCCAGCCATTCCGGGTCCCAGCGTGACCAGGCCCAGGGTGAGATCAGGCTGCTTCCGGCAATATCATCCAATATAAGATGCAGCGTTGTGCCATTGCGCCGCTCTTCCGGCAGTGCCCGGTCTATGGCGCCGCGCAAATGCCCGCCGGCGCGCTCCCCCACCAGTGCTTGCAAACCCGCCGGTGCGGGCGCGGCGCGCAGCGCCAGCAAGCGCCGCTCCGTATCGATGCTGGCCTCGAACGCGCCCTCGCCCAGCACCACGATGTCCTTGGCCCCTGGCGTGAAAATATCTCGTGCCCGCCCCAGCAGGCGCATGTGCCCGGCACGCCCGCCGGGCCAGTCCACATCTATGCTGGTGGTGCGGCGCACCGCCCCGGCCAGGCGCGCCGGCGCTGGCCCTGCCGGGGTTTTGGGCGGGGGCGCCAGAACTTCGCCGCTCACGGACATTTTTGCTTCCTCATTACCTGTTCACTGTATGGCAAGGCCGGTGTACGGAATATGGCGTATTATAATATGCCCCTCATCGGCAGAACCGATGGCCTAAATCTCCACCCCATCACGGTGTTCAAGCAGGAAATCATCGAATGCCGTGGTCAGCCGGCTGCGGCGTATGGCCTTTGGCCGCGCCAGGCTCAGCACGCGGGTGAAACTGAAATCCGTTACATCCAGCTGCCGCAGCCGCCCGTTATTCAAATCAAACTGCACCAGCTCGCGCGAGAGGCAGCCAATTCCGCCGCCCGCGATGACCGCATGGCGCACCGCCCAGTTGCTGGTGGCCTCGAAATTCACCTGAATCTGGCCGATCTGCTCATGCAGCATGTAGCGCAACCGCGAGGAGACGGAGGATTGCGCCTCTCTGGCGCACCATTCCTGGCCCTTGAGGTCTTTGATCCGCAACCCTTTGCGCGCCGCCAGCGGATGCGCTGGCGCCACCACCAGCACCAGCTCGTCGGTACGCCATTTTACCAGCTCTACGCCGTCTATATCCGGAAAAATTTCAATTAGAGCCGTCTCCAGCTCGAACCGGGCGAGGCGCTGGAACATATCCCCCACCGCCTCCACCTCCACTTTTATCTGCACGGCGGGATGCAGCCGCATGAACGCGATGCAGAGCTTCGGCAGCACCGTCTCGGCGATCATCGCCGTGGCCCCGACCACGAGCTTGCCGCTCAGCGGTGTATTGGTATCGGCCTGCTCAATATCCTGCACATCCCCCAGCAGCGAGCGGATGAGCGGGCGCAGGCGCTTGCCTTCATCGGTAATTTGCAGCGCCCGCCCCTTGGCATGGGCAAAAAGCGGCCGGCGGAGCAGAATCTGCAAATCCGTCAGCGCGCTGCTGGCGGCACTCTGGCTCATATTCAGTTTTGCCGCCGCGGCGGTAACGCTGCCAAGGGTAGCGGCAGCGTCAAACACCTGCAATTGCCGGAGCGTGATCTTCATCCGCGCCTACAGCGCGATGTTGTACAGCCGCGCGGCATTGCCGCCGAGCACTTTCGCCCGTTCCTCAGCCGTCAGCCCGGAGAGCCTGCCTTCCAGATTCTCGATCGGATACAATCCGGTCGGATGTGGAAAATCGGTTTCGAACAGCACATTATCAATCCCGACCTTGCGCAGTGTCGCGGAAATATCGTTCTTCTCAAACCAGAAGCAGGCATAAAAATTCTGCCTGAAATATTCCGATGGCTTCATCTTGAAGGATTTGCCCTCGGCAATCTCCAGCAACTGGTAATCCAGCGCCTCCATCAAAAACGGCACCCAGCCCACGCCACTCTCAACCGAGACAAATTTGAGCTGCGGAAAACGGTCCAGCAGCCCGGAATAAATGAGGTTGGACACCACCTTGCCGTTATTGAAAAACAGCATGGCGCCCGAGATGCCGGAGCGCAGGTCGCGCGGCAGCGACGGCCAGCCCTGCTGCCCCATCCAGTCGATCGCCGTCTCGCTCGCGCCGATGTGGAAATTGACCGGGATGTTATGGCCGGCGCAAACCTCCCATAGCGGGTCCCAATGCGGCTGGCCGAGATCGGGAATATACCCGCCGCGATCATCCTTCTGCAGATGCGGGTCGGAATTGATATTGATCCCGCGTAGTCCCATCGCCGCACAGCGCGCGGTCTCCTTCACCGCCGCGCCTACATCCCACCAGGGCAGCAGCGCCATGGGGAACATGCGCTGGCCAGAGCTTTCCTGCAGCTCCGCCATGGCGTCGTTATAAATCTCCACGCACACCTGGCGCAGCTCCACATCCACTTTCGCGGAAGCCTGCCCGCCAAAGCCCAGAATATTGGGATAGACGATCTGCGCGTAAACGCCGGTCTCATCCATTACCTTAAGCCGCTCCTTCACGCTGGAGGAGCCAAGGTGCACATCCGCGAATTTAAGCCCCAGGAACTGGTCCAGCACCCGCACCTTGCTGCCATCCTTCAATATCGCGCTGTTCGGATGCGCCCCGGTGCCAATGGATTTATCGCCATCAATCACCCAGCTCATCTGCCCCTCATGCAGTTTTACCTGCGGCACGCGGTCGCGCCATTTCGCCGGCGCGCGGCTGGTCCATAGGTCGTGCGGCTCGGTGTAATGCGTATCCGCATCAATAACCCTCAGGGCCGTCCGCGTTTCCGGCGGCGCGATTGTCGTCATGCTGATTGTCGTCATGCTCAGGCAACTCCCCCATTCTCATCACGTTCCGGCCTTAATCATTGCGGCCTTATGCCAGTTATCCGCATGAGCTTTGTAGCAAGCGCTTGGTTTTAGCGTGGCCACACCCTTGCGTCAAGGCATCACACGCCATAGCCCTGCCCATGGGTTCAGCAAATACCGCATCTTCGGAAACGCGCCATCGGTAAAACCGGTTGGCCGGCATCCGGGCGCACCGGCAGCGATGATATTTTCCGTAACGGCGCGGGCTGGGGCAATGCCGGGCTGGCGGTTTACGGCTGCGGCTCCGCCAGCATCCCCGCCGCTTCAAGTTCGGCAATCAGCGGCGCCAGCTGCGCGGCATGGGCGCGCCAGCGCCCCAGCCCGCGCGCATTAACCGGCTCGCGCACCTGGGCCCGGCTGACCGTTTGCACGTCGCTGTCGTTTTCGTAAAACCGCGCACAGGCGGGGTCGTGCGGCAGGCCGACATGCGCGAGCACGCGCGCCAGCGTGCCGTCGAAATCATCCACCCAATCCTGTAGCGCAACGGTCAGGATCGGGTTTGGCAGCACCGCGCGCCAATGGTCCATCAGCCGCGCCCGCTGCGCGATGGTCCAGCCAAGGTCGGCGAGGTCATGCGCGTAGGGGTGCTCGCCAAAAAACCGGAACGTCCAGATGGACAGGCCAATATCGCGCGGATCGCGCACGCAATGAATAATCCGCGCGCCCGGAAGCATCAACCCGGCAAGCCCGAGATACAGCTCATTGCCAGGCATTTTATCGACGATGCGGGCCTTGCCCGGCGCCAGCGCGTGCAGCTCTGCCAGGTATTCATCCGCCGCCGCATCCAGCGCCGCCGCATCCAGCGCCGCCAGCCGCCACACCGCACAGGCATTTTCACCTTTGCCCAGGCGGAACGCCATCTGCCCCAGGGCGGAGCGCTCACCTGCGCCATGCACCGCGCCATGCGCCGCCAATATCTGCTCGCACAAGGTGGTGCCCGAGCGCGGCATGCCAACAATGAACACCGGTGCCGGATCGTTATTGGCGGCGCGCGGCTGGGCGGCGAAGCGCGCGGCCGTGAAGGCTTCGGTATTGGCCGCGATGAAGGCGCTGAACGCCGTGCGTGAAAAGGGCTGGCTGGCGCGCAGCAATGCGTGCCCCTGCTGCCAGTGCGCGAAGGCGGCTGCCGTGTCACCCTGGCCGGACCAGAATTTCGCCAAATCGTAATGCGCCATAATCCGGTGCTCGGGCACTGCTTCCGGCCCCATGGAGCCAATCGCCCCGGCCATATCGGCGGCGGCCTCCGCCGCCCCGGCCATGTTGCCCTCTAATTGCGCCAGCAGCACGCGGCGCCAATGCCATAACGGCGCCAGCGCTGGCGGCATGGGGCCAAGTGCCGCGCATTCCGCCATCGCCAGGCGCGCATCCGCCATGGCGCCGCATTGCAACAGGGCCGCAACGCGCGTCAGCAGCCAGTGGCGCCGCGCCGTGGCATTTATGGGCAGGGCGGGGGCGCCATCCAGCAGCGCCAGCGCCTCGGCGCCGCGTTCGCGCTGCAACAGCCTCACCGCCAGGTTAAGCCGCACGCCCTCATTTTCGCCAGCCTGTGCCAGCGCCTCGCGCAGCATTGCCTCGCCCGGCACGGCCTCGCCGGATATGCCCATCAATGCGGCCAGATTCCCCGTTGCCACGGGGTGGCCGGGGGCCACGCGCAGGGCCTCGCGCATCGCCATTTTGGCCGCGTGCACCGCACCCTGGCGGTAGCGCGCCAAGCCCAGGTTAATCCAGGCATCGGCCCAAAGCGGGGCAAGCCGCAGCGCCTGCGCCAGGGCATTGGCGGCGCCATCATGGTCGCCCAGCGCGGCAGTTATTTCGCCCAAGGCATAATGCGCCGCCGGATCATCCGGGGTGGCGGCGCAGGCCGCCGCCGCCGCCGCCAGCGCGCCTTGCGTATCACCAGCCTTGCGCAGCCTTATGTAGCGTTGCAGCGCTGGTTCAGCCGGGGGGTCCAGCTCGCTCATCCGCCGTGGTGGCACGCGTATTGCCGTCCGGGTTGTTGCACATTCAGCTCCTCAGGGCGGTACGTGCCGGGGGTGGGTTCCAGCATAATAACACCGCTTGCGGAGGTTTTTCCCCGCCCCGCCGTGCCAGGGGCATATAAGCCAGACAAAAAACTAGACAAATGGACAAGTTTGTTGAATAGTTAACGTAACATATCTGCCAGATCAACGTCCCCCGTCCAATAAACATCCCCGTGAGGAGAATTTACCCATGAGCAGCGGCCCCGGCACTTTTTCCTATACCGGTACAATCCAGACCGACACCATCAGCGTCAGCGGTGTTTACGACATTACGGCGGACGGGGCGCAAGGCGGAAGCTACAGCAGCGCCGCGCAGGCCGGTGGCAAGGGGGCTGCGGTCAGCGGCGACATCTATCTTGCCGCGGGCACGGTGCTCGAAATTGTGGTTGGCGGCCAGGGTGGCACGCAGTCTTACGGCGGCGGCGGCGGCGGCGGCAGTTTTGTCATCGAGACGAATAACGGCACCAGCCCCGTCGATACGCTTCTGGCCGTGGCTGGCGGCGGCGGCGGGGCCGGAACACACGGCGCTGGCGGCGGTGGGGCTGGCAGCACAGCGGCAACCGGCGGTGCTGGCGGTGGAACCGGCGCCGGCAGCGGTGGCGTGAATGGCACCGCGGGCAGTGGCGGCGTGAGCGGCGGCGGCGGCGGCGGGTATACCGGTGGCAATGGCGGTGCGCAGGCCGCAACAGGCGGCGCGGGGGGCATATCGGGCACCAGCTTCGCGGGCGGCGCCGGGAGTGGAAATTCCGGCGGCGCAGGTGGTTTTGGCGGCGGCGGCGGCGGCGGCTTTAGCGGCGGCGGCGGTGGTGGCGGCTATGGCGGCGGCGGCGGCGGCGGCCATGGCGGCGGCAGCGGCGGCGGTGGCGGTGGCTCGTACACTGCCGATTTAACGAAGGTAACCGCCTCGTCCGGCACTCAATCTGGTAACGGCCTGGTCAGCCTGGCGCTGCTGTGCTTCCTGGCGGGCACGCATATCAGCACGCCAGATGGCGAAACCGCCGTGGAAGCGCTGCAACCCGGCGATATGGTGCTGACGGCGGATGGCCACGCCGTGCCGGTGCGCTGGGTTGGCGTGCGCGCCGTTTCCACCCGTTTTGCGGACCCGCTGCGCGCCTACCCCATCCGCATTTGCGCCGGTGCCTTGGGCGGCAACATCCCCGCCCGCGACCTGCTGGTGTCGCCCGACCATGCCATGTTCGTGGGCGGCATTCTGGCGCATGCCGGGGCCTTGGTGAATGGTATTTCCATCACCCGCGAAGCCTCCATGCCGGAGGTTTTCACCTATTATCATGTCGAAATCGCCGCACATGCGCTGATTCTGGCCGAGGGCGCGCCCGCCGAAACATTTGTGGATAATGCCAGCCGCATGGCTTTCGATAACTGGGCGGAATATGCGGCGCAATACGGGCACGAGACACCAATCGCCGAAATGCCCTACCCGCGCGCCAAATCCGCACGCCAGATACCGCAAGATTTGCGCCGCCTGCTGGACGAACGCGCCAGCAGCTTTGGCGGCAGCGTTGGCGTTGGTAAAATCACCCGGCACGCCTAACCCCAGCCGGGCGGCGCGGGCACGCGCCGCCCTTTTCCCGGTTTATCCCGCCATGCCTCAGAATTGCCGCGTGCCCGTGGCGTCCGATTCCTTGAACACGCTTATGGGCTCGATGGCTTTCATCATCACCAGCGGAATTTTGCGCGCCGTGGATGCCTGATAATTGGTATAGGCGGGGAACACATCCACCATGAAATTCCATATTTTGGTGTATTCATCCCCAACCGGCTCGCGCCAGCGCGCGCGGAACGCCTGCGTGGCAATCTGGAACTCCACCTCCGTGCTGTCGTGGATGTTGAGATACCACGCGGGATGATTATCGGCCCCGCCCTTGGAGGCAACAATAACCACTTCGCCGCCAATATCGCCGTAAATCAGCGGGGTAATAAACACTTTCCCGCTCTTGCGGCCGGTATATTTAATCAGGCAATGGGTGGTGAAACCATGCCCGCCCACGGCCGTAATATCCATAATGTGCCCCTGCGCGCCGCCGGAACGCAGGTACATTTCCCGATGCTCGGTAATCCAGTCACGCCTGGTTTCGCGTATGGCGGCACTTGTTTCATCGGTCATCGTCATTTCCCCTCTTCTGCGCCCGCATTGCGCCGCGATTGGCCAAACCGGCGTTATGTGTGTTTTGTTGATAGCGCGATCCGCCCAGGGCGCAAGAGCAGGTTCCACCCCCGCCGCCACGGGGTGACAAGCCGCAATGGCTGAGGCAGGCTGAACCGCGAAAAACGGAGCAGGAAATGGAACGGGTCGAGTTCGAAGGCGCGGGCGTTAAAATTATTGGCGATATGGCGGGGCCGCAAGGTGCGCCGCCGGTTCTGTTCATGCATGGCGGCGGGCAAACCCGGCAAAGCTGGGGCGATGCGGTGGAAGAAGCGGCACGCCGCGGCTACCGCGCCGTAACGGTGGATTTGCGCGGCCATGGCGAGAGCGGCTGGGCGCCCGGCGGGCATTACAGCATGGAGGATTTTTCAGGCGACATACGCAATGTCATCGCCACGCTCGGCGCGCCGCCCGTGCTGGTCGGCGCCTCGCTCGGCGGGCTGGTGGGCATGACCATCGCCGCGGCACCCCCGCCCCAGGTACGCGGGCTGGTGCTGGTGGATGTGGCGGTGCAGCTAGAGGAAGAGGGCACCAAGGAAATCGGCGCCTTCATGGCCAGCGCGCCCAACGGCTTCGCCTCGCTGGAAGAGGCGGCGGATGCCGTGGCCGCCTATCTGCCGCACCGCAAGCGCCCCAAGGACACATCCGGCCTGATGCGTAATTTGCGCCTGCGCGAGGATGGGCGGCTGCACTGGCACTGGGACCCCGCCTTCACCCGCCTGGACCCGGAAACGGCCAGGAATTTCTCCACCGGGTTCGAGGCCGCGGCCCGCGCGCTGCGCGTGCCGGTGCTGCTCATCCGTGGCGGGCGCAGCCGGGTGCTGAGCCAGGCGGGGGCACAATCCTTCCTCAAACTGGTGCCCGGCGCCGAATATGTGGATGTAGCGGGCGCCGACCACATGGTGGCGGGCGATGCCAACGACGCCTTCAGCGAAGCCGTGTTCCGGTTTCTGGCCGCGCACGTCCCTCTGCCCCCGCGATGAGTTGGCACCCGGCCTTACCAAGCGCCGGGCCGCATGGCACAAAGCCGCATTACCAAAAACCGGGAGAAAAACCATGTCCTCTGCCGTCATCGTCAGCGCCGTCCGCACCGCCGTGGGCACCGCCCGCAAAGGCGCGCTCGCCAATACCCCGGCAGAGGTGCTGGCCGCCACGGTGCTGAAGGCGGCGGTGGAGCGCTCGGGCTTCGCGCCCGCCGAATTGGATGACATCATCCTGGCCGAATCCCTCTATGGCGGCGGCGCCGTGGCGCGCTACGCGGCGGTGGAGCTGGGCTGGATGCATGTGGCCGGCATGGCCATGAACCGCCATTGCGCCGGCAGCCTCAGCGCC
>JAKBBM010000040.1 GCA_021808545.1 Pseudomonadota bacterium | reverse complement strand
GCGCGCCAGCATCACGGCAATGCCATGGTCTCCCACCGGGCCGCTGACGAGGATTTTGTCCCCCGGGCGCACGCGGTTCAGCCCCAGCCGGTAATGATGCGCGCGCACGCCAATGCCGGTGAGGGCGAAATAAACCCCGCCGCCGGTGCCGCGCGGCAGCACTTTGGTATCGCCCGCCACCACGCGCAGCCCGGCGGCATGCGCGGCCTGACCCATGCTCTCCACGAGTGCTTCCAACTGCGCCAGCGGGAAGCCTTCCTCGATGAAGGCCGCAAGGGTGAGGTAAAGCGGTGTCGCGCCGGAAACGGCCAGATCGTTGATGGTGCCATGCACTGCCAGCGTGCCAATATCCCCGCCCGGAAATTGCAGCGGCTGCACGGTAAACCCATCGGTCGTCACCACGGCCTCACCTGCTGGCAGGCAGATGGGGGCGGCGTCATTCTCCGTATCGGGCATGTGGAGCCGGGTGGCGAAAACCTGTTCGATCAGGGCGCGCATCCGCGCACCGCCATTGCCGTGCGCCAGCGTGATCACCTCATCATCCATGTCCGCCCTCCGTGCTCGACGATCTGTCCAAAGCTCAACCCCGCATCGTTGGCGGGAATTTGGCGGCCTATCAGGCTCTTAAACCCGGCGGCGCGCAACCCTGTCAGCAGCGCCTCGGCCAGTTTGCGGTTCTGGAACACCCCGCCCGCCAGCCCGACACACGACACGCTCATGCGGCGCGCCATGGCCAGACCCGTTGCCGCCAGGGTGGCATGGAACAAGGCGGCACGGCGCGCGGGGGGCAAGGATTCGTCCCGCAGCAGGGGCAGAAGCGGCGCCCAATCGGCCTCCAGCACACCTGTATCATCGAGGCGCAAGGGCAGAGGATCGGCCATGGGCAGATCATCACCCGCCAGGGCTTCGAGCAAGGCCGGCGCCTGGGCTTCGTAGCTGGTGGTATGCACCAGCCCCAGCAGAGCGGCGGCGGCATCGAACAGCCGGCCCATGGCGGTACTCTCATGGCAGTTCAGACCGCGCGCCCAGGCTTGGTAAGCGAGATCGTCGGGCACCAGGCCATCGGGTGGGGCGATTCCGGCCTGCCAGCATAAGGCGGCGGCGCTGCGCCAGGGGCTGCGGGCCACCGCATCGCCGCCTTGCAGGCGAAACGGGCGCAGCCTTGCCGCCACGCGCCAGGCGCCGGGGCGGCCCAGCAGCGCCTCACCCCCCCAAAGCCGGCCATCCGGTCCCAGACCCAGCCCATCCCAGGTGAAGACCAGCATGTCTGTGCCGCCTTCGCCATACTCGCCCGCCAAAGCCGAAGCATGAGCATGGTGGTGCCAGATGGTCTCCACAGCTAAGCCCTGGGCACGCGCCCAGCGGGCACTGGCATGGCCCGTATGCGCATCCACCAGTAGCCGCGCGGCCCGCACGCCGTACAGCGTTTGCAGATCCGCCGCCATGCTGGCAAAACCGGCCAGAGCCGCCGGGTTGTCCAGCGTGCCCAGATGCGGCGAGATCACCGCGCGGTTGCCAAAGCCCAGCGCGATCGTGCTTTTCATATGTCCGCCACATGCCAGCACCGGCTCATCCAGCGTGAAGGGCAGGCGCATCTCGATGGGGCTGAGCCCGCGCCCGGCGCGTAAAATGTGCGGCGAGCCGCCGATTATCCGCAGCACGGAATCATCCACTGCCCGTTCGATCGGCCGGTCATGCCGCAAGATCAGCGCCGCAACCCCGGCCAGGGCGGTTTGGGCCGTGGCATCGTCGGTGATCATCGGCTCGCCCGCGCGGTTGGCGGAGGTCGCGACCAGGGCGCGGCCAAACCCCTCGGCCAGCAGCGCGTGCAGCGGGCTGTCGGCCAGCATCACGCCGATTTCATCGAGCCCCGGCGCGATATTGGGGGCGAGCGGCGCGTGCTTGCGGCGCGGCAGCAGCATAATCGGCCGGGTGGGCGCGCGCAGGAACGCCAGTGCGGCCTCATCGGCCTGTACATAGGTTTGCAGCATCGTCTCGGGCAGCAGCAGGGCCAGCGGCTTATCGGGCCGGTGCTTGCGCGCGCGCAAATGGGCGACTGCCTTGGCATTGGCGGCGTCGCACAGCAAATGATACCCGCCAACCCCCTTTACGGCGGCAATGCCGCCCGCGCGCAGCAGGGCAAGGCAGGCCGCCAGCGCGCCCGCGCCCGCGTGTTCGCCCGCGCGCAAATCAGGCCCGCAGGCCGGGCAGGCAATGGGCTCGGCATGAAAGCGGCGGTCGGCGAGATTGTTATACTCGGTGGCGCAAGCTGGGCAGAGCGCAAAGCCCGCCATGGCGGTGTTCGCCCTGTCGTAAGGCAGGGCGCGGATCAGGCTGTAGCGCGGGCCGCATTGCGTGCAGTTGATGAAGGGATAGCGGTGGCGGCGGTTGGCGGGATCCGCCAGTTCGGCCAGACAGGCGGGACAGGGGGCAAGGTCGGGCGGCAGGCCCTGGATGGTTTCCGCCGCACCGCCGCTCTCAATGATGGCAAAATCATAGCCCGAGAAACTGGCCGGGATTATGGCGGCAAGTTCGGGCCGTGCGGCGGGCGGGGCCTGGTGCAGCAAGGCGGCGCGGAAGGCGGTTAGGGCTGTATCCGTGCCCTGGACCAGAATTTCCACCATGCCCGCGCGGTTGCGCACCCAGCCGTGCAGCCCTTGCGTGCGCGCCAGCCGGTACACAAAGGGTCTGAACCCAACACCCTGAACCACGCCGCCCAGGAGAATCCGTTCAGCCCGCATGGGCTTATGCCGCCGCGCGCCGGCCCGCCTGCCACCAGATATGGCAGGCGCCCTCGTCTGAGACCATGCATGGCCCAACCGGCTGTTGCGGCGTGCAGGCGCGGCCATAGAGCCGGCACTCATCCGGGGCGCGCTGGCCCAGCACCACAGCCGCACAATCGCAGCCGGGCGGCATCTCGCTTTTGGCCGTGGGCGCGGGCAGATGGGCGGCAAAACGTGCCCGTGCATCAAACCGTCGCCACGCGCCACGCAAGCCAAAGCCCGAGGCCGGGATAACCCCAATGCCGCGCCAATGCGCATCTTCCATCTGCATGGTTTCGGCCAGCATGGCGCGCGCGCGCGTATTGCCTTCTGGGCGGGCCAGCCCAGCATAGCAATTATCCAGGCCTGGCCGGCCCTCCTGAATTTGCAGCAGCACCGCATACAGGCCAGCCAGCAGCGAGGCGGCGGAAAACCCGGCCACGGCCACCGGCAGATGGTAGCGTTCAGGAATAAAGCGCCATTCCTCAGCCCCCATCACGGTGGCCACGTGGCCGGGGGCGATCAGCGCATCCAGCCCAGCCGTGCCTTGGCGCAGCAGCATGTCCACCGCCGGCCAGGTGCGCCGGGCGGCCAGCAGAAGCGAGAGATTATCCGGCACACCCTCGGCCAGCATGGCCGCCACCGGTGCGGTCGTGGTCTCAAACCCGGCGACAAAAAACACAATTTGCCGTTCAGGTGCGGCCCGCGCCAGGGCCACCGCCTCTTGCGGCGTGCCGATGGGCCGCACATCCGCCCCCGCCGCCTTGGCCGCGGCAAGCGAGCGCACCGCCCCTTTTGGCGCGTTGATGGGCACGCGCAGCATGTCGCCGAATGTGACCAATGTTGCCGCGCCGCTTTGGGCAATGGCGATGGCCGCGGCCAAATCCGCCTCGGGGCAGACACAAACCGGGCAGCCCGGCCCCGCGACCAGCCGGATGGTGGGCGGTAGCACATCGCGCAGGCCAAGGCGGGTTAAGCTGCGCTCATGCCCGCCGCACACATTCATCACCGCCACGGGCTGGCGCATGGGCAGTGCGTTGATCCGCGCAAGCCATGTCCGCGCGCTGGCCACTTCGCGGCTCATACCCCCTCCACCGCCGGCCATTCAGTCAGCAATGCCCAGCTTGCATGGGCATCCTCGGCGCTCATTTTGCGCAGCGCGTACCCCACATGCACCATCACATGGTCGCCAGGCTTGACCTCATTCTCACCGATCATGAACAGGCTGACGGTACGGCGTACGCCATGCGCCTCGCATTCGGCATTATACCGGTCGACCGCGATCACCCGCATTGACACACCAAGACACATGGACACCCCCTCTGAACGGGGGTTTATGGCGCATTTAGGGGGTGGGGGGTTTGATCTTGCTCAACCCTCATGCGCCGCCGGGGCGGGTTTGGGCGCGCAGGGCGGCCATGTCGGCGCGCAAGGCCGCCAATGTGGCGTGCATGGCGTGCAGTTCGGCCCGGGCGGCTTGCATCTCGCGCGCCAGCGCGTCGCGCTCGGCTTTGGCCGCCTGCATGGCGCGCTCGGTCTGCAGGGCGGTATGCAGCAGCGGTTGCAGTAGTCCCAGCAAGTCCGGCCGCGTTTTCACGCCCTCGCGCAGCAGGCTGTTGCGCAGCCTTGCGTTCCAGAATTCATGCCGCGCCTGCCCGGTGGTGACGGTATTGCCATAAGCGGCCTGCCCTGGCGCATGGCGGTGATGGTAATAGGCGAGCGGTGCATCGAGTGCTAAAATATCGCCCGCCAGGGCCGCGCGGATATTGAACTCCCAATCACCCAGCACCGGCAGGGCGGGGTTGAAACCGCCAATTTCATCGAGCAGCCGTGTGCGCAACAGCAGCGCGATGGGCGGAAAGCGGTTTTCCATCAGCAAGGCGGCAAGATCGGCCAGTCCCGGGCGGAAGGGAAAATCCTGGCGTGATTCCTCGATGATGGCGTCATCCTCGATCCGTTCATTGATGACGGTTGCGCGCGTGGCGGTGCCTATGAAATCGGCATGGGCCGGATCGTCCAAACTGGCCACGGTGCGGCGCAGAAAATCGGGATGCCAGCTGTCGTCATCATCATGAATGGCGAAATAGGGCGCGCGCGGCCTTGCCGCAGCCAGATGTGCGAGGCCCAGATTGGAGGCCGCCTCCATGCCGCGGCTTTGCGCGTTGTGCCGCAGGCTGACCCGCCCGGCGAAGATGGGCGCGTGTTCGGCCAGAATTTGTTCCACCGGTTCGGGCGCGCCGCCATCATTCACGATGCATAAATGCCAGGCGGGCAGGCTTTGGCTCAGCACGCTGGCAATGGCCCGGCGCAGCA
The DNA here is from genome assembly GCA_021808545.1 of Pseudomonadota bacterium. Taxonomy (GTDB): domain Bacteria; phylum Pseudomonadota; class Alphaproteobacteria; order Acetobacterales; family Acetobacteraceae; genus Acidocella. Next base: position 18,895 of record JAKBBM010000040.1, on the reverse strand, counting down.
AGAGCGGCCGCGCGCGCGTGCGCATGACAATCCAGACCCGCGCCGTATCGGCCGTGGGGGTGGCGGGTGCTGGATTTGGCGCGGAAAAAAGCGGGTGGCGCGGTGCAAGGGCGGTGGGCATGGGCTCTGGTTCCGGGCTCAGGCGTAATGGCGCAATTCATGTTCCGGCAGAAAGGGGAACATGTCGCGGGCAAGGGCCAGTATGGTCGCGCGGTCGGGGCCGTCAACCGCGTCGCGCCAGGCGCGCAGCACCCCGGCTGGCCAGCTCCGCTGGGCGAGATCCTCTTGCAGCCTGTGCGCCGGTGCGCTGACGGGGGCGGGCCCGACCACCGGCAAGGCTGTGTCATGCCCGGTGCCACGGCAATGAACCAGCCCGCCAAACAGCGCCACCTCGCGGCTGGTGGGGGCCAGCAGCACCGCGCGCAAGGCCGCCAAGCCCGCTTCGGGGGTTAGATCCGCCAGCCGCAACGAACCGTGCTGACCTTTGGAAAACAGGGCGCTGATGGCGGCCAATGTGCCCTCCTGAAAGGGACGCGTGATGCTTTGGTAAGCTTGGCGTTCAGCTTGTGCGTCGGCCAGCACCGGCATCCAGCGCCCGTTATCGCACCGGTAATCGCGCACCGAGCCTTCGGGAGCGCCGTGCAATTCCTCCAGCATATCGGCGGTGCGGCGCAGCGGCTGTAATTCTGATGGCGCCATGAAATCATTGCCAAAGGCGGCTTCCATCCAGCCCGCGGCGGGGCGCTGCCCGCTGGCGGCCGGCCAGAGCGCGTAATAAAATCCGGCCAGCGGCACATTACGCCCGCCCGCGCGCAAAATCTGCGACAAGGCCGCCTGCATCGTGCCATGCCAGCCCAGATCGATAATGGCGGGGCGCGCTGTTGTGCCAAACCCTTCCTGCGCCAGATAAGCCGACAAGGCCGCATGCGTTTGCGCGGCCAGGGCCAGAACCGGGGCTGGATGTGCGGCGAGAATGTTGCGCAAGCTGGCCAGCCGGTCGGCCGTGGCCAGGGGCACATCGAGCGCGCCCAAGGCGCTGTACGCGGCCTGGGTGATGTCAGCCTCCTGATCCAGCCGGGCTTGGCGCAGCAGGGTGCTGGCGCTCATCTCTGGTGTTTCGGGGATAAGAAAATGCAGCAAGGCTGGGGTTAGGCGCGTACCGCTGGCTTCAGCATGGGCGCGGGCCAGATGCAGCGGCCAGCGCGAGACATAAAGGTAAGAGGCGGCAATGCCGGTGCGCGCGCTTATATCCGCCGCCTGCCAGGCTTGGTGCAGCAGCCAGCCATCGCGCGCGCAGAAATAAACATGGTCGATGCCGTAACGCAGCAAGCGCGGCTCCAGCCAACGCAAAAAGCCGCCAACCATCAGCCCGCCCAGAACCTGTCCCGTTCTGTGGCGCGCGGCCTCGTTCGTCTCGGGCGTGGCGGGGTGGCGCGCGGCCAGTTCGGCCGTGCGCTGCGCCCGTGAAAAGGGCAGAATGGCGGGCATGGCCACCGCGCCAGCGCGCCGGGATGAGCGGGCACGGATGAAAGGCAGCACCCGCACCCCGTGCGCGGCGGGCTGCAGGCGGTCGGCATGCTCATCATCGCCAATATGCAGCAGGCGCGCTGGCGGGCCTATTTCGCGGCGTAGTAAGGGCCATATGCCGCCGCGGCTTTTGGTGCGTCCGGTCTCGCTGGAAATCCACAATGGCGGTGCCGCGCCAAAGCCGCAGCCGCGCAGCAGCCCGCGCACGAAATTTGCGGGCAGATACATGTCGGACAGGAACAGAACGCGCTTGTTGGCGGCCAGGGCGTGCGCATGCGCGCGCAGAATATCGGGCACGGGCTTACAGAATTCCGTTTCCGCCGCCAGCTCGGCCTGCTGGATTTGCGCCAAAAGCGGGGCAAGTTGGGGCATATGGCGGGCGAGTTCGGCGTAAATTTCATCCAGCCCAACCTCCTCGCGCTGTTGGGCGGCGGCGTTTTGGCGGGCAGCCCATTCGCTTTGCGCGCGCGCGGCGGCAAAGCCTTGCGCCATGTCGCCCCATTGCAGCACTAAATCGCGCTCGGCGGCGGCGAATATATCCCGGGGCGTGTCGGTCAGGCGCGTGATCGCGGTGTCGAACACATCGAAGGAGACGATATCGACCTCGTCCAGCGCCTGCGCGAAAGCGGCCTGCCAAGCCTCATCCACCCGCCAGCCGGGCGGGCCGCTGCTCATGCCGTGTTCCATTCTCGCCCCATGCTTGTGCGCCGTGCCTATGGACGGCCAATAAACGGTCATGATATTATGGGGCGGAAATGACTTGTCAAACCGCGCACGCAGCCGGGCCAAGCGCCGGCCAGAGAATAGGGGATGCGCCGTTTGATCTCTCGATCATTTTAAACATCCATGACGAAACAAAATATCTGGCGCGGACTTTGCGCTCTTGCGACGCGGCCGCGCGTTACGCCCGCGCGGGCGGGGCGCGCTGCGAAATGATTATGGTGCTGGACCGGCCCAGTTTTGATGCCGCGCATTTTGTCGGCGGGTGGGATTTTTCGGCTTATGAGGCGCACCAGATCGTGCTGGTCGATCATGGTTCGCTGGGGCCGGCGCGCAATAGTGGCATTCAGCATGCGCGCGGCGCTTACATCACCACCTGCGATGCGGATGATCTGATCTCGTTCAATTGTTTTGCCGAGATGCTGGCGGTTGCCGCGCAGAGCGGCCCGCGCGCGATTTTGGTGCCGCAATATCTGCTGATGTTTGGCGCCGAATATTGCATGGTGGAATATTTTGAAAATTCCATCATCACGCCCATGATGTTCACCGGCTACCAGCCTTATCATTCCCGGCTGTTCGCCGCGCGGGATTTGTTCAGGGCGGTGGGGTATGTGGCCGCGCATCCGGGCTCGGGCTATGTGTATGAGGATTGGCATTTTAACTGCGAGGCCCTGGCCCACGGCGCGTATTTTGTCGTGGTGCCGGAGACGGTGCTGTTCTGCCGCCGCCGCCGCCAGAGTTTGCTGACACGCTCCAACCAGGTGGCGGCACCGCAAATTCCGCCAAGCCGGATGTTCGCGCCGCGCACCTATCTTGCTTTATGCGGCCCCGCCATGGCCGAATATCGCGCGCGCGGCGGCCCGCCCCCGGCCTTGGCCGAACTGGCCCGCGAGCGCCAGGGCGGCAGTGCGGCCGTGCTGGCTGATCCGGTGATTGCCCTGCTCACCCAAGAGGCCGCGGACATAGACCCCGCGATTGACGCAGTCCGCCTGGCCGCTTCGCCATTCTGGACCAATCTGGGCAATCCGCTCACCCCGGGGCTGGCGTATTTTGCGCTCTGCGAACGAGCGGGCGAAATGCCGTTCAGCGATTTGTTTTTGCTGCCGCCAGCGCTTGAGCCTGGGCAGTTCGAATATTTACGCGCGGTGCTGACAGGCTGCCGCATGGTGCGGCCCGCGGGGCGGTGTTTGGCCCTGGTCTGGGGCGGGCCCGTGCCGGGGCGTGATGTACGCGACTTGTTCGCGGATGCGCCGGTTGATCTTGTTTATGCCGATCTGCACGCAATAGAGCCTGGTTTGCAGCCGCATGAGATTGAGCAGGTATTGGTCAAGGCGCTGCAATCGCTGGCCGGCGCAGCGCGGCTGCATTTATGGCCAGGTGCTGCGGTGATGGCGTTTTTTGCAAAATTCCAGACCATGCTGGCCGACCGCCAGGTATTGCTGCACCGCTTGCCCGATATAAGCCGCACGCTGGAGGACGTGCCCGTGACGGATGGCGCGGTGTTCGAGTTTGTCTCCGCTTGTTTTGAAGGGTTTTCCGCCATTTTGGTGCCCGATGCCGCCACGGCCCATGCCGACCGCGCCCGCCTTGCCATGGCGCCTGAACGATGGATTACATTGCCGGCCCTGCCTGTTAATCCAGGCCCGATCCAGCGCCGCCTGCTGTGCCTGCCGCAGGATGATCCATCTCTGGCCACAGCGATTTTGGACAGGCTGGCGGATATGCCGCCGATCCCTGAACTGGACATGGCGGAGGATTGGAATGAGTTTGCGACTTATGAGCTGTCCCGCTACGATTTTGTGTTGGCCATGACGGCGGATGGCCCGGCCCAGGCTTGGCTGAACCGCGCGCTGGTCCGCGGTGTGCCGGTTATGGTGCCCCGGGCGGCAAAATTGGCGCCCGAACAAGATGAGGGGGTAACGCGCTTTGCCGATGCGGCCGCTGTGCCAGGGCTGGTGCGCCGGTTTTACGAGGCCGATGGCCCCTTGCCGGCCTTACGCGCCGCGGTGGGCCAATGGACGCGCGCGCAAGGCGGGGAAACCGCTTTTTTACAGGCGCTGACATCAGCCTTGGAGAAGGCTGGATGACGCAAAGGCCGCCCATGGAACAGCAGGCGGATGAGCAGCGCCGGCTGCTGGAACAGGCGCGCGACATTAAGCGCTTGCGCGCGGCCATGGATACGGCAGAGACGGCCTTGAATACGCAGGTTGTTTTGCCGGTGAACGATACGCACGTTCAAAGCGCTGGCCGCGTGCGCGTGGAGCGCTTTTATGCCATGGCTTGCCGCTGGCCGCTGCTGGGTGTGGTTTTTCCCGTGCTCCGACGCTGGCGCGGGCAGATATGGCGCGCGTTACGCCGGGGGTGATTCGCCCCGGCGTTGAATAGGCGCTGGATCGTCTGGTTAGCGCCGGCCGCCGCCGCCGCCGCCGCCGCCGCCCATGCCGCCTCCCATACCGCCGGGCGCAATGTGCGGCCGGCTGATCTGGTCTTGGTCGCGTGTGCGGTCTTTGTCCTGGTCCCGATCGCGGTCACGGGTTTGGTCGCGTGTGCGGTCTTTGTCCTGGTCCCGATCGCGGTCACGGGTTTGGTCGCGCGTGCGGTCTTGGTCCCGGTCCCGATCGCGGTCGCGCATGCGGTCTTGGTCGCCGGTACCTGTCGGGTTTTGCATTTGCGTCCGCTCTTGGTTTTGCGTTTGCGTTTGCGTTTGCGTTTTCTCTTGGTTTTGCGTTTGCGCCCATGCTGGCGCGCTTAACCCGCAAGCCAGAGCCAGGGCCAAGCCCCCCACGCCAACAGCGAACAACCGACGCTCACGATGCGGGGTACTATGTGCGATGGAAGAAGTTCTCATGATTATTCCTTTGCCATGCTGACAGTTGATGTTTGTTACGGGATTTTTCCTATCAGGCGGCTGCATGGCGTGGATTGACCGTGATCAACATGCGTAGATTATTTCATTAAAGCAACATGAAAACAGGTTAATGAAACCAGAAGCGTTAGAATGCCGAGCCGAATGACAGGAACGCCTCGTTGCGGGTGAAGTTCACGGCTGAATCGCCCGAGACGCGTTGCGTATAACGGTAATCCGCGCCGATATAATATGTATCTGTCAGGTAATATCTGACGCCGACTGACATATCCGCCTCATTGTCCCAGCGCGATGACTGCCAGAAGTTGCTGTGCGCGAAGGCCAGGCGCAAAAAGCCCGTGAGATCTGGCAGCAATGTTTGTTCGATCCGCCCGCCAATAACGCTGTAAACATAGGCTGGGCTGCCAGCGAGGGTTGTTTCCTCGATCGAACGGTCGAAAAAGGCGAGCATGGCGGTGTTATCGCCAGCCTGCCAGCGCAGATTGGCACTGGCGGCAGGGGTGATGACGTTTTTAAAGCGCGGATCGGCATAATAGCGCGCCATGATGCCGATGGAGGCCTCGCCCGAAAGGTTGGGTTGAATCCGGAATAAGGCGCCAAAGCTGGCGCGATACCCATCGGAATTGCGCTGGTAGCCGAAATCATCGGGCGTATGGTCGTAACGGCGCAGATCGCCCAACCCCTCAATGAAGGGGCGCAGGTCGGTCTTGGCATCGTCGCGCACGCGAATTCCGAACGTATAGCGGTTGCGGTTGCGGTCGTGATTATTGATTTCACCATTCTGGGACTGAACATTAGCAAAGGTCAGACGCTCCACCGCACCGCCCGCGCGAATGTTGAAATTTCCGATGCGGTGCAGAATACCGACATAACCATCCGTTTCCCAATAGCGTGTCGGGACGAATCCCTCCACCGCATCGGGCGAGGACCGGTCTTCATGCTCCATCAGCGCCAGGCCGCCCAGAACAATCCGCGTGCGGTCGTTTACGTCAATCCGCCCTTCTGCCAGCGTGTGCCAATCATTCGTGTTCTCATTGCCATGATGCAAATAGCCGGTAAGATCAGCCCCCGCCTCGGCATAAAGCGCGTTATGGGTCCAGTTTGAGCGCAGGGTGACACGCGGCGAGAGCGTGCCGACCCCGTCCGAGACCTTGCCGCTGCGTGTGGCGTAGATATTATCGTCATAAAACATGCCGCCTTGCAGCGAGGGGGTGATGGTGAAGCTGCCAAGCGTAAAGCCGGGCCCGCCGGCACCGGGCGCCTGTGCTGGGATGTTGCCCTGGGTTAATGGCATGGGCGGCGGCATGATGCGGATATCGGTTGCAATATAGCCAGCGATTTCCAGGCTTACGGCCCGGCGTACGGCCGCGCGCTGATCAGGTGGTGCGGCGGCGGTTATTTTTTCTACAATCTCGCGATAGACGGGCAGATTGGCGCCGACAAAATCCGGCACGGGGGCGGCCGCCGCGCGGGCCAGGGCGGTCGCTGTTTGCGGGGTTGCGGCCAAGCCGGGGTCTTGGGCCAGAAGCCGCTCTAGCCCATCCAGCAGGGCGCGTGGCCCATCCTTGGCCTCTTGCGCAAGCAAGGGGGCTACAGCGGGGCTCGCGGCGTGGGCCACCGGCGCCATGAACAAAGCTGTGGCAGCGGCCAGGGGGATGAGCCGGTGTTGCATAGATGTCATGGTGGGTGATCCTCGTGCATTGGGGTAAAACAGAAGAAAGCTGAGATGCTTTGCACCTGTACGCTTTGACGCACGTCAAGCTGGCGGCAAAAATCGGAAGCGCGGGATTGGTTTCAAAAAATTAATGACTTTATTGATCCGCGTCAAAGAAATATCCGCTGTTGGTACCAATGATTTTACGGATCAGACGGTGTTTTCGCCGGATGGAGTTTCAACTGGTGTATCGTATTCAGACCATACGTTATGGAATCATGCTGGGCCTTATGTGCTTGGGCGGGGCCGTGCATCCTGTTTTGGCGGCGGAAAATGGCGCGGCGCATCATGCGTCACCTGGCAGTAACCAGGCGCGGCTTTTGTCCCCTATTTCCTGGTGCGGCGATTACAAGCTCGGCCAGATGACCGAGGCCGAGCGCCTGACGGGGCATAATCTGTCGCGGTTGCGCGCGGCCGAGAGCGAGCTTGCCCCCGGTTTTGAAGCGGAAACGGTTAAGACGGGTCTTTATCTTCTGGCCGACTACCAAGCGTTGCTGGAACGGCGCGATCCTAACATTACGCTGGCGGCAAGCTATTTGGCCATGGCGAGCGCCGTACCGGTGACGGCAGCGCGGTACCGCCAGGTCAATGCGCTGCTATGCGTGAGTGTGGCACCTGCCACGGCGCGTGCGATCCGCACGCAGGCGGAAGCCTTGCGCCGCCAGGAAAACAAGCCGCCAAAGCGGAAGGATGCAGAATCATGAGACAGGACGAACGTAACAAGGCCCAACTGGCGCGGCGGCATGTGCTGCGCCTGCTGGGGCTGGGCGGTGTGGGCGTGCTTGGCGTGGTAGGCGTTGCCCGGGCGCAGGAAGCCGGCGGCGGCCATGGCGGTGGCGGGCAAGGGCACGCTGGTGGCGGGCAGGGTCATGGCGGCAGCGGCGGACAAGGCCATGGCGGCGGCGGATCTGGCGGTGAATCTGGTGGCGGGGCCGGCGGCGGGCACGGCCAGGGGGAGAGCCCAGCCGGACGGGCCGTGCGTCACCGTCAGCGGACAGGCCGCACCCTTGGCGGCGGAGAAACCCATGGCGGCGGCCATGGCGGCACGGAGGGCGGCAGTACGCCGGCCACACCTGGAACGCCATTGCCTGATGGATCCACGACTGGCCCCATCGGCGGCCAGGGCGGCGGGGAGCATTTCGTTCACGAAGGGCTGGGTGGTTGGGGCGCCGACAATAAAGTGCTGCGCCATCCGTAACGGTGACAGCGTTGATTTTTCATCATCATGTCTAGCAACAAGGAAAACATAAACATGACGACAAAACTTTCGTCTCGTTCCGGCCTGCGCCGTTTACTGCTGGGCTCCGCGGCACTTAGCCTTGCGGTTATGGCGCCGGGTTTGTCCTGGCATCCTGGCCAGCTTTTTGGCGCGGCCTACGCCCAGAGCGAGAGCGGCCAGGGTGGGGGCAATATGGGCACGCATGGCAGCGGCCATGCGCCGGGTACATCTGGCCAATCCATGGGGCAGGGCGGGTCCACCGGCATGCGCGGCCATTATGGCCAGGGCGGGTCCACCGGTACCGAAACAGGCGAGGAAGGTACGAGTTCCGACAAGAAAGGCCCGCGCTTTGGCGGTGGCGAGAATAGCCGCAAGCCCAGCGAGGGCACCACCGGCGGGCGGCCAGGCTGGGCCAAGGAAGGCATTCCCGAGGTTGAGCTTGGCCGCCTGAGTGTGGCCCGCTCGCCCGCGCATGTGCTGGATCATGCCTTTAGTGAGGCGGTCAGCAACTGGACGAGCATGGGCAGCACGGTGATGGTGTTGAGCGCCGAAGGCCAGGAGACGCTGACCATGACCGTGGCACAGCTCTATTCGCTGCCGGCCAGCGAGTTCTCGTATATCGTGCAGACTTACTATCCCTCGATCGTGCGGATCGATTCGCCGCTTGAGAATTTAAGCCTGCTCAAGAGCTATGCGCTAACCAACACAACGCCGCTTTCCGGGACCACGCCCGCGAGCCGGGATGATTTTATCGCCATCTTCCTGGGCTCCGCCTCGGACAAGACCATCCCGATCAGCGCCGATACGGTAACGGCCGTCAACACCATCCTTGGCCTGCCGGCCTTAACACCCGAGCAGACCGCCGATATCGCCGCCAAAGCCGAGGAAGTGCGGCTTGCGATCTTAAGCGGGCATGGATGAGCAGCGGGCGCGCCCGAACGTCTTGACCCGGGGCAATGCCCCTGCCCACTTTATGAGGCGGGCATTGCCCCGAACCAACAGGAGATTCGTATGACCGTCTATTCTCATCGTCTGACCCTTGCCGCATTTGCCATGCTGGCGTTGGGCGGCTGCCAGGTCATTCCCCCCTCGGGGCCGAGCATCGCCGTGATGCCTGGTAAGGGCAAGACGCTCGCCCAGTTCCAACAGGATGATTATACGTGCCGCGGCTTCGCGCAGAGCCAGATTAGTGGCCAGTCCGCCCAGGCTTCCACCAACAGCGCGCTGGGTACGGCGGCGGCGACCACCGTTTTGGGCACGGCGGCGGGCGCGCTGATCGGGGCTGCCGCGGGCAATGCCGGCACCGGGGCCGCGGTGGGGGCAGGTGCCGGGCTTTTAGGCGGTGCCGCCCTGGGCGCGAACCAGAGTGGGCAGTCTCAAATGTCGCTCCAGCAGCGCTACGATATCGCCTATGCGCAATGCATGAAGACGCGCGGCGACATCGTACCGCCCATGTGATGTTTATGTAATCTTAGCATCCGGCCCGGGGCCGGCGGAGATGTTGCCATGAGAGCGTGGATCTCACCATTTGGAGCCTTTGCGTTCGCCATGCTTTCGGGGTGTGTTGCCCCGCCGCCCACTGCGCCCTCCATCACGGTGTTGCCTGGCACGGGCAAGAGCTATGCGGCCTTTCAGGAGGATGATTATGCCTGCCGCACGGCCGCCGCCCAGGCCATAGGCTATAGCCTGGGCGTACCGCAGCAGGCGGCGGCGGGCAGCGCGCTGGCCGGCACCGTCATTGGTGCCGCGGCTGGCGCGGCACTTGGGGCCGCGAGCGGCAATGCCGGGGCGGGGGCCGCCATTGGCGCGGGGACTGGTTTGCTGGTGGGCAGTGCGGCGGGGGCGAGCAATGCCGCCCTTGCCGATGCCACGCTCCAGCGCCGCTATGACATTGCCTACGCCCAATGCATGGCCACCAAGGGCAATGACGTGCCGCCCCTGCCTGCGCCCGCCACGGCCGCTTATCCGGCCCCGGCGCCGGGCTATTACCCTTATATCGGTTATCCGCCGGTTTATGCCTATTATCCGGGCTATGGCTATCTCTACCCTTCGGTCTCGATCATTTATGGCTGGGGCTGGGATGGCTGGCACCGCCGCGGACATTGGCGGTGAACGGCGCACGCGGAGGCAAAAGATGGAAGACGATGCCAAGCTGACCATCCCGGTTGAGACAGTCTGCTACATTATCGCCAAGGCCCGGCAGTTCGACGCCAAGGATGAGGTAAGCGACCCCGATTCCGGCTCCAACGCCACCGATGACGCCATGTATGACGTGCTGGAGGATCATGCCGATGATCCGGTGCGCGCCGAGCTGGCAAGCGCGATCTGGGCGCTGAATGAGGATGAGCAGATCGACCTTGTTACCCTGACTTGGCTTGGCCGAGGCGATGACGAGACGTGGGACGCGCTGCGGGCGCAAGCCGCACAGGCCCATAATGGGCGTACCGGCAGCTATTTGCTGGGCGTGCCGCTGCTGGCCGATTATCTGCAAGCCGGGCTGGATTGTTTTGGCCTCTCCTGCACCGGGCTGCAGGGCGAGGAATAACGGCGCGGCCCGTGCCCACAAAAAAAGCCCCGGGTTTCCCCGGGGCTTCTTTTTTTGGCGTAGAGCCGGGTCGGATTAGAAATCCATATCGCCCATGCCGCCCATGCCACCCATACCGCCCATGCCACCGCCGGGCATGCCGCCAGCGGCCTTCTTCTCGGGGCGCTCGGTTACACCGGCTTCGGTGGTGATGATCAGCGAGGCCACGGACGCGGCATCCTGCAGCGCGGTGCGCACGACCTTGGTCGGGTCGATGATACCGGCCTTGACCATGTCCTTGAACTCGCCGGACTGAGCGTCGAAGCCATAGGTGTACTCGGCATTGTCGAGCACCTTGCCGGCGATCACGGCGCCATCCTCGCCCGCATTCTCGGAGATCTGGCGCAGGGGCACCTGGATCGCCTTGCGGATGATGTCGATGCCGACGCGCTGGTCGTCATTCTCGGCCTTGACATTGGCAAGCACCAGCGAGGCGCGGGCCAGCGCGATGCCGCCACCAGGCACGATGCCTTCCTCGACGGCGGCACGGGTGGCGTGCAGCGCATCGTCCACGCGGTCTTTGCGCTCCTTCACCTCAACCTCGGACGCCCCGCCAACGCGGATCACGGCCACACCGCCAGCCAGCTTGGCCAGGCGCTCCTGCAGCTTCTCGCGGTCATAGTCGGAGGTGGTGGTCTCGATCTGCGCGCGGATCTGGTTGACGCGGCCGGTGATCTCTTCCTTCTCACCAGCGCCTTCGACGATCGTGGTGTTCTCTTTCTCGATCAGCACCTTCTTCGCGCGGCCCAGCATTTGCAGGGTGACGCTCTCGAGCTTGATGCCAAGATCCTCGGAGATGACCTGGCCGCCGGTGAGGATGGCGATGTCTTCCAGAATGGCCTTGCGACGGTCACCAAAGCCCGGCGCCTTGACGGCGGCGATCTTGAGGCCGCCACGCAGCTTGTTCACCACCAGGGTGGCCAGCGCCTCGCCTTCCACGTCCTCGGCGATGATCAGCAGCGGCTTGCCGGTCTGCACGATGGCTTCCAGCAGCGGCAGCAGCGGCTGCAACTGGGAGAGCTTCTTCTCGAAGATGAGGATGTACGGGCTGTCGAGGTCCGCGACCATCTTCTCGGGGTTGGTGATGAAGTAGGGGGAGACATAGCCGCGGTCGAACTGCATGCCCTCGACGACATCGAGCTCGGTCTGGATGCCCTTGGCTTCCTCGACCGTGATCACGCCCTCATTGCCGACCTTCTGCATGGCCTTGGAGATCATGTCGCCGATCTCGGACTCGCCATTGGCGGAGATGGTGCCGACCTGGGCGGTCTCGCCCGGGGTGGTGATCTTCTTGGTGCGGGTCTTCAGCTCCTCGACCACGGCGGTGACCGCCTTGTCGATGCCGCGGCGCAGATCCATCGGGTTCAGTCCGGCGGCCACGGCCTTAACACCCTCGCGCACGATGGCCTGGGCCAGCACGGTCGCGGTGGTGGTGCCGTCACCGGCCAGGTCGTTGGTCTTGGAGGCGACTTCGCGGATCAGCTGCGCGCCCAGATTCTCGAACTTGTCAGCCAGCTCGATTTCCTTGGCGACGGACACGCCATCCTTGGTGATGCGCGGGGCGCCGAAGCTCTTCTCGATGACCACATTGCGGCCCTTCGGACCCAGTGTGACCTTGACGGCATTGGCCAGCGTGTCCACGCCGCGCAGCATGCGGTCGCGCGCGTCAGCCCCGAAACGTACGTCTTTGGCAGCCATGTTGTGACTCCTATCTTTCTGAAATTAGGCGACGATGCCGAGAATGTCGGATTCTTTCATGATCAGCAGGTCTTCCCCGTCGACCTTGACCTCGGTGCCGGACCATTTGCCGAACAGCACGCGGTCGCCGGCCTTGACATCCAGAGGCACCAGGGCGCCGGCCTCGTTGCGAGCGCCCGGGCCAGCGGCCACGATCTCACCTTCCTGCGGCTTTTCCTTGGCGGTATCTGGGATAATGATGCCGCCCGCGGTCTTTTCCTCGGCGGTGATGCGGCGGACGACAACGCGGTCGTGCAGGGGGCGGAAATTCGCCATGTTGATCGCTCCTAAACGTTATTGTCTTAAAAGCTTTCCAACCTGTCCGGCCCGGCATGCGGCACCGCGGTTGTTAGCACTCCCAGCGAGAGAGTGCCAAGGATGTAGCGGCTGGCACAAAACAAGTCAAGAACGGCAGCATTCGCGTTAGATGAGTGACAAGTTGTTGATCAGAAACATTTTTTCTTGTGCGTCGGGCGGGTGTTCGTGGCAGTTTAATAACACCCCGGGGGCAATGACCTATTTCAAGACCATGGAGTGATAAGCATGAGCCTTGCCTTGCAGATGCGTGATTGGCGCCTGACCACGGCGGAAATCCTCTACCATATGCCTGACCATCCGGGCCTTTTGCAAACTTATATCTGGCAATACCTCGACTGTGCGCCGGAATTTCCGCAATTGCGGAAATTCCTGGATTTCTGGTCGCGGAATCTGGACGGAAAGCTCCATTCCGTGCGGGTGGGCATAGCCGAAGGCATTACCCCCGGCCGCTGGCGCAACGCCAAGCTGCTGACATTGCATTAGCCCGCCGACTTAATCCACCCGGCGTTTGTATTTTGGTCTGGCGCGGTCCGCGTTCAGTCCGCCATGCAACGCTGAGCCTCGGCCCGAAAGCGAGGGGTTGGTCATGAAATATTCATGCGCCGAGGCGGGCGGATCGCCCGCCTGCACACGTGTCCATGTTCCATCGGCGTGCAACTCGCAGGATTGCGCGTCGTCGCGCAGATTGACGACCATGATCTGATCCAGAATTTGTGCATGCACGGTGGGGGTGTGGATGGGCACGAAGGTCTCCACCCGATAATCCATGTTGCGTGCCATCCAGTCGGCGCTGGACATGAACACTTTTGCCTCGCGCGAGGGCAAGGGGTGGCCGTTGGCGAACACGCAGATGCGGGCATGTTCCAAAAACCGCCCGACAATGGATTTCACCTTGATATGCTCGGACAGGCCGGCCACACCGGGGCGCAGGCAACAAATGCCGCGCACCACGATGGAGATGGGCACGCCCGCCTGGCTTGCCTCGTACAGATGGTCGATCAGCCGGTCATCGACCAGGGAGTTCATTTTCAGCCAGATGCCGCTGGGCTTGCCGGCCTTGGCGTTGCCGATCTCGGTATCGATCAGCGTGCCGATGGTCTTGCGCGTGGTCAGCGGCGAGAAGGCGAGCTGCTCCATTGTCTCGGGCTTGGCATAGCCGGTCATGTAGTTGAACAGCCGCGCCGCGTCGCGGGCCAGGGCCGGATCGCAGGTGAAGAAGCTGAGATCGGTATAAATACGCGCGGTGATCGGGTGATAATTGCCAGTGCCAAAATGCACATAGGCGCGTAGGGCGTTGGCCTCGCGCCGGACCACATAGCTCACCTTGGCGTGGGTCTTGAGCCCGACGAAGCCGAACACGACCTGTACCCCGGCGGCCTCGAGCGCGCGCGAGAGGCGGATATTCGCCTCCTCATCGAAGCGCGCGCGCAGCTCCACCATGGCGGTGACGGATTTGCCCGCTTCCGCCGCCTCGATCAGCGCCTTCACGATGGGGGAATCGCGGCTGGTGCGATAGAGCGTCTGCTTGATCGCGACCACCGCTGGGTCGGCCGCGGCTTGGCGCAGGAACTGCACCACCACGTCGAAACTCTCGAAAGCATCATGGACCAGAATATCCTTGGCGCGGATGGCGGCGAAACAATCGCCGCCGAAATCGCGGATGCGCTCGGGAAAGCGCGGCGTGTAGGGGGGAAATAGCAGGTCGGGACGGTCATCGACGACAAGCTGTTTGACATCGGCGAGCCCGACAATGCCGGTCTCGATATAAACCTCGTCGGGCGGCGCCTCGACCGCGTTGATCACGAATTCGCGCAAGGTGGGGGGCATGTCCGCCTGGATGGTGAGTTGGATGGCCACCCCCCTGCGCCGGCGCTTGAGCGCGCTCTCATAAGAGCGGACGAGATCTTCCGCCTCTTCCTCGAACTCCACATCGGTATCACGGATCAGCCGGAACAGGCCCGAACCCTGCACGGTGAAGCCGGGGAACAGCCGCCCCATGTTCATCGCCACCAGATCCTCGAGCATGACAAAGCGGATCGGCCCCTCATGGCCGGGCAGGCGCACGAACCGCTCAATCTGCCCGGGCAGCGGGATCAGCGCCGACATCTGGCCGCGATCATCGTCGCGCGCCAGGGTCAGCGCCATCACTAGTCCCATATTGGGGATGAAGGGAAAGGGATGCGCCGGGTCCACCGCCAGCGGCGTGAGCACGGGAAAGACGCGCTCCATGAAATAGGAATCGAGGAAGGCGGCATCATCCGAGGTCAGTTCGGCGGCGGTGCACAGCACAAGCCCGGCCCCGGTGAGCAGGGCGCGCACATCGGCGAAGGCCGCTTGCTGGGCGGCCATGAGTTCACGCGCGCGGATATTGATGGCGGCGAGCTGCTGGGCTGGGGTCAGCCCGTCGGCCGAGCGTTCCAGCACGCCCGCGCGCGCCTGGCCGATCAGCCCGGCCACGCGCACGGAAGAGAATTCATCGAGATTGGAGGCGCTGATCGAGACAAAGCGCAGCCGCTCCAGCAGCGGGTGGCGGGGATTGCGCGCCTCGCCAACCACACGGAAATTGAAATCCAGCCAGGATAATTCGCGGTTGATAAAGCGGGCGGGGTCATCATGCCCGATCGCGGGGGCGAGGGTTTCCAAAATCTGATCCATTATTGTTCCTTACCAGCGCCTTATGGCGGCGGGCATGACGAATCTATAAATTTACAAGTCTTTCAGTAGCTCGGCGAGGATTTCCGTTGTGAGCGCCCGGGAGATGCGCGCGCCCCGGTCAAGCGCCAGCCGGTCCATGCGGGCGATAGCCTCCTGATAATAATAAGCCGCCCGCGGCAGATGCAAAAGCAGCAGATTACGCACCGGAATACTTAGATAAAGCTGGCGTTGGGCCGCCAGGCGCGTGAGCAGCAAATCGAGCAGCTCATCCTCCGGCGGGCGGATTTCCACAGCACTCGCCGCGCGCAGGCGGCTGGTCAGATCGGCCAGCTTATAGACCATGCGCATCGGCGGCAGGCGCGAGGCCAGCAATGCCGGCCAGCCGCCCTCGGCGGCGGCGTTGAGCAAATGCAGCAGCGCGCGCGGCTCAGGCACCAGCTCGGCATCGTCCACCGCCACCGGGCCGGTGGGGCGCAGCAGCCCGCCTAAGGTTGCGCCCTGCACAATTTGCGCGCCATGCGCCTTGGCCCAAAGATGCAGCAAATGCGTTTTGCCACAGCCAGCCGCCCCCCATAGCACCAGCCGCCCATGGCTCCAGCGTTCTGGCTGGGCGAGCCATTCGCGCGCGGCGGCGTTGGAGGCGGCGGGGCAGAAATCTTCTTCCGTGTATATCTGCTCGTCCGCGAAGGGCAGGGCGAGCTGCTTCATGATGCGTGATTGTCCAGATAGAGCGGCGAGTGCATGTAGCGGCGCAGCCAGAAGCGGGCGATCACGCCGAGCGTGGCCGTAACTGGCACGGCCAGCATGATGCCAAGGAAGCCGAACGCGGCCCCACCCGCGAACAGCGCGAAAATCACCCACACCGCCGGTAGGCCCACCCGGTCGCCCAGAAAGCGCGGCTGGATCACGTAATCATTCAGCCCCTGTCCGCAGGCAAAGACGAGCAGCACCATGATCACCCCATGCCAGCCCGGATGCTGGCTGAGTGAGAGCAAAATGGCGGTGAGCCCGCCCAATATGGTGCCAACATAGGGGATAAAGGAGAGCAGCCCGGCGGCGAGCCCGACGATGAGGCCAAGATCCAGCCCCACCAGCGTCAGCCCCACGGCATAGACCAGTGCCAGGATCAGGCAGCAGATCGCCTGGCCGCGGATCCAAGCGGCGAGGATGCGGTTCACCTCCAGCGCCTGGGCGCGGATCACGGTCTCGTAGGGGCGCGGCAGCCAGCTATCGACATGGCGGATGATCGAGGGCCAGTCGCGCAGGAAATAGAAGGTGACGATGGGGGTGATGACGAGCAGAGTGAGGATGTTGACCACGGCAAAGCCGCTGCCGATGATCCGGGTGATCGCAGTTTCGGCAAAGGAGACGATGGTGCCGGCTTGGTTGGTGGCCAGATCGCGCAGCTTGGCGCTGACCGTGCCGGGCCCCAGCCGCTCCTGCAAATGCGTGATCAGATGCGCCAGATCCTTCTGCACCGTGCCGATATAGGCGGGCAGATTGGTGATGAGAATGCGCGCCTGGTCGGCGATGACCGGATAGAGCAGCAGGATGAACAGCGCCACGCACAACCCCGCGGCGGCGAGCACCAGCAGCGCGCCCGCCGCGCGGCGTAGGCCAATGCGCTCCAACTGGCTCACTGCGGGATCAAGAAAATAGGCGATCCCCCCCGCCACAACAAAGGGCGTGAGGATGGAGGAGAACAGCCGGAAGAATTCCCACAATGCCAGCAGCGCGACCGCCATCAGGCCGATTCTCTGCCATTGCGTGCGGCCCATCGGGCGCGCAGTGGGCTGGTTTTCGCTCATGGCGCCGCCGTGAGCGATTGCGCGGGCGCGCGGCTTGTGTTGAAACGCGGAGAGATTTGACGGGTCATGAGCGGCGCCATGACTTAAGACTTAGCGCATCGGGGGCTTGTATGACTAGCGTGACATATCGGGATGCCGGGGTTGATATCGAGGCCGGCGATGCGCTGGTCGAGGCGATCAAGCCGCTGGCCAAGGCCACCACCCGTTCTGGCGTGATGGGAAGTTTGGGCGGTTTTGGCGCGCTGTTCGACCTGAAAGCCGCTGGCTTTACCGACCCCGTGCTGGTCTCCACCACCGATGGCGTGGGCACCAAGCTCAAAATCGCGATCGAGACCGGGATTCACGACCATGTCGGCATCGACCTGGTGGCGATGTGCGTGAACGATCTGGTGGTGCAGGGGGCGGCACCACTGTTTTTCCTGGATTATTTCGCCACCGGCGCGCTCGATGTCGCCGCGGCCAAACGTGTGATTGCGGGCATCGCCCAGGGCTGCGGGCAGGCCGGTTGCGCCCTGGTGGGCGGCGAGACGGCGGAAATGCCCGGCATGTACGCTAAGGGCGACTATGATCTGGCTGGTTTTGCCGTGGGGGCGGCCGAGCGTGGCCAGCTTTTGCCCGTGGATGTCGCCCCGGGCGATGCGATTTTGGCGCTGCCCTCCTCGGGCGTGCATTCCAACGGTTTTTCCCTGGTGCGGCGGATTTTCGCCGATCGCGGGCTGAATTGGGAGAGCCCGGTTCTGGAAGGGCGCTGTGCTGCAGAATTGCTGATGATCCCCACCCGGATTTACGTGAAGCCGCTGCTGGCGCTGCACAAGGCCGGGCTGTTGAAGGCGGCGGCGCATATTACCGGCGGCGGGCTGCCCGGCAATCTGCCGCGCGTGCTGCCGCAAGGCTGCGGGGCGGCGCTGCGCGCGCCATGGCCCATGCCCGCCATCTTCCCCTGGCTTGCGCGCACGGGCGGCGTGGCCCCGGTGGAGATGCTGCGCGTGTTCAATTGCGGAGTCGGCATGGCGCTGGTGGTGCGCGATGCGCAGGCCGCGGCCGATTTGCTGCGCGCCGAGGGCGAGGCGCCGTTCGCGCTGGGTGAGGTCTCGGCCACGCCAGAGATCGAGATTTCCGGAATGGATGGCCTGTTCGCATGAAGCCGCGCGTCGCGGTGCTGTGTTCGGGCCGGGGCTCGAACATGCAGGCTTTGGTGCGCGCGGCGCGCGCCGCGGCGGATTACCCGGCCGAGATCGTGCTTGTTCTGTCCGACAAGGCGGATGCCCCGGCCCTTGGCATCGCCCGCGAGATGGGGCTACGGGCCGAGGCGGTACCGGCCAAGCCCTTTGGCAAGGACCGTGCAGCACATGAGCGCGCCCTCGATGCCCGGCTGATCGAGGAGCGCATCGATATCGTCTGCCTGGCGGGCTACATGCGGCTGCTCACCCCTTATTTGGTCGGGCGCTGGGCGGGGCGGATGCTCAACATCCATCCCAGCCTGCTGCCCAAATTCCCGGGGCTGGATACGCATGCCCGCGCGCTGGCAGCGAGTGAGGCGCGGCATGGCTGCACCGTGCATCTGGTGACCGAGGGGATGGATGAGGGCCCGATTCTGGGCCAGGCCGAGGTACCGGTGCTGCCCGGTGATACCGAAGAGACGCTAAGCGCCCGTGTGCTGGAGCAGGAGCACCGGCTCTACCCCGCCATGCTGGCGCAATTGGCCCAAAAAATCAGCTTGCCAGGGCCTGCCTCCCCCTCATAAACC
>JAKBBM010000102.1 GCA_021808545.1 Pseudomonadota bacterium | reverse complement strand
GATGGAAATTACACGGCCGATGCGGCCACGCTCGACCGGCTGGAGGGGGAAAATCTCGTCGCCTTCCGCTATGCCGACCTCAACCGCAACGGCTCGGCCCGCGCCATTGCCGGCATTTTCGCGCCCAATCTGCGCGTGCTGGGACTGATGCCGCATCCTGAAAATCTCGTCGATCCGCTGATGGGCGGCACCGATGGCAAACCCCTCTTCGACGCACTGGCCGCCGCATGACCGAAATTAACGCCGATCTCGCCAAATCCTTCGGGCTGAACGCCGAAGAATATGCCAAAGTTCTGGACATTATGGGCCGCGTGCCCTCGTTCACTGAGCTTGGGATTTTCTCGGTCATGTGGTCGGAGCATTGCTCCTACAAATCCTCGCGCGTGTGGCTGAAGGAACTGCCGACCAAGGCGCCCTGGGTCATTCATGGCCCGGGCGAGAATGCCGGTGTCATCGATATTGGCGAGGGGCTCGCCGCCATCTTCAAGATGGAAAGCCATAACCACCCCAGCTTCATCGAGCCCTACCAAGGGGCGGCCACCGGGGTGGGCGGCATTTTGCGCGATGTGTTCACCATGGGCGCGCGGCCCATCGCCAATCTCAACGCGTTGCGCTTTGGCGACCCCGCCCTGCCGGTCACCCGGCGGGTGGTGGATGGCGTGGTGCGCGGCATTGGCGGTTATGGCAATTGCGTGGGCGTGCCCACCGTGGGCGGCGAGGTGAATTTCCACCCCGCCTATAATGGCAACCCGCTGGTGAATGCGATGACGGTGGGTATCGCGCCCAAGGACCGCATCTTCCTCTCCGCCGCTGCTGGGGTGGGTAATCCGGTGGTGTATGTCGGCTCCAAGACCGGACGCGATGGCATCCATGGTGCCACCATGGCCAGCACGGAGTTCGACGCCTCGTCCGAAGAAAAACGCCCCACCGTGCAGGTCGGCGATCCGTTCACCGAAAAACTCCTCATCGAAGCCTGCCTGGAGCTGATGCGCACCGATGCCATCGTCGCCATCCAGGATATGGGCGCGGCCGGGCTGACCTCCTCCTCTGTCGAGATGGCCGGCAAGGGCGGGGTCGGCATTGAGCTGAACCTGGACCATGTGCCCCAGCGCGAAACCGGCATGAGCGCGTATGAGATGATGCTCTCAGAAAGCCAGGAGCGCATGCTCATGGTACTCAAGCCCGAGCGCGCCGACATGGCCCGCGCCATCATCGAGAAATGGGATCTGGATTACGCCGTTATCGGCCATATCACCGATACGGGCCGCATCGTGGTGAAGCATAAGGGCGTGGTCGAGGCGGATATTCCGCTCGACCCGCTGGCCGAGGCCGCCCCGCTCTATCGCCGCCCGATTGCCGAAACGCCCAAACCCGCCCCGCTTGGCGCCATCGCGAGCGATGTGCCGCTGGACGAGGCGCTGCTGCGGCTCATCGCCAGCCCCGATTTGTGCTCACGCCGCTGGATTTATGACCAGTACGATTCCACCGTGGGCGGGCAAACCATCAAGCGCCCGGCCCAGGCCGACGCCGCCATCGTGCGGCTGGAGGGCACCACCCGCGCCCTCGCCATCACCACCGACTGCACGCCGCGCTATTGCGTGGCCGATCCCGAGGAAGGCGGCAAACAGGCTGTGGCCGAGGCCTGGCGCAACATCACCGCCACGGGGGCCCGCCCGCTGGCCATTACCGACAACATGAATTTCGGCAATCCGGAAAAACCCGAGATCATGGGCCAGTTCGCCGCCGCCATCAAAGGCATGGCGGCCGCCTGCGCGGCGCTCGACTTCCCGGTCGTCTCCGGCAATGTCTCGCTCTATAACGAGACGGAAGGGCGCCCGATCCTGCCCACCCCGGCCATTGGCGCCGTCGGCGTGCTGGACGACGCAACCAAGGCCGTGGGCTATGCGCTCGAACCCGGGCAGGAACTCATCGTCATCGGTGAGACACGCGGCGAGCTCGGCTGCTCGCTTTATCTTCGCGAGATATTGGGCCGCGAAGAGGGCGCGCCGCCATCAGTGGACCTTACCGCCGAGCGCCGCAATGGCGATTTCGTGCGCGAGCAGCTGCGGCAAGGCGACATCACCGCCTGCCACGACATCGCCGATGGCGGGCTGCTGGTGGCGCTGGCCGAGATGGCGCTGGCCGGCACCGCCGGGCTTGAGCTGCCGGTAAAGGAAGACAGCCCCGGCTTTTGGTTCGGCGAGGATCAGGCACGCTACGTGCTGGCCGTGCCCGGCCATGCGGCGCTGATCCGGCTGATGACCCGGGCCGCCGAGGCGGGTATTCCGGCACGGCATATCGGCCGCTCGGTTAACGGGAATAAATTGACTCTGCCTAATGGCCTTGCCATATCCTTGCCACAGTTGCGCGACGCCCATGAGGGAACAATCCCTCAATGGTTCGCCTGATCAGGAGACATTATTGCCATGCCGATGACGGCGGGAGAAATCGAGGCCTTGTTGCGGGCTGCGTTTCCCGATGCGAAAATCGCGATCGAGGATTTGGCGGGGGATAACGACCATTTCGCGGCCAATATCGTGTCCGAAGCGTTCCGGGGTGTACCCCGCGTGCGCCAGCATCAGATGGTTTATTCAGCACTTCAGGGCCGCATGGGCGGCGCTCTTCACGCTTTGGCGCTGCAAACTTCGGCGCCAGATTAAGGAACCGAACATTCATGGACAACCAAGCTTTTGTTGAAATTCAGAACCATATAAGTGGTTCTGATGTCATGCTCTTCATGAAGGGCACGCCGCTCTTCCCGCAATGCGGGTTTTCCGCCCGGGTTGTACAGATTCTCAAACATGCCGGAGTGCCCTTCGCCTCCGTCAATGTTCTAGAAAACCAGGAAATCCGCGAAGGCATCAAGAAATTCTCCAACTGGCCGACCATTCCCCAGCTTTACGTCAAGGGGGAGTTTATTGGCGGCTGCGACATCGTGACCGAAATGTACCAAAGCGGCGAATTGCAGGCTCTACTGGCTGAAAAAGGTGTCGCGCAAAACGCCGCCTGACCCTGCCCGTCCCCCGGTGACGGTCTTCGTCACCGATGAGCTGCCAAGGCCCGGCTCAGCCGGGCACTTGGCCTTCAACCACGCCATTATTTCCTGGCTGGTCACCCAAGGCCACCGCCCCCATATTCTGCTCACAGGCAAGCGTCTGGCGTGGCCGGTCATGCGGTATGGCGCCATCCCCCTGGCGGGCCCGCATATCCAGCAGATCGGCCCGTATGTAACGGCGATATCGCCAACAACCGCCGGACCAATCCTGGCCCGCGCCGCCTTGCGCGCCCTGCCCGCCAGCATGGCGCAACGCCTGCGCCGTGCCCGCCATCAGGCCGATGCGGTTCTGGGCGGCTTTCTCACCCCGGCCGATCTGCGCTGGTGCGCGCGGGCCATCGCCCGGCTTAAACCCCAGGCCGTGCTCATCGACACGATCTTTCGCGCCCCGCTTCTGGCCGAGCCGGAACTGGCCGGATGCAACGGCATCATCATCACGCATGATCTGTTCCACCGCCGCGCCCAGGTGCTGAGTGCCGCCGGCTACCAGGTGCGCCCCGGCGGGCTAACCCGCGCGCGCGAGGCGGAATTATTATCCCGTGCCCGGGCCATTGCCGCCATTCAGCCCGACGAGGCCGCTGAATTCCGCCAAATGTGCCCCGGGCAAACGGTGTTCACCACGCCCATGCCGGCCCTGCCCTGCCCGCGCCCATCTCATATCCAGCCCACTCCGGGGCGTCTGGCGTTTATCGGCAGCGCCACCTTGCCGAACCTGGATGGGCTGCGCTGGTTCTTTGCCGAAATCTGGCCGCAACTGGCCCCGCAGGGCGTTACGCTGGATCTGGTTGGCACGTGCGGGCTGGCCTTACACCACCTGCCGCCAGGGGTCCGGGTTTTGGGGCGCGTGCCCTCGCTCGCCCCCATTTTGCATCGTGCCACGCTGGCCATCGCCCCCTTGCGCGCGGGCTCTGGCCTTAAAATCAAGCTGCTCGATTATGCGCGCCACGGGCTGTTCACCATTGCCACGCCGCCCAGCCTGCAGGGGTTTGCGCCCACGCCGAGTTCGCCCTTCATCATCGCCGGCAGCGCCAACATGTTCGCGCAAGCGGTCTTACGCCACATCGAATCGCCGCCGCGCGCCGAGACAGCACTTGCCTATGTGGCCCAGCATTATAGCCTGGAGCGCGCCTTTGCCGGCCTGCGCGCCGCCCTGACACCAGATGAACATTGTTTATTCGAACGCTCCCTCTGAACGGTAGCTGTTCTTTTTCAGGACGTACCCTATCGTCTCAAGCGCCAAAACTTTTCCTAAATTTATAAAAAAGGTGTTTTCCTCCCGTTAAACTTACCCGGTCAGTCTGCCCGGCATGACCAGCCGTACGCTTTTTTGAGTGTGAGACCTCGTATGCCTCACACAAAACCTCCTTCCGATATCAGCTTGACCGCGTCGCGTTTCAGCGCGGTCGAGCCCTCCCCAACCAGCCGTGATGCCGCGCGGGAATTACGGCTCCGCACAGCCCGGCGCGAGGTGACAGAGCGCCGCCGGATTACCCAAAAGCTGCGCCAGGCCCTGATCTCTGGTGGATTTGTGCTGCATTACCAGCCCATTATCTGCTTTAAGACCGGCCTAGCCCGCGGGGCTGAAACCCTAATCCGTTTGCAACATTCGCGGCGCGGGCTGATCCCGGGCCAGCATTTCATGCCCATCGCCGAACGCTCTGACGTGATCATCGACGTCGCGGGCTGGATTCTCGCCACCGCTTGCCACGATGCCGCCGGCTGGCCCTCCCATTTCACCGTGGCCACGGCGCTGTCATTGCGGCATCTGCAAAGCGGCCGGCTGGTCCGCCAATTGCTGGAAAGCCTGAGCCGGTCCGGCCTGCCGCCC
>JAKBBM010000039.1:19352-24162 GCA_021808545.1 Pseudomonadota bacterium | reverse complement strand
TATCGTGATTCCCGATATTCCCAAGCAGCTCAACGAATCCGCCAGTTTTGGCGAGCCCGCCATCGCCGCGCGCGGGCCGTTCCGCCAGGCAATCATCGATTTGTCCCGCGAGATCGGTTTTGTCGCGAATCGTGAGGACGCCACGATTGAAGGCACGGCCCAGCTTGCCTCGGTTGGAGGGATTTTCAAGATGCTTGGCTTGCAGAAAGGCTAGGCTGAATGTCGGATGGTATTCTGCCCGTTTTTGGCCGGCGTCGGAGCAGTGAGAGTTCGGACGCAACGTTGGGGCAACCCTTTTCTCTGGGCCCGGCGCAGCAGACCGCGGCGCCCTCGCATATGGGGACGGACTCGGCTGTGGCTGTGCGGCCAGAAGTCGTTGAGCTGCGCGCGCTCTGCCTTGCCCGCATGGATGCCGCCGCCGTTGCCTCGCTGCACCCGGACCGGCTGCTGATTGAGGTCGAGCGGCTGATTTCCGACATCGCCACCGAGAAGCGCGTGCAACTCAACGCGCGCGAGCAGCGGGCGCTGGCGACCGAGCTGGTGGATGACATGCTGGGCCTGGGCCCGCTGGAACCGTTGCTGATGGATGAGAGCATCAACGACATCATGGTCAACGGGCCTAACGCCACGTTTGTCGAGCGTGGTGGCAAGCTGGTGCAAGTGCCGGTGCGGTTTCGGGACTGGAACCATCTTACCAATATCTGCCAGCGTATCGCGGCCTCGGTTGGGCGACGGGTGGATGAGGCGAGCCCAATGTGCGATGCGCGTCTGAAGGATGGCTCGCGCGTCAACATTATCCTGCCGCCACTCGCCATCGATGGCCCCTCCATCTCGATCCGTAAATTTTCCAAGAAGCCGATCGATTTTGAAAAACTGATCGCCTATGGCTCACTCACGCCTGCCATTGCCCGGGTGCTTGAAATCGCGGCACGCTGCCGGCTGAACATCATCGTCTCGGGCGGTACCGGCTCGGGCAAGACCACGATGATGAACGCGCTCTCGCGCTTTATCGACCCGGCCGAGCGTATCGTGACGGTTGAGGACGCGGCAGAATTGCAACTCCAGCAGCCGCATGTGGTGCGGCTGGAAACCCGCCCGCCCAGCCTGGAAGGCAAAGGCGAGGTGACGGCGCGCGATCTTGTGCGTAACGCGCTGCGTATGCGCCCCGATCGTATCATCATCGGTGAGACGCGCGGCGCCGAGGCATTCGACATGCTGCAGGCGATGAACACCGGCCATGACGGCTCAATGTCCACGATTCACGCCAACAACACGCGCGATGCGCTCTCGCGTATCGAGAATATGGTGCAGATGTCGAGCATGGGGCTCACCGCGCGAGCGATTCGTCAGCAGGTTGTCGCCGCGGTGAATATCATTGTTCAGGTGGAACGCCAGCGCGATGGCGGCCGCCGTGTCACGCAGGTGACCGAGATTGCTGGCATCGAGGGTGAAACGCAGCTGCTCAACGATATCTTCAAATTCGAGGTTACCGGTGAGACCGCGACCGGCAAGCTGACCGGCCGCTACGAGGTCAGCCGCATTCGCTCTACCTTCATCGAACGTTTGCAATATTTCGGGCTGGACCGCGCCTGGATGAATGCGCTGGACGAAGCTTGATGCCGCAGGAATTGGTCATCCTTCTGGTTCTCACGCTGGTGCTTTTGGCGCTGATCGGGATTGTCTCGCTCTCGCTGGTGCATACGCATGATCGCGAGCAGCGCCTGAAGGAGCGGATGCTGGAAACCGTGGAGCCATCCGCCCGGCCCACCACCCAGCATGAGGAAGAATTCTCGCTTGTACGCAACGTCTCGCGCATCGACCAGATCAAGGAGCGCGCGGCTGGGTTTATCGGGGTCGATCTGCAAACGGCCGAGACTTATCCGATTAAATGGTGGCTGGTGCCGCCGCTGACCTTGCTGTTGACCGTCGGGTTCATGTTCATCCTGTCGCACCCGCTGGGCGGCTATAAATTTGTATGGTTTCTGGTTAAATGGCTGGGCTCGCCGGTTGTCTGGTGGATGTTTACCGGTTTCGTGTTCAACCGTTTCACCGTCCGGCGCAACGCCAAGCTGGTGGAACAATTTCCCGACGCGCTGAATACGGTGGTGCGTTGCGTGCGGGTGGGTATTCCCATGGCCGAGGCGCTGCGGACCGTGGCCAAGGATGCCCAAGAGCCGACCAAGCTGGAATTCAGTATTTTGGCGGATAAGGTCTCCATAGGCATTCCGCTCGATGTTGCTCTGCGCGAATTATCCTTGCGCGTGAAGCTAACCGAGTATCAGTTTTTCGCCACGGCGCTTACCTTGCAGGCGCGTTCGGGCGGCGGCATTACACAAACATTGGAGACGCTCTCCGAAGTTATTCGTAAACGCGTGGCCCTGAAGGCGCGCGGCTATGCGCTGACCGCCGAGGCGCGCACCAGCGCCATGGTTCTCACGGTTATGCCGTTCCTGGCCGGCGGGGCGATTTTTGTTGTGCAACGAGCTTATCTGATGGTGCTGTTCACCACCAAATCCGGCGAGGCGGTTCTGGGGGGCGCGATTGTTTTGATGATTTTGGGCATGGGCGTTATTCAGTTCATGATCAGCAATGCTCTCAAATAATCATATTTCGACCATCGAAGTGATTGCGCTGGCGGCGCTGTTTGTGGGGCTGATCGTGGCGCTGGGATTCATGCTGGTGCATGAGATGGGGCGCGAGGTCCGGCTGACCAAGCGGTTGGATCTGGTGACTGGCGCGGCGGACACGGCGCCGGTTGAGACCGTCAAGCCCGAAGGCGCGCTGTTGTTGCGGTTGGTTTCGCGTTTTGGCATGCTCATTGCCCGTTCGGGCCTGCTGTCGCGCAAAACCTTGGCGGAAATGACGGCGACGCTGGAAGGGATTGGGTTTCGCGGCGGCCGGGGACTGGGGCTGTTTATTGGCTCCAAGATCCTGCTGTTCTTTATTACGCCCGCGTTGCTGTATGTCCTGCTCAACGGGTTTGGCGCGGGATTATTCTGGATGTCGGTGAAGCTGGGCGGTGGGGCGCTGTTTGGCATGTTGCTGCCCGAGATCATCGCCACCAATATCCGCACACGGCATCTGGAGCAGGTGGCCGCCGGTGTGCCAGACGCGTTAGACATGCTGGTGATTTGCGCTGATGCCGGCTTGGCGCTGGAAGCGGGTATTGCCCGTGTGGCGCAGGAGATTCAGCTTCTCAACCCAGCCTTGGCGGCGGAATTAATACAGACCTCGCGCGAGTTGACCATAGGCGCGGAGATGCGCCAAGCCATGGAATCGCTGGGCCAGCGCACGGGGCTGGATACATTGAAGCGTTTGGCGACGACGCTGACACAATCATTGCAATTTGGCACGCCGCTGACCCAGTCGCTCAGAAGCTTGTCGTCCGAACTCAGGGACGAGGCGCTCATAAAGTTTGAGGAGCGCGCCGGCCGTTTGCCCACGATGATGACCATTCCCATGATTGTTTTCATTCTGCCCTGCGTGTTTCTCATCGTGGCGGGACCGGCAATCATTAACGTTATGGCGACACTTCACCGACATTAGAAGAAGCAGCATATGAAACAAACTCTCAACGGCGCCATTTCCTCTCACATGTTTCGTGGTACGGGCCTTGTCTGTGCCGCTTTGCTGGCATTGGCGGGCTGCGCGCAGACCGGGGGTAAAACCGACGTGGCACCGCAGATAGGGCCCAATACGCTGAATGTCGCCGATGCCGCCATCGCCGGCGGAGATCCGAACATGGCTTTGTCCGTGTCGCAATCCATCCTTAAATCCGACCCCGACAATACGGATGCGCTGGTGCATGAGGGGGATGCTTATTACGCGTTGGATCGTTGCCCGTCGGCCATTGCGGCTTTTCGGCTGGCGTTGAAATATGATGCTAAATCCTCCCCCGCCGAGACCGGACTTGGCCGCTGCCTGCTCAGGACCGATCCGCGTGCGGCCGAGGAGGCTTTCATGGCGGCGGTGCGCGATGACCCGGGCAATGCCGACGCGCTGAACGATCTTGGGATTGCCCGCGACTTGCAGGGACATTTTAGCGAGGCTGTGGAACCTTATGAGAAGGCGCTGCTGGCCGACCCCTCTCTCACCGCGACGGAGGTGAATTTGGGTCTGTCGCTGGCCTTGTCGGGGCATGGGGCGGAAGCGCTGCAATATCTGGGGCCGTTGGCCGCGGGGCAGGAGGCGACGCCGAAAATACGCGAGGATTACGCCGCCGCCCTGATCGCCACGGGCCGCGACGCGCAGGCGCGGCAAGTTTTGGCCGTCGACCTGCCGTCGGATAAAGTGGATGAGGCAATGAACGGACTCTCCGCGTTGATTGCCTCTTCAATCCAGACGCCGTCGCCACCGCCACCGCCAGGCCCCACCGTACCGGATGTGAAAACCACCAGCGTCACCGCCACGCCGGTTGCGCCCACCACCGCGCCCGCGGCGTCTTCGCCACCTGCCAAACCAACCCCGCTTTTGCCGGTGGCCAATGCCAGTCCGGTAGCGGCCCAGCCAGTGACGGCGGCCATGCAATCGCCCCCCGCCATGACCGCCGCCCCTGCCGCGCCGGGTGTCGCGGTGCAATTGGCGGCCCTTGGCTCTGACGCCGCGGCGAAACGCGTATGGGTCAAGGAGGCCGCCGGATCCCCCGCCTTGTTCGCGGGCAAATCGCCCGATATCAGCCAGGCCGTGGTAAATGGCAAAACCTATTACCGCCTGCGTATTAGCGGTTTCGCGGACCGAGGGGCGGCGGAAAAATTCTGCGCCAAGCTCGCCCTGAATGGGGATGCCTGCACGCTGGCGGATTTTTGATCGG
>JAKBBM010000039.1:0-19342 GCA_021808545.1 Pseudomonadota bacterium | reverse complement strand
TTTTGAAGCTTTTGTAAAGCGCGCGCTCTTTTCAACCCGTTGCCGGGCAGCTATTCGCCGTCGGTCTGGATCGTTATATAGCGGGTACGATCCGGGCCGATTGGCCGGATTTCGTGCAATGGGGGACGTGATTAGATGGACCAGTGCAGTCTAACCGGGCTTAGCCATGACCAGCGCCAGATCGCAGGTATTGTTCGTGAAGAGCAGATCATGTCCGGCGCGCTTCAAGATGTTCTGAACGCCGCTTTCCCCGTGATTGCCGCGGGCAGTGCGCCGCGCCGCGCCCCGATTTTTGTCGATAGCGTGGCCGTACCGGATGAGGCGCGCACGAGGTTGCAGGCGGCATTGTCGCAGCAGAACGTGGTTCATGGGCCGAAACATCTATTCTCCTTCATGGGGGCCTTGCTGGTGGGACAAGGCAGTGTTGTGGTACCGAGCCATGGCCAACATTATTTGTTGTTTGATAGCGTGCGCGAATTTCTTGCGCATAAGCGCGTGCCTGATGGTTTTGAGCGCAGCGAGGCTGAATGTCTGGCAATGGCCAGGCCCATAACCCGCCGGATTGAACAAAATTGCCTGCTGCTTAAGCGGCCCTGGGCGAATAATTTTGGGCATTGGCTTGTCGATCAGGCGATGGCCTTGTCTTATATTGTGCATCTCGAGGCATTGCCGGCGCTAAACCTTGTTATTGGCAAGGTGCATTCCGCGAAGCTGCGGAATGTGATGTTCGAGACCATTGCCGCGATTGCGCCGCAGGCAGTTATCCATGAACACCCAGATGATGAGGTATGGGAGTTTCGGCAGCTGAATTATCTGACGCCGTTGCATGTGCCGCCTTTGTTCAAGCTGCCGGCGGCACTGGCCTGTTTGCGGGCGGATATATTGGCGCTTTCCGCGGCAGAGCCAGAGGAATCCTTGCCGCGGCGGATCCATATCGTGCGGCAAGGTAATGTCCGTCGTCTGGTGAATGAGGCTGAGATAATGGAATGCAGCGCCCGGCATGGGTTTGTGCCGGTTAGGCCGGAAACCATGTCTCTGGCCCAACAGGCGAAATTATTTAATCAGGCCGAAGCCATTATTGGTATCAAAGGCGCGGCGATGACGAATATTTTGTTTGCGCGGCAGGATTGCCGGGTCATGATGATGTCGCCAGCCAGTTTCACCGATACGTTCTTTTGGGATATCGCCAGCGTGCGCGGCCTGGCCTATGCCGAAATCTTTGGTGAGACCGTGACCGACAATCTATCATTGGGACATAATGATTTCCGGCTCGACACCTCCCGGGTTGAGGAAATGTTCCGGGCGGTTCTTGCGCCTGGTTGATGGCGTTGTGCCGATGGCGCGAGAAAAGAAAGGCGGCCTTTATGTGGCGTTCCGTTTTGTACCTGTTGGCGGTTGCCGGGGCGGGGCTTGCGGCTGCAGCACCCGCGCAGCAGCTTTATCCGCCGCTGGATAACCCCAAACTCAGGTTCGAGAATGGCGGCGTTGCCACCCCTTCATTGCCAGATCTTCCAGGTCAGGCATCAGCTTGGCGGATCGCGCAATGGGCTAAAGCCCAGGGGCTTAATCCGCAAGCCTTGCGCCCCGACCCATCAGCTCCAGCGGATCCGCGGCTGGGGCACCCAATTTTGAGCGTGCGTACGCCCGATGGGGAGTCAGCCCTTGCGATTTTCCAGGGACAATATGGTTATGTTTATGAACTGAAGTCGCGGGGCGGAATTCGCCAACCGGGCGGCAGCAGTAATTTATTTCTCACGGCCTCGCCGTTGATGCAAAACGCGACAATGAATGCCGAAACGGATTACGATGTCGATGAGAAAATTATCCAGGCTCAGATTTCGTACAAAACGCCCCAGGCCAAGGCACGGGGCGATGTTCTGGCGCATGTTTTCACCGGTTTTACATTGAGTCTGCATGGTGCCAACGGCACGCCCAATTACAATGTCTTTCTGCAAATCGCGCAATCGGCATCCCGGAAGGAGCAGAGTGGATTTTTTTTATGTACATTTGATCCTGTCCATAACAATGTGGTTCTTGGTTTTGGCATGACGCCCGGTGCGGGTGAGGTCTTACCCTTTCAAGCGGCGCACGGGCCGTTGCGGCATCTTCATTATGTGTTGAATGATTATTTATGCGCTATGCTGGCGCAAACTCCCCATTGCCAGGATGGCACGGGCGCGTCGCGGGCCATGGCTTTTGCGCCCATGGCCCGGGATTTGGCTAATTGGCGCTTAGGGGGAATTTATATTGGACTCGAAACGCATGATCGCGATATGCGGCCCATGGCTCAGGACCATGCGGTTCAGGGGCATGTCGCGGTTAGCGTACAGATTGCTAACCTGCATGTGACCCGATATCCCGGTAAATTGATGCACTGTCCGTTTCCGGATCGCGCATTGGGCGCAGAGATCAAACACTGACGGAATAAAGGCGGGTTCGGATGGCGTTTATCGAGGGGAAACGGGATAGCGATATATGTGAGATTGGCACGTTGCGGAATATGGAGAATGCCAAGCTCACGTTACATCATGGCGGTAACCGACTAAAGATTGCCGATGGCGTTGGATGGGCCAGTTTGAATGGTAACCTTACAGGAGGGGCGGAGATGACAATCGACGCTAACTGTTCCCTGGGGCATATGCAGGTCCATGTTGTCCGGAACGCAAGCCTTGTCCTTGGCAGCAATTGCGCTTTTAATGGGCGTATCAACCTGTTTCTGCATGAACCAAGCCGCCTGACAATTGGTAAGGGATGCTTGTTTGGCGGCGATGTTTTGCTGACCACGAGTGACATGCATTCAATTATTGACGCTGACAGTGGCGCGCGCATCAATTGGGCCTTGGATATCGATATCGCTTCAAACGTATGGGTTGGTGCTCATGCTACAATTCTCAAGGGTGTCAAAGTTGGCATGGGCTCGGTCGTAGGCGCTTATTCTGTCGTGACGGAAGATGTGCCGGAATATTGTGTGGTCGCGGGCAATCCCGCCCGTATCGTGCGGCGCAATGTCCGATGGAAGCGCGAGTTGATTGCGCGTTAGCGGCGCGAACAGCGCGGCGTTTAATTTTTTATATTTGTGCCGTAAAGAGTTGGGCTGTTTTGGTCGGGCCCGTTATGGACGTGGCGGAGTGGCAGGCGAATGACATTTGACGATATGCGCTTTGAGAACATCCTGCGGGATATTGTGGTGAATGAGAACGCATTCCGGCATGAATTGGAAAACAGCAGCCCATCGACACGCGATTATGTCGTTTTTTTCGTTGCCCGTTCAGGCAGTTCCTGGCTGACCACGCTGCTCTCCGGTACGGATCTACTCGGTAATCCTGAGGAATATATCAACCCCGAATTCGTTCGTGATGTTGCTGTTTCTCTCAATAGTCGTGAACAAGGCCCCTTTCTGAACATGCTAAAGCGCCGCCGTAAGAGCAAAAATGGCGTATTCGGCATCGAGGTGCGGGAGGTTGATGTGTCTCTGTTCGGCGAGGAAAGCTTCTTTCAGGAATTCGGGCCTGGAACCTGCTTCTTCAATCTATGGCGTGAGAATATCGTGGCTCAGGCCATTTCGCTCTACCGCGCGGTGGCTTCGGGCCGGTTCCATTCCAATGACGGCAATGACAAAGCCAGTCCGCCGTCCTACGATGCGCCAGCGATTCAGCATTGGTTGCGGCACCTTGTGGCAACGGAGAACGCCAATCTCTCTCTTTTGTACCGCCGCAGGCTGAGCTTCCAGAGCCTGTGCTACGAAACGATGGTAAAGGATCGTCTCGGCACGCTGAAATTATTCATGGAGAGGCTGGGGGTTGCGGCCGATCCGCACCAATTCGCGGCACCGGCGCAAGGGGAACTGCAGAAAATCGCCGATATATGGAGCGAGGAGGCGGAGCAGCGCTTTCGCGCGGAAAATGTCGCCTATTTGCAGGATATGGAGGCCAGCCGCCTGATCCGCCAGCCCAATCCCAGCGCATAAAAAAACTGGCCGGCGGTTTCCCGCCGGCCAGAGCCTGATTACTTCATTGCTTTCTGCAGGTTGGAATCGATTTTATCCAGGAAGTCCTGGGTGTTGAGCCAAGGTGCGTCCTTGGCGATCAGCAGCGCCAGATCCTTGGTCATGAAACCCGCTTCCACGGTCTCGATGCAGACTTTCTCCAACGTCTCGGCAAAGGCGGTCACGTCGGGCGTGCCGTCGAACTTGCCGCGATAGGCCAGACCGCGCGTCCAGGCGAAAATGCTGGCGATGGGGTTGGTGGAGGTGGTGCGCCCCTTCTGGTGTTCGCGGTAATGGCGGGTCACGGTACCGTGCGCGGCTTCCGATTCCACCACCGAGCCATCCGGGTTCAGCAGCACCGAGGTCATCAGCCCGAGCGAGCCAAAGCCCTGGGCCACGATGTCGGACTGCACGTCGCCATCATAGTTCTTACAGGCCCACACATAGCCGCCTTCCCATTTCAGAGCGCAGGCCACCATGTCGTCGATCAGCCGGTGTTCATAGGTCAGGCCGGCGGCCTCGAATTTGTCCTTGAACTCGGCGTCGAAGATCGCCTGGAACGTGTCCTTGAAGGTACCGTCATAGGCTTTCAGGATGGTGTTCTTTGTGGACAGATACACCGGATAATTGCGCGAAAGCCCGTAATTGAAGCTGGCGCGGGCAAAACCGGCGATGCTGGCGGTGGTGTTATGCATGCCCATGGCCACGCCGGGGCCCTTGAAGTCATGCACTTCCATCACCTGCGGTTCGCCGCCGACGGGGGTGTAAACCAGGTTCACCGTGCCGGGGCCGGGGATCTTGGTTTCGGTCGCGCGGTAAATATCGCCATAGGCATGGCGGCCAATGACGATAGGCTGCGACCAGTGCGGAACCAGGCGGGGCACGTTCTTGCAGATGATCGGCTCGCGGAAGATCGTGCCATCCAGAATGTTACGGATGGTTCCGTTCGGGCTGCGCCACATTTTCTTCAGGCCGAACTCGCTCACGCGGGCCTCGTCCGGGGTGATGGTGGCGCATTTCACGCCCACGCCATATTGTTTGGTGGCATTGGCGGCATCCACCGTCACCTGGTCGTCGGTCGCGTCGCGATGTTCGATGCCCAGGTCGAAATATTTGAGGTCGATATCGAGGTAGGGAAGGATCAGCTTGTCCTTGATGAAGCCCCAGATGATCCGGGTCATCTCATCGCCGTCCATCTCCACCACGGGGGTCTTTACCTTAATTTTAGCCATTCTCGGTCTCTCTCCATGCAATCGCGCCTCTCAATATCATCACTGCCGCGCCGTACAACCCTGCCGCCATGCGGTCCGCATGGACGAGCCCTGCCCGCCGGTTTAGGACAGGGGCGGATTTGCATGGGAGATGAAAGATGAGTGGCCGCATTGCCGCGAAAATCGACTGGGCGACGGATTGGGACAGGGATGCCGCCCTGACCACGGCGAAGCTCTTACTGGAGATCAAGGCGGTGAATTTCCGCCCGGAGGATCCCTATACGCTAACCTCCGGTTGGAAGTCGCCCGTCTATATCGATTGCCGGAAAATCATTTATTTTCCGCGGGCCCGGGCCAAGATCTGCGATCTCGCGGTGGAGAAGGTCTCCCGGCATGTTGGTTATGAGGCCATTCAAGCCGTGGCTGGCGGCGAGACGGCGGGTATTCCCTTCGCCGCCTGGATCGCCGAGCGCATGCAGGCCCCCATGGCCTATATTCGTAAAAAACCCAAGGGGTTCGGGCGCAATGCGCTGATCGAGGGTGATGTGCCCGAGGGGTTGAACACGCTGCTGGTCGAGGATTTGACCACCGATGGCGGCTCCAAAATCCAGTTCGCGCGCGCGCTGCGCGAGGCCGGGGCGATCTGCGACCACACGTTCGTGGTGTTTTTCTATGGTGTATTCCCAGGCAGTTTCGAAACCCTGGCCAGCATGAACATCTCGCTGCACCATCTCTGCACCTGGTGGGATGTGCTGGAAGCGGCCAAGAGCCAGCCTTATTTCTCGGATACGGCGCTGTCGGGGGTGCGCAAGTTCCTGGAAAATCCCATGGCTTGGTCGGCCGCGCATGGCGGTGTCGCCACGGCCGAGGAAGCGCTGGCGCATAAGCTGGGCAAGGCGGACAAATAGGCCGCCCCATGCGTCTGCTGGCCGACCTGGCGGCGCTGCTCGGCGCCGATGGGGTGCTCACCGACGCGGCCGATCGCGCGCCTTACGAGCGCGATTGGCGCGGCGTGGCGCAAAACCCGGCCTGTGCGGTTGTTTTGCCAAAGCATGTCGAGCAAGTCTCTGAAATTGTGAAATTATGCGCGGCAAATAATGTAAAAATCGTGCCCCAGGGCGGCAATAGCGGGCTGGTGGCCGGGGGCGTGCCTGTGGCGGATTCGGCGCAGCTTATACTCAGCCTTAACCGCATGGCGCGGGTCAGGGCGCTCGATCTGGCGGGCGATCATATTATCGTCGAGGCGGGGATGACCCTGGCGGTCCTGCAGGCGCACGCGCAACAGGCTGGACGGTTGTTTCCCGTCAGTTTCGGGGCCGAGGGCACGGCCCGAATCGGCGGCATCATCTCCACCAATGCGGGCGGCATGCAGGTGCTCAGCTATGGCAATATGCGCGAGCAGGTTCTGGGGCTGGAAGTGGTGCTGGCTGATGGCCGTGTGTGGGATGGGTTGTCCGCCCTGCGCAAGGATAATACGGGCTACGACCTGAAACAGCTCTTTATTGGCGCCGAGGGTACGCTGGGCATTATTACGGCGGCCTGTTTGCGGCTGCAGCCACCTGTACGCCAGCGGGCCAGCGCGCTGGTGGGCGTTGCCGACGTGGCGCGGGCGCTGGATGTTTTTCAAGTCGTACGGCATGTTGCCGGGCCCGATCTCACGCTTTGCGAGTTCATGACGCACGATGCCCTGGCGCTGGGCGCGGTCATAGCCAATGACGGCCGGATGCCATTCTCAAGTCCTGCCTATCTTCTACTTGAGCTCTGCGCGCGCGCGCAAGATACGCAGCCCGCGACGATGCTGGAACGGGTTTTGGCGGCGGTTTTTGAGGAGGGGACCGCATGCGATGCCGTGATTGCCCAATCGGAGCGTGAGCGGGCGGACTTTATCGCCATGCGTGAGGCGATTTCGGAAGGTGAGCTGCGCCAGGGTGGCGCGGTAAAGCATGATGTGGCGGTGCCGCTGGGGCAATTGCCGGCCCTGGTGGGGGCATTAGAGGCGCTGATGGCCGCGCGTTATCCGGATTGCCGGCTGAATTTATTTGGCCATGTGGGCGATGGGAATTTGCATGTGAATATCCGGCCGCCAGCCGGTCAGTCCCTGGCGGATCTGGCGCCGCGCAAGGCGGCCATCACGGCCGATATCGAGGCGCTGGCAGTGCGCCTGGGCGGCAGTTTCTCGGCCGAGCATGGCATTGGCCAGCTTCGCCTGGCGGGCATGGTCGCGCATAAATCCGCCGTGGCGCTGGATTTGATGCGCGCGGTGAAGCACGCGCTCGACCCGGCGGGCCTTTTCAACCCGGGCAAGACCGTACCAGGAGCCTGATAAATGGACGACTTACCGAACCTGGCCGATTTTCCGGCCCGGACAACCGAGATTTTGCGTTTTGGCGATACGGATGCGCTTGGGCATGTGAATAACGCGGTTTTCGCGACCATGTATGAGGGGGGACGAATTGGCGCGCTGTCGGCCGTGCCGCAGCATCCGGGGTGCAGTGTCGTGATTGTGCGCCTGGTCATCGATTTCAGGGGCGAATTGCTCTGGCCAGGAACGGTGGAGGTGGGCACGCGGCTCACCAAGATCGGCACCAGCTCGCTTACCTTTACACAAGCTCTGTTCCAGAAGGGGCGGTGCGTGTCCACCAGCGAGAGCGTGCTGGTCTATTTTGACATGCAAACCCGCAAGGCCATGCCCTTGTCCGAAGATGTGCGCGCCGTCTTACGCCGCCTCGCGCCGGAAGCATGAACGTGTCCCGCGCCGCGTTCATGCTTGACGGTGCGGGCAAGCCAGGCCTAGCAGGACGCGGATTTTCCGGTTACGGCGAATTCATAAAATAAATTCAGGGTTTTTGAAGGGCGCTTGTCATGCAGCAAATAAGTCCGGGCGATACCGCCTGGGTGTTGATGTGCACGGTTTTGGTTTTGTTGATGACCATACCGGGTCTGGCCCTCTTTTATGCCGGCATGGTGCGCAAGAAAAACGTGCTTGCCATTATGATGCAGTCCTTCATGCTTTGTGCGGTCATGAGTGTGGTGTGGATGGTGGCGGGCTATTCGCTCGCCTTTGGCGCGGGCAACGGGGTGATCGGCGATGGCTCGCGCCTGCTGCTCGCCGGTCTGGGGGCGGGATGGGATAAGCCCTTCACCCTGGCCGCCGGCACGCCTTTCGCGGTTCATCTCGCGATCCCCGAGAGCGTGTTTCTGATGTTCCAGATGAGCTTCGCCATCATCACGCCCGCGGTTGTCACGGGCGCTTGCGCCGACCGCATGAAATTCTCGGCTCTGCTTATTTTCTTCTCGCTGTGGTCGCTGCTGGTCTATGCGCCGCTGGCGCATTGGGTATGGGCGCCCACGGGCTGGCTGGCGCAGCGTGGCATCGCCGATTTCGCGGGCGGCACGGTGGTTGAGATTAATTGCGGCATCACCGGCCTGGTCTGCGCGCTGATGCTGGGCCGCCGGCTGGGCTATGGGCATGAGAACATGGCGCCGTGGAATTTGAGCTATGCGGTCATTGGCGCCTCGCTGCTCTGGATTGGCTGGATGGGCTTTAATTCCGGTGGCGCGATGGCGGCGGATGGCCGCGCGGGCATGGCCGTTCTGGTCACGCAGATGGCTGCGGCCGGGGCCGCCATGTCCTGGACCTTCGTGGAATGGCTCGTGCGTGGCAAGCCCTCGGTTCTGGGCGCGATCTCGGGCGCTGTGGCTGGGCTTGTCGCCATTACGCCGGCGGCGGGGTTCGTGTTGCCGGGGCCGGCCTTGCTCATCGGCCTCACCGCCGGGGTGGTGTGTTTCTGGACCGCGACCGAGCTGAAACAAAAGCTCGGCTACGATGACAGCCTGGATGCGTTTGGCGTGCATGGCGTGGCTGGCATTATCGGCATGCTGGCCACGGGCTGGTTCGCATTTGGTCCGCTTTCGGGCGGTGCGGCTGTGGGGGGCGCACATTTGCTGGCGGTGCAGGCGCTGGGCGTTGCTGTCACCATCCTCTATTGCGCCGGCATGAGCTGGGTATTGCTGAAGGTGACCGATCTTATGGTGGGCCTGCGCGTGACGCGCGAGGAAGAGCGCGAAGGGCTCGATATCGTGCTCCACGGCGAACAGATCTTCTGATCATAACATCAAAAAGGCGTGTCCCGGCCTGGGGCGCGCCTTTTAAGTTTCGTTCCTGACCAGTGCGATCAGGGTGCTTTGCGGCGGCATGTCTGGCCGCAAGGTGGGCCAGCGCGTGGCCGGAAAGTTGAAACTGGCGGAAGGCGTTGCGCCCGGATGACGGACCATGGCGAAAATGGTCTGGGTTGCGGGCGCAAAGGCCACGCCACCCATCGCCGCTCCCTTGGGCGCCAGATAGGCCGCGCTAAGCGGCCCTGGCATGGCGCCGGGCGTGGGCAGGGTGAACAGCCCGTCGGCGGTTTGCGCGGTATCGCCCTGCTGGTCGGTGCCAATCCAGAGCACGCCCTGTTCATCCAGACCCAGCGTGCGCGGCCGGCGCGCCCAAGCCGTGCTGCCTGGCGCGTATTGCGTGCCCGCCACATTGCCCGGATTGCCCGCCACTAGCACAAGGGTAGCGGAAAAATGCTTCGCCGTTACATCGCCGCCCGGGGGCAGAAAGCGGATCACATGGCCGTTATCATCACCCGTGCGCGGATTCAGGGCATTGGCCGTGGTGCGCGCCGAATTGCCGGAACAGGCGAGGTACAGGGCCGAATCATCCTTCGCCAGAACCAGCCCGCCGGGCGAATCGAAGGCTGACCCGCCCGCCTGCGCCGCGGCACCCGCCAATCCGGCTAAGGTTGGTAGGTCGGTGCCCAGCGTTTTCCACACGATTCCGGTGCCTGAAATCCGGGCCACGGCAAGCGTGCCGGAGTCGAGGGCAGGGGGATTGCCGCGATCCGCCGGAGGGCTGCCGATAAAGCGAAACAAGCGCCCGGCCGGATCGTCCTGCGTGAAGAATATAACCGGCCTGCCATCGGCCGCCGTGGTGGCGGTAATGCCCGCACGGGCCACGCGCCCAAGAGCCGTGCGTTTGGCGGGAATAGCCAGCGGATTCAGCGTGTCAAACTCGACGATCCAGCCAAAGCGTGCCGCCTGGGCGGGGTCGGCATAGCCATATCCCACATCCGCCAGCCTTTGCAGCCAGGCGGTGGCGTGGCCCTCGGCCAACAACGTGCTGTTCCAGTGGGTTGTACAGCCGGCTTGGGGCGCCAAAATGCCCTGCACCGTCTGGCCTATGGCGGCGGCCGCCGGACCGGTGATCGCGCAGAGCGTGCCATCGGTCAGACGGCGATTCTGATAGCCGCCAGCCACACTCACCCACCGCCCGCCAAGATATTGCAGGTTCATCACCGTCGCCCCTTGTTCGCGTCCGGCGATGGCGGGGACATCCCCCCCGCCCGGAAACAGCATGCGCGCCGGAGCGCTGGGATTTGCGGTGACGATGATGAACCGGGCAA
Organism: Pseudomonadota bacterium; assembly: GCA_021808545.1. Lineage (GTDB taxonomy): Bacteria > Pseudomonadota > Alphaproteobacteria > Acetobacterales > Acetobacteraceae > Acidocella. The sequence goes on along the minus strand of JAKBBM010000039.1, from coordinate 8,699 downwards.
TCCCATCCTGCGCGGCCGGCGGGGTGACCAGCCCGGCCAGCGTGCCATCATACGGAAATTGCGTGGAGGCTTGCAGCTCGGTGAGGGCGTTTGGCGTGAAAGGCGGCGCGTTGGGCAGAACTGCATCGCCCCAGCGGGCGATGACGAGGCGGGAAAATCCCGTCCCCACCACATCATCGCGCAGGGCAGTCTGCGGGTTGACTGGCGGTGGGGCGGCTTGCGCGGCGGCGTAAGGGGCCGTGAGGCTGCTGGTTAGAAGGCCGCCGAGAAGGTCCCGCCGGCGCATGGGCTAGAATCCGCTGCCGCTGCTGCCCGGCCCGATGGTCGAGCCGCCAAGGCCGCTGACCCCGCCGCTATTATCCTGTGCCGTGCCAAGTGGATTATAGCTGCCAACGCCGCCAATGAGCTGCTGCACGAAGCTGGCGTGGCCGCCGGGTACGGGCGTTGTCTTGCCATCCATGGCCACGTTCATCGCGTCCTTTGTGTCTTTCTGGGTGACGGCCTTCAGCACGCCCTTATTGTCGAAATGGAGAATCACGACATGCTGGCGCTTCACGCCCTCGGTATTACCGATGCGCAGTTTGGTCACCTGCGAGACATAGACCCAGTTATTCTGGTCGAACGGTTCGGCGAAGGTGGGCGGACCAAGCAGGGATTGCGCGTCCGCCTGGGTGGAGACGCCTGGGGTCAGCTCGTTCAAATCATGCTGTGACACGGCAATGCCCCGGTAATGCGGCGCATCGGAGAACACCGCGCAGCCGGGCAGGGTCAGCAGCGCGCAAGGTAGAAGCAGAAACAGCAGCTGGGCAGGGCGCACGCGTCGATCCTTAATCATTATACTCGCGGTTGGGTCTCACGGCTGGGGCTTTCGTGTCAATGCACCTCGACTATATAGCGGGAATGGACGAGGAATTCAGCCGGCCAGTCAGGGCCGGGCAGATCAAAACCCAACCCCAGCATTTCGCGCTGGCGGCGGATACTTCCACCTGCGCGGCCCTGGCCGCGCGCTTTGGCCTGCCCGCCATAGCGGCGCTCGCGGGGGATTTTACCTTGCGGCATGAGCGCGCGGGCATTATCGCCGCGCAATTGCGCATGTGCGCGCACATTACACAAATATGCGTGGTGAGCCTGGAGCCGTTTGAAACGCAGATTGATGAGCAATCCGAGCTGCGCTTCGTGCCAGCGCGCAGCCTGCCCGAGGCCGATGAGGCGGACCTGTCCCCCGAGTCCCTCGATGGGCCAGACGAAATCCCCTATACCAACGATTTGATCGATTTAGGCGCGGCCCTGGCCGAGCAACTCGCTTTGGCGCTGGATCCCTATCCGCGCCGCCCGGGAGCGGCGTTGCCTGCGGACGCGCAGGATGATTCGGCCCATCCCTTCGCCCAGCTCGCCGCTAAATTCCGCCCCCCAGAGTAAGCCAAACTCGCTCGCCCGCCTTATGCCACCACACAACCCGCCCTTCATGGCTTGCGATGTTCCGGCCGCTCTGCTACGCCGCGCCTTCCAATCATCTTGACCTGATATTTTAAGGCGTATCGAGCTATGGCCGTACCTAAACGTAAAACCTCCCCGTCCCGTGCCGGCATGCGCCGCAGCCACCATGCCCTGCGCGCCGAAGCGCATGCTGAGTGCGCCAATTGCGGCGAACTGAAGCGTCCGCACCATGTTTGCAGCCATTGCGGCCATTACGACAATCGTGAGGTTGTCGGCGCTGGTAAGGAAGCCAAGGGCGTTATTCGCGTCTGATCCGCAAGCCTTGAAGCCAGCTTTAGCGGGGATGCCGCGAAAAGGTATGCAATGAGCCGGAGCAACATACTGGCCGTGGATGCCATGGGGGGCGACCATGCCCCCGAGGCCATCATTGCCGGGCTGGACATTGCGGCCGAGCGGCACCCGCAGGCGCGGTTTCTGGTTTTTGGCGACGAAACCCGCCTGGCCCCGCTGCTGGCCGGGAGCAAGCGGCTTCGCGGCCGCTGCGATCTGCGCCACACAAGCGAGACGATCACCGGGGATATGAAGCCCACGGTGGCTCTGCGCCTGCGTGATTCCTCGCTGCGCCGCGCGATCGATTCAGTGCTGGCGGGCGAGGCTGCGGGCGTGATCTCCGCCGGGAATACCGGCGCGTTGCTGGCCCTGTCCAAAATCGTCCTCAAGACCCTCAAAGGCATCGACCGGCCAGCCATGGCCGCCACCGCCCCCTCCGCCCGCGGCGATGTGGTGATGCTCGATCTTGGCCTGAACGTGGTGTACGACGCGCGGAATTTGGTTGAATTCGCGCTGATGGGCGAGGTTTTCGCCCGCATCGTGCTGGGCCTGCCACGGCCAAGCCTGGGGCTGCTCAATATTGGCTCTGAGGAAGGCAAGGGCGACGAAATATTGCGCGATGCCGCCGCGTCCTTGCGTGCCAGCCCCATCGGCGGCCAATTTCATGGCTATGTCGAGGGGCACGATATAGCCGCGGGCACGGTGGATGTGGTGGTAACGGATGGGTTTACCGGCAATGTCGCGCTCAAGACCGGCGAGGGCGCGTTAAAGCTCGTTGGCGATTTGTTGCGCCGTGTATTCACCGCCGGCCCCTTTGCCCGGATTGGTTATTTGCTGGCCCGTGGTGCGTTGAAACGTCTGCGGGAAACGCTGGACCCGCGCCGCTATAATGGCGCGGTGTTACTGGGGCTGAATGGCGTGGTCGTGAAGTCGCATGGCGGGACCGACGCGCTGGGCTTTGCGCATGCGGTGGATGTGGCGATGGATATGATCGAGAATGATTTTAACAGCCGCATCGCCGAAGGGCTGGTGGCGATGGAACAGGCCCTCTTATCCGCCGAAACGGTGATCGAATCGCATGGCTGAATCTTCCCCTCTCCGCCGCGCCGTGCTCATTGGCACCGGCGCTTATTTGCCGGAAACAATTGTCACCAACGACGATCTGGCCCAAAAAATTGACACGTCCGACGCGTGGATCACCGAGCGTACCGGCATTCGCCAGCGCCATTTCGCCGCGCCGTATGAAACCGCCGCCTATATGGGCGCGCAGGCCGCGCGCGCGGCCCTGCAGGCGGCCGGCGTGGCGGCCGATGAGGTGGGGGCGATTATCGTTGGCACCTCCACACCGGACCAGGCTTTTCCGTCCACGGCCGTGCATATCCAGGCGGCGATTAGCGCGACAAAGGCTTTTGGCTTCGATCTCGCGGCGGCCTGCTCGGGTTTCATTTACGGGCTGTCGGTGGCCGATGCGATGATCCGCGCCGGGCAGGTGGACAAGGTGCTGGTTATCGGTTCCGAAGTCTATTCGCGCATTCTCAATTTTGAGGATCGCGGCACGTGCGTTCTGTTTGGCGATGGCGCGGGCGCGGTTCTGCTGCAGGCGCGCGAGGTCGCGGCCGATGGGCCGGGGCTGCTCTCCACCCATCTGCATGCCGACGGCACGCAGGCCGGGATTTTGTACGTTGATGGCGCGGTTGGCCGGCGGGACATGCCCGGACATTTGGTGATGAATGGGCGCGAAGTGTTCCGTCATGCGGTCACGCTGCTCTCCAGCGCCGTGAGCGAGGCGCTGGCCGCTAATGGTCTCGCATCTGACGCCATTGACTGGCTGGTGCCCCACCAAGCCAACCGGCGCATCATAGACGGGGTGGGTAAAAAACTTGGCCTGCCGCCCGAGCGGGTGGTGGTGACCGTTGACCGGCATGCCAATACCTCCGCGGCCTCTATCCCGCTGGCCTTGCATGAGGCGGTTGCCGATGGGCGCATCCGCCCGGGCCAGCTTGTTTTGCTGGAGGCGCTGGGCGGCGGCCTGACCTGGGGATCAGCGCTGCTGCGCCTGTGAGTTAAAAGCTTTTAGAGTCAAGGAGTCGTTTCTGAATCGTCGATTCTCGTAAGAATCGGCGTCCTGCTTGTTGATTCTTCAAAAACGCGTGCTAATCTCGCAAAATGAATACCTTGACCCGTGCACAACTAACCGAGGCGATCTACGCCACCGTGGGCTTGTCACGGCACGAATCGGCAGACCTGCTGGAACTGGTGCTGAATCGGATCGCATCGGCGCTGGAAGAAGGTAAATCCGTTAAAATCAGCGGGTTCGGCACGTTTTCTGTGCGCCAGAAAGGCAGGCGCATCGGCCGCAACCCCAAAACCGGGGTCGAAGTGCCAATTCTGCCGCGGCGCGTTCTGGTGTTTCGTCCAAGCCAAATGCTGCGCGATGCCGTTAACGCGGCGCCGCCCGCGGCTTGAATAACCAGATGATTGATGGTCCGCATGGTGGATGAAGACTTTAACGCGGAAGATGACGAGTCCATGCCCTTGGCAGGACACGAGGCTGGCCGCCCGCGCCCGCGCAAGACGGTCGATGCGTTCCGCACGATTTCCGAGGTGGCCGACGAGCTGCACGTGCCCCAGCATGTGCTCCGTTTCTGGGAGACTAAATTCCCGCAGGTGAGACCGCTTAAGCGCGGCGGCGGACGGCGCTATTATCGGCCCGAAGATGTGCTGCTTCTGCGCCGCGTGGCGGATCTGCTCTACACACAAGGCTACACGATCAAGGGTGTGCAACGCTTGCTGCGTGAAGGCGGTGGTGTGCCAGAGGCGGACGCCCCGCAAGAGCGCGCCGTGCCGCGTGCCGCCGAGCCGGCACCAGTTGCCCAAGAGCCCGCACTGGAACCGGCTAATCCGCCGCCTGCCGACCATGCCGCCCCGGCTGAGGCGCGGGCCCCCTTCGGCCATGAACCAGCCCTCCAAACCGTGCCGGAGGACAGCGTCGCCTTGGCGCGTCAGCCACAGGCCGACGATGAAGCGCAACGCCTGCGTGCCCTGCTGGCGGAAGCCCTCAACGCGCTGGAAGATTTGCGCAAGCTGTTGAATTAAGTTGTCATCCGCCCTTGGCGGCGGCGTACAAACTTGCTACAGCCTCCCTCCACGGCCGGAGCGTAGCGCAGCCTGGTAGCGCATCAGTCTGGGGGACTGGGGGTCGTGGGTTCGAATCCCGCCGCTCCGACCATCTGAAGATCTGTTCAGAAAACGCCAACTCGTTGAATTTTTAATTCTTAAAAACGCCTGGGTAGCAAAGATGCCCCATACTGAGCATTACGGGCTGGCATATATTGTTGAACAGAACGTGGTTCTAGTGGATGCTTCGCAGTTTACGTTGGCCCGTGGATGGACCACTGTGAATTAACCGTGCCAACGGTAGGAAAAGACTGCTGAAGGGACCACGATGCTAAGTTACGTCGTTGCCATCCTGTTCGCATTGTTCATGTGGGAATTTGCAGCCGTTAAGGTTAATTTGCGGTTGCCGGCGAAGATGCGCAAACGATTATTCCGTTTTGGCGGCCGTTTTGCCTTGTTGGCGATTGTCATAGAGCTGGTGACAATCTTTGCCGTACCGTCGGCCACATCACCATTCCACCATGCGTTCGTACAGGCTCTGTTCATTGCCGCATTGCCGGGAGAGTTGCTGAAATTCGCCGCCATTAATCAGTTTGGCCGGCAAGGCGACGGACAAAGCAACCCAGCACTTATTATTCTGGTGGCTGTCGGCATTTCCCTTGGTTTTGCTGTGTTGGAGATTGGCCTGCTTGGCCCTGGCGGTCTTTCAATCGCGGCGATGCTCCGCTCCGCGATTTCCATTCCCGTTCATGCCCTATTTGGCTTCACCATGGGGGCGTTCATGGCCATGGCTTGGCGTGTCCCGTTGAAGACCGACAAGCGCATGCTGGCCCTGGCTCTTGCCATGCCCCTTATGTTCCATTTTTCGTATGATTTTTTGCTGTTGCTGAACAAATTTGATGGGACCCTTTTCTGGCCAAAAATCTGTTTGCCGATCCTGGTCTTGCTTGAGGGCGTATTTGCGCTGATTCTAACGAACCACGCGCTTAGCGGCGCTAAAGGCGGGCCAAAATCGTCTCAAGCGATGGATCCAGATGGCCGACGCGCCTTGGGCTTCTCTTTTATCGCGATTGGACTGCTGGTTGGCGCCATGTTTCTGAATATCAGGGATCCAAAGTTACCAGATTTGCTCCTGTTTGCCGTAATTTCTCTTGTTTTGGCGCTGGATCTTGGCCTTCTGGCTTATGTGCGTGGTACGGTAATGGGTAAGATGAGGCTGTGAGACCCATGGCAGCTGGTTAAAAATCCGAGCAGCGGCCATTCTTCTCCCAATCACCATAACGCGTGGGCTCAGGCCCTTTGGGCCCGCCAATCTCAGGCGGCAATTTCGCCGGTTCGGGCTTGGTGGCGGGGGGCTTTTGCGGTTTGTCTTCTGTCTTATCCATAGCGCTAATTTAGGGCTTTTGCGCTTATTGTGAAGCGGCGGCCTCGGCCTGGGCGATGCGCTGCGAGTCCAGCGCCCGCCAGGAGGCGTTTTGCGGCGCGTGGGCTAGGGATTGGCGGAACAGGGCCAGCGCCTCGGGCGTTATGGCGCCAGCCTTCTCGGTCAGCGCCTCGGCCAGATAGGCTTGGCCTTGGCTGGCATTGGCGGAGTCGGGGGCGACTTGGGCCAAATGCAGACGCAGAATGCTGATGATCTTGTCCAGCTTCTTATCCTCGGCCGCCTGGCGCGCGGCCCAGGCGGCATGCGGCTCAGAGGGTACGCCCGGCGTGCTGCCCGGCAGATAGAGCGCAAACCCCATAATCGGCAGCGCCACCAAGGTGCCGATGAGCAGAAGCCGGGCATTGCCGTTCATGGGGGCGGGGGTTAGCGCATCGGCCGCCAGCAGGCGCCGCTCCACCTCCAGCTTCGCGGCTTCATATTCCACATTGCCAATCCGTTCATCCGCATGTTCGTGTTGTAGTTCGACAAGCTGGGCGCGGTGCAGCGCCAACGCCGCCTCGCGCCGTGTGCGCACGCCCAGGCCGGGGATGAAGATAAAGGCCAAGGGCAGCATGAGCAGCAGCGCCAGACCAAGCATGATGAGCAGGATCATTCTTTCAGCAATTCATCCAGACGCGCGGCTTCTGTGCCGCTAAGCGGGGCGGGGGGTGGTGGCGCGGCCCGGCGTCGGCCAAGCCAGAAAATGCCCAGCCCCAGCAGCAGGGCGAGGATTGGCGAGGCATAAAGCAGCCAGGTTAAAGGCGAGATGGGCGGTTTGAGCAGCACGAATATGCCGTAGCGCTGCACCATATAATGCATGATGCTCTTGCTCGGCACACCCTGCTTAACCTGCGCGCGGATGATGCCCCGCAGCTGCCCGGCAAGCTTGGCATTGGATTCCTCGATGCTCTCATTCTGGCAGACGAGGCAGCGCAACTGGTCGCCAATAGCCTCGGCGCGGGCTTCCTGCGCGGGCGTTAAGGTCACGCCGTCGCGTGTCACCATATTATCCTGGGCAAAGGCCAGGGCAGGCAGGAAGGCAAGCAGGAGAAGCAGCCGTCTCATGAATATTTCGCCAGCAGTGGGTTAAGGTCGCGCGCCACAACCTCTTTGGTCAGCGCGCCGGCATAGCGCCAGCGCACAATGCCGGTTTTGTCGATGAAATAAGTCTCGGGCACGCCATAAACGCCCCAATTAATGGCGGTGAGGCCTGATTCGTCGCTGGCAAGGCACTGATAAGGGTTGCCATTGGCCTTGAGATAGGCGGCAAGGTCGGCCGGCTTATCCTCATAGGCGATGCCCCAGATGGGAATGCCGCGTTTGGCAAGCTGGTCCAGCATCGCGGCTTCTTCCTGGCAGGGTAGGCACCAGGAGGCGAACCAGTTGACCAGCATCGGTTTTGGCGGGGCCAGAAGGTCGGTATTGGCAAAGCCGGGCTGCCCATGAATGCCGGGCAGCGAAAAAACGGGCGGGCGCTTGCCGATCAACGGCGAGGGCAGGGTGTGCGGGTCATAATCATTCGCCTGCATGCGGCGCAGGATGAGGTAGAACCCCTCGCCCCCGGCCACGGCCAGGGCCAGCGGCACGCCAAACAGCAAACGCCGGCGTAAGGGCGACATTACGCTACTGCCCCGCGCGGCTTTCGCCGCCGGGCGGGTGCCCCCACGCGCAGACGGCGGTCTGACAGAGAAACAAACCCGCCCAGCGCCATGATCAGCCCGCCAAACCAGATTTCGGGCGCGAGCGGATGATAGTTCAGCCGCAGCTCAGCCCCGCCATCCTGTTCCTTGGCGAACACAGCATATAAATCCTGGAACCCGTTGGTGCGGATCGCGGCATCTGTGGTGATGATTTTTTCCAGAGAGAAGAACCGGCGCGACGGGTGCAGAGTGTAGAGCGTATGGCCGTCGCTGCTCACCGTTATATCGGCCACCTGACGGGTATAATTGGGGCCGGGGGCGGTGTGCATGTCATCCAGCGTCCAGGTATAGCCGCCCAGGCTAGTGGACTGGCCTGGCTGCAGCACGATCACTTTCTGCGCGGCGAGTGTCATGCCAGCGATGCCAAGCACGGTAACGCCAAAGCCAATATGCCCCAGCGCCGCCCCCAGCGCGCCGCGCGGCAGCGTGCCCAGGCGGGCGAATGTGCCGGCCAGGGGGGCGCGGAACAGATGCAGGCGGGTGGCAAGGTCGGTCAGCGCCGCCATCACCACCCAGGCGCCGCCGGCCAGCCCCAGTGCGGCGATGACATGCCGCCTTGCGGCGATGACCACGAATACCAGCACAGCAATGGCGGCGGCCAGCCATAGGCGTTGCAACACGGGGTACAGATCGGCCCGTTTCCAGGAGAGCAGCGGCCCGAACGCCATGGCCAGAATCAGCGGGGCGGCCAT
>JAKBBM010000038.1 GCA_021808545.1 Pseudomonadota bacterium | reverse complement strand
AAAGATAAGATTTTCATCGATGCCTCCAGAACATTGAGCCAAAGCTACAACCATAGGAAGTATTCGTCAATTATTTTGTTTAACCTTCGCGTTAAACGTGTCAAAATTAAGAAAATATAAACCAAAACCGACAGTATGGAGTCGCATGCCGCGAGGTGTGGTTTAAACCTTGGATAGAATTAACAAGGTTTTGTGCTGTTTTGTTCGTGTTTAAGGTGTATTTTTGCGGTGCGGCATGGTGGTCGTCGCAGGACACGGCAGACGCGAAAAACCGCCGCTTTCGTTTTGCGTCTGAGGCGAAAAAACCGGCTTTTGCGATTTTTCGCGTTAAGCCGTCTTGCGCCTGGGGCGCTCCAGATATGCGCCTGGCGCCGAGGCGCTAAGCCGCCGTGTTAACGGCCAGAGGGCGTGATCGAGACCGTGCAGGTCATGCCCGCCACCAGTTTCGTGCCCGCCGGCACATGGTCGAGCGCGATGCGCACCGGCACGCGCGCGGCCAGGCGCACCCAGGTGAAGGTGGGGTTCACATCGGCCAGCAATGTGGGGGCAGCGGTGCGTTCGGTGTCCGCGATTGCGGCCGCGATGCCGGTGACATGGCCGCGCAGGGCGGGGCCGCCATCCATGAGTTGGATTTTGGCCTGATCGCCCAGGGCGATGCCGCGCAGCTTGGTTTCCTCGAAATACCCGTCCACATAGAGCGAGCCGGTATCGACAATGGCGATCACCGGCGTGCCGGCCCGCACATAATCGCCGGGCCGCATGGAAAAGTTGGTAACCGCGCCGTTTACCGTGGCGCGCACCACGGTGCGGGTTAGGTTGAGCGCCGCCACTTTTTCTTGCGCCTGGGCTTGGGCGTAAGCCGCCTTGGCCTGCTGGGCGGCAAAGTCCGACTGATCGCGTGACAGGGCCGAGGCGGCATTGGCCGACAAGGCTTGGTAGCGGCGGGCGGTGCGTTCGGCCTCTTGCATCGCGGCCTTGGCTTTTTGCACTGTGGCTTGGGCCAGATCCTGCGCCAGGATGAAGCGCGAAGGATCGATTTCGAACAAAGCCTGTCCGGCCTTGACTATTTCATTGTCGTGAACGAGCACGCGCACCACCGGGCCGCTGACATCGGGGGCCAAGGCGACCACGTCGGCCCGCACCCGGCCATCGCGGGTCCAGGGGGTTTCCATGTAATAGACCCAGAGCCGCCAGGCGACGAGTCCGGCCACGGCCACCACAAGGAGGGTGGTAAGCAAGCGCAGGGGAAAGCTGATGCGGGACATGGCAGGATCCGGATGTCAGAAAAGGCGGGTCATGGCCAGGCTGATCAGCCCGGTCAGGATGATAAGGAGCGAGACATCGAACAGCGGCCGATGCCAGACGAAACGGTATAACCCGGCCCGGGCGAGCAGATAACGGACCAGGGCCGATACGAGCAGTGCCATCGCCGCCCAGACCAGAAGGGGGGGGAGCAGCACGCCGAACAGGTTGATTTCGCCGATCATGTGCTGGCCTGCATAATGGTTGGGGCGGTAAAGAGGGCGGGCGGTGGTGCCGCGGGAAACAGGACACTGCGCAGGCCCGAGAGCATCATCAATGCCGCGCGGTACGTGTGCGGGGCGTGCAACAAGGTGCGGATTGTCTCGTCGATGGCGTCGCGCAGTGTCTCGGGCGGTGCGTGGCGCGGATCGTCGCGGTAGCAGGTGGCAATGGCGGTGAGCAGCCGCGTGCTGGCCTGACGCGCGGGGGCGGGCAGACGCCATTGCTCGCGTTGCAGCGCCACCACGTTCAGCCCCACCCGCAGGTCGCGCATTACGGTGGCCGCTGCCTCATCCGCGCCGCTGGCCACGGCGGCCAGGCGCGGCATCATGAGCCCCAGACGGTCCATCATGATGCCGGTGAGCCGGGCGCGGTCATGCGCGCCGCTCGCTTGCGCCGCCGCCGCGACCTCGGCCCAATTGGCGCGCAGCAGGCGTTCCGTGCTCCAGGCCGCGCCCACTGAGCGGATCAGCCGGGTGATGACGAGTGCCGCGCCGAGCCCCAGGATCAGCCCCAGGGAATTATTGGCATACACCACGAAATCGCCCCGGTACCCATTTTCCAGCGCGAGCTGCGTGGTGCCGACCGCGCCCAGAACCATGCCGGTGCCAAAGGTGGCCGGGCGTGAGACCAGAACGCCGATGAGCAGGCCAAAGGGCAGCAGCACGAGATACAAGGCGCTGAAACTATCCACCCTGGGCAGAATGGCGAAGATCAGCCCGGCATCGGCCAGGATGATGATGGCGGCATTGCGCAGCATGCGCGCGATAGCGGGGGCGGGGTCGTCTTGCGCGGCGAAGAAGGAACAGGCGATGGCGACCATGATCGCCGCGCCCGCGCCCGCCTGCCAGGCGGTGGCGATCCAGATGGCGCAGACGGTGATAACGGCCAGCGCGGCCGCCATCGCCGACAGCAGGGCCAGCTTATGGTCGCGGTTGTGCGCGGTCACGGCGATATATTCGGCTTCTAAACGTGGATTATCCGGGGCTGGGTCGCCCTCCACCACATGCTGGCGCAGCTTGCGCGAATGTTGCGCGATATTCACCAGCTCCTCCAGCCGCACCGCCAGGCTGGCGCGCAGCAGGCCGGCCCAATCATGAGCGTTATCTTCCAGCGCCTTGATCTGGGCCAGCACGTCCGCGGCGCCATCGGCCTTGCCGGTGGCCACCCAGGCCGCCGTGGCGTGCAGCGTTGTCCGCAAGGAGGGGGTTAGCGCGTCCATCTGGCGCAATTGCGCCACGCGTTCGCCAATCGAGCTTAACACCGGCATCAGGCTGATTACGTATAAACGCAGCCGGGTTACATGTCGCACCGCCGCCTGCAGGTGTGAGGTGTCATAGGCAAGCTGGGTGATCATCACGGCCGCATCGGTAGCCTCGAAGGCCAGGCGCCGGCGCGCCTCGCGCGCGAGGGGCGATTCGCCCTCGCCGGCCAGGGCGGCGGCACTCCAATCCGCTGCGGGTTTGACCCAGCTCGCAATGCGCCGTGCCAGCATCGGCCCCAGCGGGCGCGGATAGATGAGGGTGCCAAACATCGTGGTGCAGCCGATACCGAGGGAAATCTCCTCAACCCGGGTCAGCGCGGTTTGAAAAATATGGCCGGGATCGTTGACCGCGGGAAAGCCGATAATGCCCGCCGTATAGCCGGCCAGCATGAAGGTATAGGCGCGCGGGCTGCGGTCCAGCAGGGACAGATAGAGGCACAGCCCGATCCAGAGCGCCAAGGCGAGGCTGAGCAGCTCTGGCGCGTTAACCAGATTGGGCACGAGCGCCACCGCGGCGCAGCCGCCCAGCACCGTGCCAAAAAACCGGTAGAGCGCTTTTGAACGCATGGCCCCGGCGAATGGATGCGCGACGATGAAGGCCGTGGCCATGGCCCAATAGGGATTGTCCAGCCCCAGCCAGAGCGACAGGTACAAAGCTGCCATCGCCCCGGAAAAGGTCTTGAAGCCAAAGATGAGCTCGTCGGGTTTGGGCATTTTTTCCCGCAAACAGGAAAAATGGTCAGAGTGGTAGATATAATATGCATTGCCGCCTTGCGGCGGTCACGTCTTGTTTTTGCCAGGACGTGTCCGGGGCCGTTTCGTTTGGCGCGCGCGGCACCATATAAGGGGTCCGCAAACATGGCGGTGGCGCTGAGATGGGGCGCAAAGGAGGATCGATGAAACGCTTTGCCTGGATCTGGCTGTTGTTGCTGGTGGGTATGGGGCGCGGGCTTGCGGCGCCGGTGCCGGCGCATTGCCATGCCGCGCAATTAAGCACTGTGAACGGCGCGTATTTGTACACGACAATGGGCCAGAGATATCAGATCTATCCTGGCCAAGTGTGGCGCACGGCGGGCTGGCAGCCGCTGGACCGGCTGGAGATTTGCCGGTTGGGGGGCAATGCCTACTCAATCACGGATCTGGCGGCCAAATACCACCGCCATGTGCGGGGGTTGTATAGGCCATAAAGGCTGGCGGCGGCTTGGCCTGTGATATGTGGAGGGGCGGCGTGCGCGCCGTCCCCGTTCAGAAGGTTTTTTGCGCGTCGATGGCGCGGTCGCGCAAGAGGGCCTGTTCCTGGCGCACCTCATATTCGGTCAGGAAATCCTCTTGATCGTCTGACTGCACGAATTGGCGGTTGAAGCGGCGGACCTGGTTAAGGGCGACCTGCGCGGACAGCCCCTTCTCCTTCACCAGATAGGCGGCGAGAATGGTGCCCGTGCGGCCAAGCCCGGCCAGGCAATGCACGGCCAGCACCTCGCCGCGTTCCAGCAGTTCGCGCATGCGGCTCACCAGCACATCCATTTCCGCCGCCGTGGGCGCCTTGCGGTCGGCCACCGGCAGATGCAGGTTGGTCAGGCCGTGCCGTGCCAGGGACTCTTGCGGGAAGTCGCGCTCGGTCAGGGTGATCAGCGTGGTCACACCCACCCCCTTCAGTAAGGACAAATCGTAATCCACATCCGCTGAGACGCCGGGCTGCGGGGTTGCGGCCAGGCGGCCTTCCTCGATCCAGACAAAGCCGCGCGGCCCGGCTGAATTGCCCGGATAGCGGGTCACGGCGGCGCGCTCATTCTGGGCCTGGGTGGGGCTGGGGGACGGCGCTGGCTCTGGCGCGGCGGTGATTGTGCGCAAGGGCGGCGCGGCGGCTGGGGTCAGGGCCGCGCGAATCTCGTTGCGGATCTCGTCGAGGTCGGCGGTGGAGAGCGGCAAGGCGGGCGGCGTGCCCGTATCCGCCGCGCGCGGCGGGGCCGCATGCGCCGAGATCGCCGCGATCGCCGCCGCGGGCAAGGGTGGGGGGGCGGGCACATCCGCGGCCCGCATGTGGTCGGGCAGGTCGGGGGCGGGCACGGCACAGCTGCCGGTGGCCACGAATTGCGCGACCACCGGCGTGCGCGGGGTCTCGAAGAAGAGCGTGGTGGCGCATTGCTCTTGCACGCGCCCGCCCGCCAGCAGAATCACGTCTTGGGCGATGCGGCGCGCCTGCTTCTGGTTGTGCAGGACCACAAGCAGCGCGGTGTGGCTGGCCAGAGTTTGCAGGCGGCTGAGCAAAATCTCGGCGTCTTCAGGGGACAGGCCGCTGGTCGGCTCGTCGATCATCAGCAGGTCGGTGGTCGCGGTTGCCTCGCGCAAGATGGTGATGATGCGCTGTGCCAGCGGCGGCAGGTCGAGGAAGGGGGTGTTCAGCGCCGTGATCAGCTCTGGCGCGCCGGCTTGGGTAAGCCACTGGCAGGCCCAATCGCGCTGTGCGGCGGGGGGCAGGTTGTCCATTTCGGCGCGCAGATGAAAGGTCAGGCTCTCCAGTGCCGTGCGCTGGGTGAGCTGGATGCGCTGGGTGACGAGCTGGGGGCGGTTCGCGCCGTCCACGGCCGCGCCGCGGAACCGCGCCTCGCCCCAATGCCGATACAGGCTGTTTTGCGCATACAGCCCCGCCAGCGAGCGCAGCAGGGTGGATTTGCCGGTGCCGGCGGGCCCCATGAGAACAGTGATGCCATGGGCCGGAACCGTTAGGGATATATCGGCCAGGATCACCTTCTCACCGAAGCTGACACCATACCCCGCGCAGGTCAGCACGGGGGGGGCGGGCGCCTCCGCCACTGGTTCGGGGGCCAGTTCGGGGCCGGTTGCCGGTTCGGGCGCGGCGGCCGCGGCTGGCATGGCGGGGCGCGGCGCGGCGGGGGGCTCTGGCGTGTCTGATAAGAGCGCGGGCGGCGCGATTTCAGCCGGGGTGGCGGTGCCGGTCAGCGCCAGATGGCGGCGGAAGATAAAACCATCCTCCGCCTCGGCCAGGACGGTTTTCAACTCGTAGCCGGGCGCGGCGTGTGCGTTTTGCGCGGCTTTGAACAAGGCGGATTCAAGGGCTTGTTCGTTGCGGACGCGGGCACGGCGGCGGCGCATGAGGTCCCAGACCAGGACAATGATGCCGACACAAATCACGCCCAAGGCGATGGATAATATCAGCGTTTCACCCTTCAAAACCCGTATCTCCCTTATCCGGTCAGCGTCCCCGCAATGCTATCGCCCGGCCAGCCGCCGGGAGGGGCATCGCGACAACGTCTGATCCAAGGGGCCGGTACGTCCCGTCATCAGCCGAACGCTGGGCAGCACAGGCCCCGCCCAGGACAGGGTTACCCGCCCCGTAAGATTTTGGAAAGTAAAATGGCGGCACGCGGCTGAAACAGGGGAGGTGGATTGATCCAGCGCCCCGGCCCGGTCCGCCGCGCCGTTCGCCCCCAAAGATCGGGCGCGCACGGCGGCGTGGGGCCTTTATCCGGCGCATGGGTTCGGCTAAAGCCGGGCAATGAAGTCCGTTCTCCCCAATAGTTTGCGCAATGGCCCGGATGGGCGCGGCCGGTTTGGCGATTTTGGCGGCCGGTTCGTCGCCGAAACGCTGATGCCGCTGATCCTGGAACTCGAGGCTGCCTATGAGGCCGCCAAGGCCGACCCCAGCTTCCAGGCCGAGTTGGATTATTACCTGAAACATTATGTCGGCCGGCCAAGCCCGTTATGGCGTGCCGAGCGGCTCTCGCGCGTGCTGGGGGGGGCAAAAATCTACTTCAAGCGCGATGAGCTGAACCATACCGGCGCGCATAAGATCAATAATTGCCTGGGCCAGATCCTGCTGGCCAAGCGCATGGGCAAGACCCGCATCATCGCCGAAACCGGGGCCGGTCAGCATGGCGTGGCCACCGCCACGGTGTGCGCGCTGTTTGGCCTGCCCTGCACCATTTATATGGGAGCGGTGGATGTGGAGCGGCAGAAGCCCAACGTGTTCCGCATGAAGCTGCTGGGGGCGGAAATTGTGCCGGTGAGCTCCGGGGCCGCCACGCTGAAGGATGCGATGAACGATGCCATGCGCGACTGGGTCGCGAATGTGCAGGACACGTTCTACATCATCGGCACCGCCGCCGGGCCGCACCCCTACCCCGCCATGGTCCGTGACTTCCAATGCGTGATCGGCAACGAGGCCAGGGCCCAGATGCTGGAGGCCGAGGGCCGCCTGCCGGATGTGGCGGTGGCCGCGATTGGCGGCGGCTCCAACGCCATTGGCCTGTTCCACCCGTTCCTGGACGATAGCAACGTGCGGCTGATCGGGGTCGAGGCGGCGGGCAAGGGGCTGGAGTCGGGCGAGCACGCGGCCAGCCTCTCGCGCGGGCGGCCGGGCGTGCTGCATGGCAACCGCACCTATCTGCTGCAGAATGAGGACGGGCAGATCCTGGAGGCGCATTCCATTTCCGCCGGGCTGGATTATCCGGGCATTGGGCCGGAACATTCCTGGCTGCACGATATTGGCCGGGTGGAATATGTGGCGGCGACCGACGCCCAGGCGCTGGATGCCTTCCAGCTCTGCACCCGCCATGAGGGGATCATCCCTGCCCTGGAGCCCAGCCACGCGCTGGCGCATGTGGCGAAGATCGCCCCGCAAATGCGTGAGGATGAGATTATCTTGATGAATCTCTGCGGCCGGGGGGATAAGGATATTTTCGCCGTCGCCCAGCATTTGGGAGTGGAATTGTGAGCCGCATCGCTGGTGTTTTCAAAGCGCTGAAGGCGCAAAAGCGTGCCGCCCTCATCCCGTTCGTCGAAGCGTACGATCCCGATCGCGCCACCTCGCTCACCCTGCTGCACGGCATGGCGGCGAACGGGGCCGATATTATCGAGATCGGCATGCCCTTCACCGACCCGATGGCCGATGGCCCCACCATTCAGGCCGCCGGCCGGCGCGGGCTGCTGGCCGGGGCCAGCCTGCATGGCGTGCTGGGGCTGGTGGCGGAATTCCGCGCGGCGAATAACCACACCCCGCTGGTGCTGATGGGCTATCTCAACCCCATCCTCTCCTACGGTGTGGCGAAATTCTGCGCCGATGCCGCCCAGGCCGGGATTGACGGGCTGATCATCGTGGATCTGCCGACCGAGGAAGCCGATCTGCTGTTGCCCGAGGCCGCCGCCCAAGGGCTCGACCTTATCCGCCTCATCGCGCCCACCACGTCCAATGAACGGCTGCCTTTGGTGCTCGCGGGCTCGTCGGGCTTTGTCTATTATGTCAGCATCACCGGCATTACCGGCACGCGCACCGCCAGTGCCGCCGATCTGGCGCGCGACATTCCCCGCATCCGCGCCCATACCAGCCTGCCCATCGCGGTGGGGTTTGGCGTGCGCACCCCGGCCCAGGCCGCCGTGGTCGCGCAACATGCCGATGCCGCCATTGTCGCCTCCGCGCTGATCGAGACACTCTGCCGCGAAAATGCCGACGCCGTGCTGCGCGATGTGCGGGCCCTGGCCGAGGCCGTGCATCAGGGCGTGGTGGTGGAAACCGCCAACGGGTGATGCGCCTGCACCAGCCGTTGCAGCCGCGCGGCCAGGATATGGGTGTAAATCTGGGTGGTGGCGATATCGGCATGGCCGAGCAGCTTTTGCAGGCTGCGCAGATCCGCCCCATGCGCCAGCAAATGCGAGGCGAAGGAATGCCGCAGCACGTGCGGTGAGAGTCGGGCCGGGTCCAGCCCGGCCTGGTGCGCCACCTGTTTGAGCAGCAGCGCAAATCCCTGGCGGGTCATCGCCTGGCGCGGATCGCGCCCGGGAAACAGAAAGCGCGGCCCCGCCCCTTTGCCGGACAGGGCCGCCCGCAAGGCGGCGGCGGCGTCGCGCGCGGCGTCCGAGAGCGGGATCAGCCGCTCCCGCCCGCCTTTGCCGCGGATCATCAGCATCGCCGCATCCGTGCTCAAGGCCCCGCCAGGCAGGGCCAGAAGCTCCGAGACGCGTAACCCCGTGGCATAGAGAATCTCCAGCCCCGCCACCGCCTTCAAGCCGGGCCGGCCTTTCATGTCCCGCGCGGCGGCCAGCAGGGCGTCCACCTCCGACTCGCTCAAATATTTGGGCAAGGGCTGGCCGAGCTTGGGGGCTGCCAGATCGGCGGCTGGGTTATCGGCCCGCGCGCCCTCGCGCAGCAGGAACAAATAGAATTGCCGCAGGCTGGAGCGCCGCCGCGCCTGGGTGCGCGCGGCCAGGCCGGCATTGTGCAGCCCTTGCAGATAAGCGGCCAGGGCGGCGGTATCGGCCGTGGCCAGGCTGGTGCCCCGGCGCGCGAGGAATGTGGCGGCATCGCTCAAATCGGCCGCATAGGCGGCCAGCGTGTTGGCGCTGGCCCCGCGCTCGGCGGCCAGCATTTCCAAAAACGCCTCGGCCTTACTCTCTATCGTCATGCCGGTAATGTGATAAGCGTGTCCGGCCATGTCATTCAACACGAAAACGCGCCCCGATGATGCGCGCAGCATTGTGCTTATCGGCCTTATGGGGGCGGGTAAAACCGCCATCGGCAAGCGCCTGGCCGCTGAGCTTGGTCTGCCCTTCTTCGATTCGGACCATGAGATTGAACGCGCGGCGGGCATGAGCATCGCCGAAATTTTCCGCCTGCATGGCGAGGCGTATTTCCGCGCCGGAGAGAAGCGCGTGATCCAGCGCCTGCTCGCCAGCGGACGAATTGTGCTGGCCACGGGCGGCGGCGCCTTCATGGATGGCGAGACTCGCGCGATGATCCGCGCGCGGGGTATTTCCGTCTGGCTGCGCTGCCCGGTGCCGCTGCTCGTGCAGCGCGTGCAGGGGCGCACGCACCGGCCGTTGCTCAATGAGGGCGACCCAGCCGAGATATTGGCGCGGCTTTCCGCCGCGCGCGCGCCGTTTTATGCTCAGGCCGATATTATCATCGACGGTTCGGAGGCTCCCCCGCACGTGACCACAAACCATGTCATAACCGCTCTGGCCAGCCATACCACGCCCTTGCGCGTACCCGTGCGCCTGAGCCAAGGCGGCTACGATGTCGTGATCGGCGCCGGGCTGCTGGGCCGGGCCGGCGCGCTCATCGCGCCCGTGCTGGCGCAGCCGCGCTGTGTCATCATCACCGACAGTAACGTCGCCCCGCTGCATCTACCCGTCTTGCAGGAAAGCCTGAGTGAGGCCGGCATCGCGCATGAGGCGCTGACCGTCCCGGCGGGTGAGGGCGCCAAGACCATCGCCGTCTGGCAGGAGCTGGTTGACGCCCTGCTGACGCGCAAGGTGGACAGGCAGACCTGCGTGGTCGCGCTGGGGGGCGGGGTGGTCGGCGATCTCGCCGGCTTTACCGCCGCCGCCACGCTGCGCGGCCTGCCTTTCATCCAGATCCCCACGACCTTGCTCTCGCAGGTGGATTCCAGCGTGGGCGGCAAAACCGGGGTGAACACGCCGCAGGGCAAGAATCTGGTGGGCGCGTTCCATCAGCCGCGCCTGGTGCTGGCCGATACCGCCTTGCTGCACAGCCTGCCCGCGCGCGAGCGCCGTGCGGGCTATGCCGAGATCGTCAAGGCCGGGCTGATTGCCGATGCCGCGTTTTACGAATGGTGCGAGACCCATGCCAGCGCCATGCTGGCGGGCGATGATGTGCTGCTGGCCGAGGCGATCCGCCGCGCCGTGGCCTTTAAGGCGCATGTGGTGGGCGATGATGAGCGCGAGACAAAGCCCAATAACGGGCGCGCCTTGCTGAATCTGGGCCATACGTTCGCGCACGCGCTGGAAGCCGAGAGCGGGTATGATGGCACGCTCCTGCATGGCGAGGCGGTGGCCACCGGGCTGGTGCTGGCCACCGACCTTTCCGCCCGGCTGGGCCTGTGCCCGCAAGAGGATACAGGCCGGATTGCCGCGCATGTTGCCGCCGTGGGCCTGTCCGCGCGCATTGCAGGCCACGAGGCCGAGGCGCTGCTTGCGCATATGAAGCAGGATAAGAAGATGCGCGATGGCAAGCTCACCTTCGTGCTGACGCGCGGTATTGGCCAGGCCTTTACCAGCGCCGATGTGCCGCAAGAGGCGGTCCGCGCCACGCTGTTGGCCAATGGCGCGGTGTAAAACGGCTATAGGCGGGTTTTAGCCCTCGCCCTGCGGGCGCTCAAACGCATCCTTGCCATCGAAGCGTTGCAGCTTCTCGATATGCATCCAGGTGAATTTGGCGCCGATCCGCTGCACCAGATAGCTGATTTCGGGCTGGCCTTCGGATTTGGAGGCCAAGAGCGAAATCGGGTGTTTGAACATGAAGCGGCAGGCGAAATGGTCAACCAGGAAGGTCTGCCCGCCGGTGGGCGGATAAATCTGCACGCCGCGATTGGAGATGCCGTTGAGGCGGAACGGGCTATCCTGCGCGATGGCTTCTAGTGCCTGACCCAGCTCTTCGGCACTAAGATCGGTTTCAAGGAACACATCGATCCCGACCAGCTCGCGCGTGTTGGGCTCCATATGCGCGGTGAGTTCCGGCCAGGTCTTCAGCTCCAGCTTGTTATAGTGGCGCGAGGGCATGGCCGAGGTGCGGCCAAGATTGGCGATGACCTGCTCTGTAAAGGCGTTGGTGCCGACACCATGGCCGCGCGGGGCGAGGTCTCCGGTGAGGTTCTTGCCCTCGGCGAGGGTGATGAACAGTGCCTGCTCGACCGTTTCCGCCACCTCGAACGCGCCGATATGGCGCAGCAGCATGATCGCGGCCGAGAGCAGGGCCGTGGGGTTGGCGAGGCCCTTGCCGGCAATGTCGGGGGCGGAGCCGTGGACCGCCTCGAACATCGCGGCATGGTCGCCAAGGTTGGAGGAGGGGGCAATGCCCAGCCCGCCGACGAGCCCGGCGGCGAGGTCGGAGATAATGTCGCCATTCATGTTGGAGGTGACGATGACATCGAACGCCTCGGGTTTGATGACGAGCTGGTGCGCGCAATTATCGATGATGATATGGCCGGGCTTGATGGCGGGGAACTCGGCCGCCACCTTCTCGCCCATGCGCTTCATCATGCCTTCGGTCAGCTTCATGATGTTGGCCTTGGTGGCGACGGTAACACCCTTGCGCCCCTCGGCCTCGGCCAGGGCGTAGGCGGCGCGGATGATGCGCTCGCAGCCGGGGGCGGTCATCAGTTTTAAGCATTGGGCGACCGTGGTGGTCTGCATATGCTCGATGCCGGCATACACATCCTCCACATTCTCGCGCACGATCACCATGTCGATCCCGCGCCCGGTATAGGGGGTGGTGATGCCGGGCAGCTCGCGCACCGGGCGGATATTGGCGTAAAGCTCGAAGAATTTGCGCAAGGTGACATTGGCGGATTTGCCGCCATAACCGACCGGGGTTTCCAGCGGGCTTTTCAGGGCGAGTTTGTTGCGGGCGATGGAGTCCAGCGTTTCGCGCGGCACACCGGTGATGACACCTTTCTCGAACATCTTGGCGCCGGCCTCGGCCATCTCCCATTCGATCGGCGCCTGGGCGGCGCTCAGGATGCGGATGGTGGCGTCCATCACCTCGGGGCCGATGCCGTCCCCCGGCAAAGCTGTGACTTTGGTTTTGGGCTGGCTCGCGGCGCTGGCGCTCATAATGCGGCTCCTGATTTGGTTCGGATGGCGGGTTTATAACGCGCACCCGCCATGCGGCCTATATGGCGGGCCCGGCCCGGCTAAGGGTTTTTGGGGTATCTGCCACGCCGCGTCTGCGTATCTGCCAGAGCCGTGCTTCCACCAGGTTAATGGCGGGGGCAAAGATAGGCGCCAATCTCAAATCATCCGGCTCTAGAACGCGATGACTTGAGATGCACTCGCTGCGCGCGCGCTTCGAAAGTCTGAATCGCCCTCTCGCTCATTAATTTTAGAGACGGATTCAGATTTTAGAGCGGATCACAAGGTGATTCGATCTAAAATCATCCGGCTCTAATGCGCGGCCCCCCAATTCTTGCCGATGCCGGTTTCCACCACCAGCGGCACGGAGAGTGTGGCCGCCTCCTGCATCACCTCTTGCGCGAGCTTGGCGGTCTGTTCGGCTTGTGCATCCGGCGCCTCGAACAGCAATTCGTCATGCACTTGCAGCAGCAGCCGGGCGGATAATTTTGCCGCGGCCAGGGCCTTGGGCAATTTCACCATGGCGTGCTTGATGATGTCAGCCGCTCCGCCTTGCAGGGGCGCGTTGATCGCCTGGCGCTCGGCATAGGCGCGCAGGGCGGGGATTTTATCTTGAATCCGCGCGATCCAGCAGCGCCGCCCAAACGGGGTGAGCACGAACCCATCCGTGCGGGCCTGTTCGCGCGCGGCCTCCATATAGGCGCGGATTTGCGGATAGCGTTTGAAATAGGTGTCGATATAGCCCCGCGCCTCGGCCGGGCTAATGCCGAGCTGGCGGGCCAGGCCAAAGGCGGAAATGCCGTAAATAATGCCGAAATTAATCGCCTTGGCGCGGCGGCGGGTGAGCGGGTCCATGCCCGCCATGGGAACGCCGAACACTTCCGAGGCGGTGCGCGCGTGAATATCCTCGCCCTTGGCGAAACTCTCTTTAAGGGCCGG
The DNA here is from genome assembly GCA_021808545.1 of Pseudomonadota bacterium. GTDB lineage: Bacteria > Pseudomonadota > Alphaproteobacteria > Acetobacterales > Acetobacteraceae > Acidocella. Next base: position 11,324 of record JAKBBM010000038.1, on the reverse strand, counting down.
AATATCGGCCACATGGGCGAGCAGGCGCAGCTCGATCTGCGAATAATCGGCCGAGATCAGGCTGTGGCCCGGGGCGGCGATGAAGGTTTTGCGGATGCGCGCGCCTTCCGCGGTGCGGATGGGGATGTTTTGCAGGTTCGGATCGGTTGAGGAGAGCCGTCCGGTGGTTGTCGCCGCCATTTGAAAGCGCGTGTGCACGCGCCCGGTTTTGGCGTCGATCTGCCCGATCAGCGCATCGGCATAGGTGCTTTTTAGCTTGGCGAGCTGGCGCCACTCCATCACGCGCTGGGCGATGTCCACACCTTGCTCGGCCAGATTTTCCAGCACCGCGGAATCCGTGCCCCAGGCGCCGTTTTTGCCCTTTTTGCCGCCGGGCAGTTTCATCTCCTCGAACAAAATCTCGCCCAGCTGTTTGGGGCTGCCGACATTGAAATCCCGCCCCGCCAGTTTGTGGATCTCGGCCTCGAAGGCGGCCATCCGGCCTTCGAATTCCACCGACATGGCGGCGAGATCCGCGCGGTCCACCAGCACGCCCGCGGCTTCCATGCCAGCCAGAACGGGGATCAGTTTTTTCTCCACCAGCTCATACAGGCCAAGCGCATGGTGCATGCGCAGGGCGGGTTTCAGCGCCTCCCACAGGCGCAGCGTTATATCCGCCGCCTCGGCCGCGTAATCCCGGGCCGCTTCAAGCGGCGCATTGGCAAAAATCTGCCGCGCGCGCCCGGTGCCGGTTACCGAATCCAGATCGCGCGCGCTATGGCCCAGATGCGCGCGCGCCAGGCTGGCGGGATCTTGCGCGTATTTTCCCGCCTCCTGCGCGTAAGAGATCAGCATCACATCATCGAGCGGCGAAACCGCCGTAAAGCCGGCCCCGTGCAGAATATGTAGGGCTGTTTTGGCGTCATGAAAAATTTTCATGACCGCTTCATCTTCCAGCAGGGGCGCCAGAAGGGCGCGCGCCTGGTCCAGGGCAAGCGGGGGGGCATCATCCAGCTGTATGCCATGCGCGAGCGGCAGATAGGCGGCCTCGCCCGGGCTGCTGGCAAGGCCAAGCCCGGCCAGCTCTGTCGAACCCGAGGCGGGGTCAAGGGTTTGCACCGACAGCGCAATCCGCCCCGCCGCGCGGGCCTGCTCCAGCAGGGTTTGCAAATCCCCGGCCGCCGAAATCAGCCGGTAGGGGCCAAAAGGCACGTGGCTGGCTTCGGGCTCGGGCTCTTCGGCCGCGCCATCCTCCAGCCCCAGCCGGTGGCGCAGGCTGCGGAAATTATTCTGCTCCAGAAAGGCGCGTAAGGTTGGCGCGTCCCAGGGGCGGAGTGCCAGTTCCTCGACCGGGGCGGGCAGGGGCGCATCGTCGCGCAGGCGCACCAGCTCGTGCGAGAGCCGGGCGGCCTTGGCGTGCTCGATCAGTGAATCCCGCCGCTTGGAGGGTTTCATCTCCGAAGCCGCCGCCAGCACCGCCTCCAGCGAGCCATATTCGTTAATAAGGGCCGCCGCCCCTTTGGGGCCAATACCCGGCACGCCCGGCACATTATCCACCGGATCGCCGATCAGGGCCTGCACCTCCACCACCTTGTCCGGCGTGACGCCGAATTTGCGTTCCACCTCCTCCAGGCCGATGGGGGTGTTCTTCATCGGGTCCAGCATGGAGACGCCAGGGCCGATGAGCTGCATCAGATCCTTGTCGGATGAGACGATCACCGCCTCACCCCCGGCTTCGCGCGTGGCTTTCGCATAGGCGGCGATCAGGTCGTCGGCCTCCCAGTCGGCCAGCTCAATGGCGGGCAGGCCAAAGGCGCGTGTCGCCTCGCGGATCAGCGCGAATTGCGGCACGAGTTCGGGCGGCGGCGGGGGGCGATGCGCCTTGTAGGCGTCGTAAATGCGGTTTCGGAATGTATGCCGCCCGGCATCGAACACCACGGCCAGATGCGTGCCGGTATGCTCGCGCAGCAGCCGCGCGATCATGTTGCAAAAGCCAAACACGGCATTCACATGCGTGCCATCGGCGCGGGTCATGTCGGGGAGGGCGTGGAAGGCCCGGAAAATGAATCCCGAGCCGTCGATGAGAACGAGCCTCAATGGCTGTCGTCCGTTGCTCCGTCTTCCAGGATGAACAGGCGCGAGCAATAGGGACAGGCGATTTGTTTATCCAGAATCCGCAAATAGACGCGCGGATGCCCCAGCGGGCCGACCCCGCCATCGCAGGACACGGCCCGGCTTTTAACGTGGAAAATCTCGGTCGCGTTCGCCGCCTCTGTCTGTACGCTCATCCTTGTCCTGCTCCGCTCAGTCTCAAAAAGCCGCCCTTCTCATAGTCCTGTTTGACGCAGAGCCCAAGCGGCGCGTGGGTGGTTAGGTGGTTTTGCGAACCGGGCGGGGTTTGCCATCGGAATCGATGGCGACAAAGGTGAATACGGCCTTGGTCACGCGTTGTTCGGCCGTCTCGCCGCGCGCGCGCCGCCAGGCCTCCACCGCGATTTTTAGCGATGTCCGGCCGGTGCTCAGCAATTCGCAATAGACGCTGACCTCATCGCCCACCTTCACGGGGCGGATGAAGCTCATCCCATCCACCGCCACGGTGGCGCTGCGCCCATGCGCGGCCCTGGCCGCGAGATTGCCCGCGGCCAGATCCATCTGGCTCATCAGCCAGCCGCCAAAAATATCGCCATCGGCATTGGCGTCGGCGGGCATGGCGATGGCGCGGACCATCGGCATGTAACCAGGCGCGCGGGCATCGCCGTCGTCGACTGTCACAGGCTTTTCTCGATCCAGGCCTTCAGCGCGGATTTCGGGGCGGCACCCACCTGGGTGGCGGCGGGCTGACCATCTTTAAAGATCATCAGGGTCGGGATGCCGCGCACGCCAAACTGGGTCGGGGTCATCGGGTTTTCGTCGATATTGATCTTCACCACCGCGAGCTTGCCTTCATACTCCTTGCTCAGCTCTTCCAGCGAGGGTGCGATGGAGCGGCACGGGCCGCACCATTCGGCCCAGAAATCAACCAGCACGGGGGTGCCGGATTTCAGCACATCGCTGGCGAAGGTTTCATCGGTAACGGCTTTGCTCATGGTTCACCTTAAAAGAAACGCATTTCGGAATTTTCCGTAACATGGCGGCGAACGGGGTGCCGATCAAGTCAGGCTGGGCGGGCGCCATCCAGCAGGGCGCCGGGCACGCTCATCGCGGTGGCGGTCGTGGTCCAGATCAGCAGGCAGGTGAGGGGCAGGTGCGGGTGAATTTGCCGTAGAATCGCGCGATAAGCGGCAAGCTGGGCGATATAGGCGGCGGGAATGGCGCTGATCTCCGCCGGGGGGCTGCGGTCTGTTTTGTAATCGGCGAGCCAGATGCCCTCTGGCGTGATCGCCAGCCGGTCCGCGAGGCCACCAATTTCCACATCCCCCACCACGCCAGCCAGAGGTACTTCCGCGCGCGATCCGGGGCCAAAAAGCGGCGCCAAGGCGGGGTCATGCAAAATCCGCAAGGCCGAATCCCGGATGGAAGTGGCGTCAGGCGCGAGATCGGGATGCGCCATGAGATAGCGCAAGGCGGCCTGAGCCTGGTCTTGCCGGGGGATGTCTGGCAAATGCTGCAACAGCGCATGCACGGCCACACCACGGGCCATGGCGGCGGCGCGCGCCGCACGGCGCGCGGTTTGGTCAGGTTCCAGCGGGCTGGCGGCCAGGGCTTGGCGGGCCGGATCCTCGGTGCCGCGGCTGGGGGCGATGCGTTCGGGCTTTTGCGTCTCGCGCGCCAGCGGCGTGGCCTGCCAGTCCGGCGCCTGGCCGGCCCAGGCCGGCAAGCTGACCGCCGGCGGCGCGGCGGTGGTGGAGGCGCGGTCCGGTGCGGCGGTTTGCGCGCATTCATGTATCAGCGCACCTTGCTCATCGGCGTGCGCGCCCAGCCGCGCGAACCCGGCGCGGACCGTTTCGTACCAGCTTTCCTCGGGTAGTTTGCCGCTCTGTAGGGTGCCGCAGATCAGGCACTCATCTTCCGCGCGGGTGAGCGCCACATAAAGCAGCCGGTTATATTCGGCCATCGCGGCATCGCGTTCGGCGCGCGCGGCCGCGGCGATTTGGGATGGGCGCATCTCGGTTCGGGGGCAGAAAATGGGGATGGGCGCCTCATGCCCTGGCACGCTCAGCCGGAAGAGCTGGTTGCTCATATCCGGCAGGCCCGTTGTATCCGGCAGAATCACGATGGGCGCCTGCAGCCCCTTGGCGCCATGCACGGTCATGATCCGGACCTCATCGGCGGTATTCTCGGATTCGCGCCGGATGGAGGCGCCCGATTGCCGCAGCCGGGCCACAAAGCTCTGCAAGGCGCCCGGCTCGGTTTGGGCAAAGGCCAGGGCTTCGGCGCATAATTCGTCAATCGGCTCGGCCGCCTCGGCGCCCAGCCGGCGCAGCAGCCGGGCGCGCCCGCCAAGCGGGCCCAGCGCTTCGGCCAGCAGCGCATAAGGGGTGAGAAAATCCGCGCGTGCGCGTAAGGCGTCGAAAAACTGCCACGCGGCCAGCCAATCCGCCCGCTCCGGCGCGCGGGCCTGCAAAGTTGCGGCCAAAGAGCGTTTGCGCCCCAGCGCCAGGGCCATTAGGCTATCGTCGCTCAACCCGCCCAGCGGCGAGGCAAGATAATGCGCAAAGGCGAGATCATCTTCGGGCAGCAGCAGCGCATCGCACAAGGCAAGCAGGTCGCTCACCGCGGTCTGTGCGGTCAGCACCATGCGGTCGCGCCCGGCAACCGGAATCCCCTGTTGCTTCAGCGCCGAGGTCATGGCGCCGACCAGCGCGTTGCGCCGGCGCACGAGGATTAGAAAATCCCCCGGCCGGGCCAGACGGCCGCGTGATGGCAGGGGCGCTTGCAGGCGTGCTGCGATGAAATGCGCCAGATCGCGCGCCAGCACCGCATTGGCGGATTCCACGCGTTCATAATCTTCGGGCAAGTCCCAGGCGGGCACCGCCGTGGGCGCGCGCGGTTCGGTTGCGGGCCAGAGTGTCACGCGCCCCGCCTGGCCGATGCGGCTGACATCATGGGCCAGTGCGTCATCGGGCGCGCAAACCCCGGCGCGCGCGGGGCCGGCGGCAAATACCGCATCGGTTAATTCCAGCACCGGGGCGCTGGAGCGGAAAGAGACGGAGAGTTCGCCATCCAGCCAGGTCTGCCGCGCGCCCAGCGCTTTGGATTTAAAAATATCCCGGTATTTTCCGAAGCTTTTAAGATCAGCACCCTGGAATGAGAAGATTGATTGTTTGGCGTCGCCCACGGCGAAGATGCTGCGCGCGGTGTCTTGGGCGCCGTCGCCGGCAAAAAATTCTGCGGCGATGGCATTGGCGATGTCCCATTGCGCGGGGGCGGTGTCTTGCACCTCATCGAGCAAGAGATGCTCGATGCCGCCATCAAGCTTGAAAAGAACCCAGGCGGCACCTGGGTCAATCAACAAATCGCCGGTGCGGCTGATGAGATCGCCATAGCTGAGCTGGGCGGCACCCTCCTTGCCCTCGCGCTCGCGCGCGGCGATGGGGGCGAGCAGATGGGCCAGATGCGCGTTCAAGTCCGCCAACTGCACTGCCCGCAGCCGGTCCTGCACGCGTGCAATCCGCTGGCATTCAAGCGTGATTGTTTCGCGGATGCGCGGCTCTTCAGCGGTCAGTTTTTTACCAAAGAAATTATGCAGGGTTTTGGGTGTGCCGGCTGTGGTGAAATGCAGATCGGCCCAGGACTCCCAAGCGGCTTTGCGCGCATCTGGCGGCAGAGCCAGCCAGTCAAGACAGGCAAGCGCCCAGTTTTTGCCGCTTTGGTTGCCCTGTTCGGCAAGCTGGCGCAGCCCTGCACGCAATTCATCCTCGCGCGGCGGGGTTGCGGCCTGGGCCAAGAGCGCTTCGGGCGTTTCATTTGTAAGGCCCAGGGCCTTACGCTGCAGGGCGGCCAGCGTGTGCGGCGGTGTACCTTGCCAGCTTTGCGCGTCTGATTCGCAAAAATTCTTGGTCAGGGTGGCAAAATCGGCTTCGTTCGTTTCCGCTGCCAGGGCGAAGATGGCGTCGCGCAAATCCGGCGCGGCCAGCACGGTTTCACGCGCCTCGCGCAGGCGCTGCAGGAATCCCTCATCATCGGCCACCTCGAAATGCGGCGAGAGCCGCGCTTCCAGCGGAAAGCGGCGCAGCAGCGATTGGCAGAACGCGTGGATCGTCTCGATGCGCATGCCGCCGGGCAGATCCAGCACATCGGCAAACAAGCGGCGCGCGCGCGCGCGGGTTGTGGCGTTCACCGGCACATCCAGATCGCGCAAGGCGGCATCCAGCCGGGCCGGCGGCCACACCACCCAATCGCCCAGCCGCTTGTTCAGCCGGATTCGCATTTCCGCCGCCGCCGCCTTGGTGTAAGTCAGGCAGAGGATTTTTTCAGGCGCGGCACCGCCCAGCATCAGGCGCAAAAGCCGGTCGGTGAGCAGCTTGGTTTTGCCGCTGCCCGCCGAAGCGGCGACAAAGGCCGACACGCGCGGGTTGGAGGCGGCGCGCTGTTGCGCGTTGGCGATATCAATCGCTGTCATTCTCGTCCTCCCCGTCCCATTCGGCGCGGCGCGAAATACCGGCATAAGGATCGTACGGGTTGCCGCGCGCGGGGTGTGGCGCGGCCAGATAAGGTGTTTGCGCATCCGCATAGCGCGCCAGCAAGGCGGGCAGGGCGGCGGCGGCCATGGCCACGACATCCTGAATTTTGCCCGGCTCCTTAACGAACAGCCGGTGCGCCTTGCCGGCCTCGGCGCGCCCGGTCAGTTTCACATAGGCCAGCTCGGCCAATTCGGCCTGAAAATCCGGCCCGAACGCGCCCGCCTGCGCCATCACCGCCTCCAGCGGCAATTGCGGCGCGGTGCCGGCTTCCACAGCTTTTGCCGTCGGCACGGTGCCGGTTTTGTAATCGATGACCATTAAACGGCCATCCGCACCGCGCTCCAGCCGGTCGGCTCTTCCTTTCAGGCGCAGGCCGCCCGCAAGGGCAAGTTCGCCTTCCACCTCATGCGCCAGGGCTTGGGGCGTACCATGCTGCGCGCGGCGGGCGCGCTCCAGGGCGATCACCCATTCCGCAATGCGTTCCAGCCTTGCGGCCCACCAATGTTCCAGCGCCGCGCGCGGGCGTTTTTGCCGCATCTCGGTCTCCAGCCGCCGTGCGAGGGCGGCGGCGGCGGCGGGGCCATCGCAGGCATTGGGGGTGGCGAAAAACTGGGCCAACCCCGCATGCACGATCTCGCCAAACAGGCTTTGGTCGCTCTCCTCGTCCAGCGGGTCGAGCTCGCGCAGGTTCAGGATTTTTTTCGCATAAATCGCGTAAGGATCCGCGATCAACAGGGCGAAATCGGAGATCGAGACGCTTACGGGGCGGATGTTGGCCGGCGGTGTGGGGCGCGGGCGCGGGCGGGTTTGGCGGGCAGTTGGCAAATCGAGCTGCATGGCCCAGAAGCTGGCCTCGTGCAGGGGCAGGCTTTGCCCGGCGCCGGCCAATAGCGCATCCAGCCGGGTCAGCCAACGTGCGGGCACGGCGGGCGCGCGCTGGCGCCGGCGGGGGGCGGCCAGCACCACCTGCGGGCAGGTGCAGGCCAGACGGAAGAATTCCAGCCCATCCGCGCCAATTTTACGCTCCGGCACGGGCAGGCCGGTGCCGCGCCGCATGGGCCGCGAGAGCCAAGGCCCCGGTTCCGCCGGGGCCGGCCACACAGCTTCCACCAGCCCGCCCAGCACGGCCACATCCACGCTTTGCAACGCGGCCTCTTGCAGGCCCCAAATGGCGATGCGCGGATGCCCATCCTTGGCGCGCGGGCGGCGCACGGCCGCCCCTTCCAGCAGCGCATCCAGCAAGAGCGGCAGGTCGGCGGCGGGCATATCCGGCAGGTCTTCCAGGGTGCTGAGCATTTCCAGCAACAGCGCGGACAAGGCCAGCCCCGCCTCACCCGCCCATAATTGTGCTGCTCCTGGCGCGCTGTCGGTTGCCGCCAACGCCTCGGCTGCGTGCAGCAAGGCGCGCAGGGCCTGGACGGGGGCGACCATCTCGGCCAGAGCCAGCGGTTCAAGTTGCAGTTCCAACCGGGTGAGGAAATCGCGCTCGGCCAGCAGGCGCTCATCCTGGTCCAGCCGGTAGCGCAGCCCGCTAAAACCCGCTTCCGGGCGCGGGCCGCGCAGGGCGGCCAGTTCCAGCCGGCGGGCCAGATCGCGGAATTGCCCAGGTGCCAGACCGCCCGCCGCCAGCGGGTGTTTCAGCAAGGCCAGCAGCGGCAACGGCGCATAGTGGCTGGCCCAGGCCCGGGCGAGCAAACGCAAAAACACAGCCGGCGGGCTTTGGGCCAGCGGTTCGCCCGCACTGTCATCGGCGGTGATGCCAAAGCGCTTGAGCGTGCTGGCCACGCGCGCGGCCAATTCGCGGTCTGGGGTGATGAGGGCGGCGGAAGTGCCGGGCTGCGCCAAAGCCTCGCGCAGAACCATGGCGATGGCGGTGGCGTTTGCCGTTTCGTCGGCGGTTTCCAGCCGGGTCAGGCCGGTGATGTCCAGTGCGGTGTCCTGTTGCCATGCCTCGAGTGCCGCGGCGGGCAGCAGCGCGCGCGAGAGGGTGCGGCCGCGCCCCATGGACACCGCCGATGCAGGCGCTGGCAGTGGGATGATATCGTCCCGCCGCGCGCCAATATCGGTTAGCAGCCGGGCGATGCCCGCTTGCGGATGGCTTTCATCCAGCGCGTCCCATCCGTCATTGGGCACATAAGGGTCATAGCCGGGCAGGATCAGCTGCCCGTGCGCCAGCCCCGCCACGGTGTGCGCCATGCGGGCAATGGCGGGCGTGCCCTCTGCCGCGACCATCCAGACCCGGTCGGGGGGCGGGCTGGCGCGCCAAGCCCGGCTTTGCGCATCGATCAGCGCGCGCAGCCGCTGGGCTGGGTTCATCAGCCCTTCCTCGGCCAGAATGGCGGGCCAGGCATGGGTGACGATGTCCAGAAATGCCAGTGTCGTCTGCCAATGCGCGGCCAGGCGCTCGGGCACGAGCTGGGGGAGGGCGGTGGCGAGATCTATCTCGGCATGATCGGCCTCGTCCTGTAAGGCGGCGAGCTCGGCCGCCAGCTTCCACGCGGCGGGCAGGCTGCGCGGTACGCCAGGCGCTTGCGGGCGAGCCAGAATCAGCCGTGCCAGCAGCGCCTGACGCCGTGCGGGTGCCATGGCGGTGGGCAGGGTAAAACCGGCGGACAGGGCCAGGCCCGCTTCATCGATATTGCCAAGGGCGATAATGCGCGGCAGCAAAAGCGCCTGGCCGCCATTGGCCTGCAAAAACGCGCCGGCCAGCGCCTGCGCCGCGCGGCGGCTGGGCAGGATGATCAGCCCGTCATGAGCCGCCCCGCCTTGCGCCAGCCACAGCCGCGCCAAAGCGGCCAGGAAGGGCGCATCCGGCGGGAAGGCGCCGATCTTCATGTCGTGTTCCCGACTTCCCGCGCTTGCAGCACCGTCTCGGCTCGGGCCAGATCCTCAGGCGTGGAGAGATGGAACCACACCCCGTCATGCACGATGGCCTCCAGCCGGTCCTGCGCCAGGGCCGTATCCCACAGCCTGTTCATGCTGAAAGCACCTTCGGGCGCGTCTTTGAACAGCATGGGCGAGACGAGCTGCACCCCGGCATATAAAAACGGTGCTACGTCGCGTTCGCCCCGGCGCTGGAGCTTGCCATCGCGCGGCCAGAGAAAATCGCCCCGCCAGGTTTCAGCCACGGCCCCGGCGGTGCGCGCCAGCAGCAGCCGCGCATCGTGGGCCGCGGGGTCGAACCCGCGGCTCAGCCGCGCCAAAGTGGGGCTGGGGCCATCCACCCAATACGTATCGCCATTGATGACGAAAAAGGGGGTATTTGGCAGCAGCCCCTTGGCTGCCATGGCCGCGATCGCCCCGCCCGTATCCTGCAATTCCGCCTCGTGGGTGACGCTCACCCCCGGATAGGGACGCAGAAAATCCTCGATCTGGTCGGCGAGATAATGCGCGTTGACGATGATGCGGCTAATCCCCGCCTCGCGCAGGCGCGCCAGCGTGTGGGCGAGAATCGGCTGCCCGCCAAGTGGCAGCAGCGGTTTGGGGGTGGTCAGGGTGAGCGGGCGCATGCGCGTGCCAAGCCCCGCACTTAAGATGACTGCGGTATCAGGATTCATCGAACCATTTTTCATTGCCGGAGAGCTCTATCTCACGCCCCGTGCCCTGATGCGAGAGGGTCAGGTGCAATGCGCCAGGCGGGCTAAGCGGGCCAAGTCGCTCGGCCCATTCCACCAGCACGATGCCGTCTTGCGCCTCGTCCCAGCCCAGCTCGGCCAGCGCGTCCGGCCCGTCGAGCCGCCAGAGATCGTAATGAAAGACCGGCCCGCGCGGGGTGTCGTAGCTTTGCACCAGCGTGAAAGTGGGGCTGGGCACGGGCAGGGCGGGGTCTTGCGCCAGCTCGCGGATAAAGGCGCGCGCCAGCGTGGATTTGCCCGCCCCCAGCGGGCCATGCAGCAGCAGCACGTCGCCCGGCCGGGCCTTGGCCGCTAAGCGCTGTGCCAGCGCCTGGGTTGCGGATTCGTCGGGCAGGGATCGTCTCATGCCGCCGTTTTGCCCGTTGCCGCTTGATTGTGGAAGAGCGCTGCGGCACAGCAGCTTCCATGGAACAGATTGCAACCGATGTGGCGATCATTGGCGCCGGCCCGGCGGGGATGTTCGCGGTGTTTGAATGCGGGATGCTGAAAATGTCCTGCGTGCTGATCGACGCGCTGGACGAGCTGGGCGGCCAATGTGTCGCCCTGTACCCGGAAAAGCCGATTTATGATATTCCGGCCCATCCCGCGATTGAGGGGGCGGCCCTGATCGCGCAGCTCGAGGCGCAGATCGCGCCGTTTGACTGCCCCAAGCTTTTGGGCCGGCGGGTGACGGAACTGCGCGGCGCGCCGGGCGCTTTTCGTCTCACCACCAGCGCGGGCGATGAGATTACCGCCAAGGCCGTGATCATCGCGGCCGGGGCCGGGGCGTTTGGGCCCAACCGTCCGCCGCTGGAGGGGCTTTCCGCCTTCGAGGCCTCAGGGGCGGTGCGCTACTACGTGAAAAAGCGCGAGGAGCTGCGCGGCAAGCGCGTGGTGATTGCCGGTGGCGGCGATTCGGCGGTGGATTGGGCGCTGGCCCTGCAGGATGTGGCCGCCCATGTGGCCATTGTGCACCGGCGGCCCAAATTCCGCGCTGCCCCCGAAAGTGCCGCCCGGCTCGATCTGCTGGCGGCGCAAGGCAAGGTGGAGCTGGTGATCCCCTATCAGCTGCACGCGCTGCATGGCGATGCGGGGCGGCTTACGGCGG
>JAKBBM010000101.1 GCA_021808545.1 Pseudomonadota bacterium | reverse complement strand
TCGCCCGCGGTCAGGCGCGGCAGATCCTGCACCAGTTCAAGGAACCGGTTGCTCTCGCGGGTGGAGATGATGCCATCCGTCAGCATCTTGAACTTGCGGATGTAATCCTCGCGCTCAAACGGCTTGGCGCCCAGCGGATGCGCGTTGGCGACGGCCATTTCATCCACCAATCTGGCGCCGTCCTTAAAGATAATCTCGACCCGCGCGCCAAAGGCTTTTTCGGACAGGTCGAGCGTATGGTAGCGGCGGGTCCATTCGGGATCCTCCCGCGTCTCGATCTTGTGCCACAGACGCACAGTATCGGCGCGGGCGGCGCGCCGGGGCGCATAAGAGGCCTCATGGTCCCACACGCCATCCTGCAGCGCCACCGCGAAAATATACATAACCGAATGGTCCAGCGTCTCGCGGCTGGCTTTCGGGTCCATTTTCTGCGGGTCGTTGGCGCCTGAGCCGATCACGGTATGGGTGTGGTGCGAGGTGTGGATGATGATCTTCTCGATCGCCTCGACATCCTCGATGGAATCGCGCATGCGAAAGGCAAGGTCGATGAGCGCCTGCGCCTGATATTCGGCCGAATGCTCCTTGGTGTAGGTATCCATGATGGCGCGCTTGGCTTCGCCCCGCTCGGGCAGCGGCACATGATAAACCGCCTCGGGACCATCCAGCATCCAGGCGATCACGGAATCCTCGCCCTCATAAATCGGGCTTGGCGCGCGCTCGCCGCGCATCGCGCGGTCCACCGCCTCAATCGCGAGCTTGCCGGCATGGGCCGGGGCAAAGGCCTTCCAGGATGAAATATCGCCCTTGCGGGCCTGACGGGTGGTGAAGGAGACATGCACCGCGTGCTGCACCGCCTGGTAAATCACCTCTTGGCGCAGGCCGAGGAGCGCGCCAATACCCGCCGCCTGGGCCGGGCCCAGATGCGCGATCTGGTCGATCTTGTGCTTGTGCAGGCAAATCCCCTTCACGAGATCGACCATAATTTCATAACCGGCGGCGATGCCGCGGATCAGCTGCCGGCCGGTGCAGTCCATGGCCTGGGCGACCGCGAGAATCGGGGGAATATTATCGGCGGGGTGCGAATAATCAGCGGCCAGGAAGGTATCATGGTAATCGAGTTCACGCACGGCGGTGCCATTGGCCCAGGCGGCCCATTCGGGGCTGACCGCCATGCGGGTGGAGCAGCCAAAAACCGGCGCGCCGCCCTGCTTCTTCATATGGCCCAAGGCCGCCCCGCGCGCGGCCACGCTCGGGGCGCGGTTAATGGCGGCAATGGCGACGGCGGCATTGTCGATCAGGCGGTTGATGATCATCGCGCTGACATCTTTGGGCACGGCGACCTTGTCCGCCGCGACACAAGCCAGCTTCCAGGCCAGCTGGTCCTCGCGCTGCAGGGGGGTTTTCGAGGGATAGACGCGAACTTCGTGAAGTTTCATCCGGTGGCCTGCTCCTTATCCGCCGCGGCTCCCTTTTGCGCCAAAATGCGCCGCCGTCCAGTGCGGCGCTTGCGGATTATGGTGAAAGCCTTGCCCTATTTTGCAAATTTTGCAAAATATTCGCGTGACCGAGAAAAAAATTTTCGCCGGAGAGCGGCTGCGCCGCCTGCGCGAGCGGACAGACATCAAGCAATCCCAGCTGGCACGGCTGCTAGGGATTTCACCCAGTTACCTGAACCAGATTGAACGCGACCAGCGCCCGCTTACCCCCCGGCTGCTGGAGCGGCTGGCGCGGGTGCTGAACGTGCCCACGACCTATTTCGCCGATAGCGAGGATGCCCGCCGCGAAAACCAGCTCAAGGAAGACCTAGCCGACCCGCTTTTTCGCACCCTGCCCGGCGCGCAAGCCGAGGTGCAGGCCCTGGTGCGCACAGCCCCCGCCTTCGCCGAGGCGTTCATGACCCTCTACCGCGCCTATACCACGCAGGGCGAGCAGCTCGCCGCCCCGGCCACCAGCCTGCCGCGCTTTCCCTATGACGAAGTGCGCGACTGGGTGCAGTCGCGGCAGAATCATTTCGAGGCGCTGGACCGCGCAGCCGAAACATTGTTTGAGGAAAATAATTTTTCCACCGCCGCGCTCAGCCAGGATCTGCGCCGCCATCTGCGCGATGCGCACGGCATTACCACCAGCACCGCCGCCGGGCTGCTCAAGGCGGGCGTGTTCTGGCGGCTCAACCGGGCCGCCCGGCGGCTGCATCTGGCCGAGGACGCGGCCCCCGAGAGCGAGATTTTCTGGCTGGCCCATGTTATCGGCCAGCTCGAACACAAGCCGCTGATCGAAAAGGAGCTGCGGCGGGTGAAATTCTCATCCGAGGAAGCGCTAGGCCTGGCCCGCATCGCGCTGGCCAATTATTTCGCCGGCGCGCTCATGCTGCCCTACGGGCGCTTTCATGCCGCCGCGCGCGCCGTGCGCCACGATATTCAGCGCCTTCAACGCCAGTTCGGCGCCAGTTTCGAGCAAATCTGCCACCGGCTCTCCACCCTGCAACGGCCCGATCTGCCCGGTATTCCGTTTTATTTCGCCAAGACCGACATTGCCGGCAACATCCTTAAACGTTCATCGGCCACGCGCTTTTCCTTCGCGCAATTTGGCGGCTCGTGCCCGCTTTGGAATGTACATCGCGCTTTTGCCCGGCCGGGGGAAATTTTGGTGCAACTGGCCACAACGCCCGATGATGTCACCTACCTCAATATCGCGCGCACGGTGGGGCGCGGCGGCGGCTCTTACCTCGCGCGGCCGCGCGCGGTGGCGGTGGTGCTGGGCTGCGAGATCCGGCATGCGGAGCTGATGGTCTATAGCGCCGGGCTCAACCTCAACAATCCGGCGGCGGCCGATCCGGTTGGCCCGGGCTGCCGGGCCTGCGCGCGCACGCAGTGCCGGCACCGCTCCGTGCCTCCCATGGGCTGGACGCTGGATACCGGCACCGCCGAGCGCGGCATGGTGCCCTACCGGCTCATCGGCGGAACATAACGCCATCACGGCCCAAAACGGCGCGTCGTCTGGCATCGCTCTGGACGCGCCATGCCGGCTCTGCGAAGAGTCGGGCAAGCAGGATAGAGTTGCATTGCAGACCATCGGCACAAAACAAACGATTTCCAGAACGCAGGAACGGCAGGCACGGTTGCTGCTGCTGGGGGGGTTCACGTTGCTGCTGGGGCTGTTCTTGTTCGCGTTCTGGTGCAGCCAGGTACAACACCGCGATGAAGAAGCCGCCAGCAAGGTCCGCAACACACGCACCTTGCTGATGTCGCTGGTGCTGAACCTGCAACAGGCCGAAACCGCGCAGCGCGGCTTCCTGCTCACGGGCGATAAAACCTATCTGCCGCCTTACCAACAGGCGACGCGGGCGGTGCCCGCCATTACCGCGCGGCTTGGCACCGTGTTGGACATGACCGCGATGCAGCCGGTGATCGACGATAAGCTGGATGAACTGCGCACCACGCTCGACCTCTTGCATGTGGGCCAGCGCACGCAGGCCCTGGCCTTACTGCGCAGCAATGAGGGGCTGGAGGATATGCGCCGCATCCGCGCCTGGGATGACATGATGCAAACGCGGCTGCTGAGCCGCATGCTCGGCTTGCGCCAAGCGGCGGCGCGCACCATGCGGCTATTCCAGGGCGTGGCGCTGCTCTGCCTGCTGGCGGGCTTTATCCTGGCCTGGACAGTGGTGCGCGGCCATCTCGTCCATACCCGCCAGCTGCTCATGCTGAATGACGAGTTCAACCGGATTGTGACCCTGTCCACCGATATATTGGCGGTGATGGACCGGCAGGGGCAATTACTGCGCCTTAACCCGGCCTGGACGCAGATAACCGGCCGGCCGGCCCTGGTGGGAACATGCCTGCCCGATGAGGTCCACCCTGATGATGCGGCCCTGACCCGCGCGGTTCTGGCTTCGCCCGGCGCCACCCCCCGGCGCATCGAAACCCGGCTGCGGCGCGATGATGGCAGCTACGCCTGGGTGGCGTGGCATATCGTGCCACTTCTCGATACCGGACAATTCCATGCCATCGGCCGCGACGTGACCGAGGATAAGGCGCGTGAGGAACAATTGCGCCAAAGCCAGAAGATGGAGCTGATCGGCCAGCTCACCGGCGGCATCGCGCATGATTTCAACAATCTGCTCACCATCATCATGGGCAGCCTGGAATTACTGCAGCGTGACCTGGCTGATGCAGGGGCAACGGTTAAACGCCGGATCGAGACCGCGATGGAAGGCGGGCGGCGTGCTGCCGCGCTTACGCACCGGCTGCTGGCTTTTGCCCGGCGCCAGCCGCTGGCGCCCGCCCCGATCGACCCCAACGGGCTGCTGACCGACATGTCGGAAATCCTGCATCGGGCGTTGGGCGAACAGATTGCGTTGGAGCTGGTCTGCGCTCAACAGCTCTGGCCCATCCTGGCCGATGGGCACCAGCTGGAAAACGCCATCCTCAACCTTGCCGTGAATGCGCGCGATGCGATGATGGCAGGCGGACACCTGACGATCGAGACACGCAACGTAACGGTCAACGGCGCCCATCCGGTGGCCGAGCTGCCGCCAGGCGATTACGTGCTGATCGCGGTTACAGATACGGGCTGCGGCATGATGCCCAGCGTGGCGGCCCGGGTGTTTGAGCCGTTCTTCACCACCAAGCCAGCGGGCCAGGGCACCGGGCTTGGCCTGGCCCAGGTTTACGGCTTCATCAAACAATCCCACGGGCATGTGCAAATTGACAGCGCACCGGGCCAAGGCACCACGGTGCGGCTGTACCTGCCCCGCCTGGACCAGACCATGCCCAGCCAAGCCGCGCCCAGCGCCTCAGACACGGCCTCTCCCCTGCCCGGCCGGGGCGAGGTCGTGCTCTTGGTGGAGGATGACGACACGGTGCGGCAATTTGTCTCCGAAGTGTTGCACAACCATGGATATGAGGTGGTCGCCGTGGAAAACGCCACCGCCGCGATCCCCTTCATCGAAACAAGTCCGCGGATCGATCTGCTGTTCACCGATATGGTGCTGACCGGCTCACTGAACGGGCGCCAGCTCGCCGATATTTTCCGGCAACGCTGGCCGGATGCGGCGGTGCTGTTCACCACCGGCTACATGCCCAATGCTGTC
>JAKBBM010000037.1 GCA_021808545.1 Pseudomonadota bacterium | reverse complement strand
TGGGTCGTATAATAGCCCGGTCCAGAGGGCTGATTGCGCCAGGATCATCTCCGGCCGGCCGGAATCGGCCCCGCGCGTCTCGATATATTTTTTCAGCCGCACATCGGGGAAGGCGGTGGTGGCATGGTCGGCGAAATCGCCGATCGTGGCCTCAACCCCGGGCAGCGCCGTGAGCCTGCCAGCCATGAAATCGCGGAAGGACGCCCCCGCCACATCGTGATACACGCCGTCGCGATAGACGAAATACATCGGCACATCGAGCAGCCAGCGCGCATAAGCCTCGAACCCGAAATCATCTTCGAAGAATATCGCGGGCAGGCCCGCACGTTCATTATCCGTATCGGTCCAGACCAGGGCGCGGTTGGAGAGATAGCCATTGGGCCGGCCCTCGTAAAAGGGCGAATTGGCGAACAACGCCGTGGCCAAAGGCTGCAGGGCCGCGGCCACGCGGATCTTGCGGGCCATGTCGGCCTCGGAGCAGAAATCGAGATTGACCTGCACGGTGCAGGTCCGGAACATCATGTCCAGCCCGCGCGTGCCCACGCGCGGCATGTAGCGGCGCATAATGGCATAACGCCCCTTGGGCATGACCGGCATATCCGCCCGCCGCGCGGTGGGATGAAAGCCGAGCGGCAGGAAGCCCAGCCCAAGCTCTGGCCCGATGGCCGCGAGCCGCGCCAGATGCGCATCCAACTCGGCCCGGGTGGCGTGCAGGTCGGTCTGGGTCGCGCCCGAAAGCTCGAACTGCCCGCCCGGCTCGAGCGAGAGCGAGGCGCCATCGGCTTTCAGCCCAATCGTCCGCTCCTGGTCGAGGATTGGCGGCCAGGCCTCATGCGCCGCGATGGCGCCCAGCAGCGCGCCAATGCCGCCTTCGCCCTCGTAAGGTGGGGGCGCGTTATCGGCGTGGCGGAAGCCAAACGCCTCATGCTCGGTGCCGATGGTAAAATGCGCCGTAGGCTTGCAGCCTGCCGCGAGATAGGCGGCAAGGTCGCGCTCATGCGAGATGCGCCTCGTATCGGCATCGCCGGGGTTCGACAAAAGCGGCTCCTCAAAACATTTAAGGCCACGCCGCGAGATGCAGCGCCAACCCGGCTATGGATGCGGTCTCGGCCCGCAAGATGCGATGCCCGAGCGACACGCGCGTCACCTGGGGTGTGCGAGCGATAGCTTCAAGTTCCACATCGGTAAAGCCGCCCTCAGGGCCAACCATCAGCGCGCTGGGGCCCCGGGCTGGCCCCAGCAGCCCGGCGGTGCGTCGCTCATCGGCCACGAACAAGGGCCGGTCCGCCGGCCAGTCCGCCATCAGCCGTGCCAGGGGCGCGGGTGGGCGGATATGGGGCACATTCAGGCGTTCGCACTGCTCGGCCGCCTCGGTGGCGATGCTGGCCAGACGCTCCAGATTCACCCGCTCGGCCTGGGTGCGGGCGGTGATGATGGGCTGAATCACCGACACGCCAAGTTCAGTCGCCTTTTCCACCACCAGGTCGGTGCGGGTGCGTTTGAGCAGGGCAAAGCACAGCCAGCAATCGGGCGCGGGCTCTTGCGGGCGGGTTTGCGACTCCACCGCCAGGCGCACGGATTTGCGTGCCAGCGCCGTGATGCGGGCCGTGAACTCGCCGCTCACCCCATCGAAAATACGCAACCGCTCGTCCACCGCCGCGCGCAGCACAGTGGCGAGATAATGCGATTGCGCCTCGGGCAAGGCGAACTCAGCCCCTGGATTTAACGGGCCGGTGACAAACAGACGAATTGACGCGACACTCATGCGGCGTTGAATAGCACCATGAACGGATTCACCGATATACGGCGCGGCGGCTGGGTGGGCCAATTGCCGCCTGCTCTTGTTCCCTATGCGCTGCTGGCACGGCTCGACCGGCCGATTGGCGCGTGGCTTTTATTCATGCCCGGCCTATGGAGCCTGTGCCTGGCCGCGCGCGGGGTATGGCAGGGGATATGGCTGATCCTGCTCTTTGCGCTGGGGGCTGTGGTGATGCGCGGCGCGGGCTGTGTGGTGAATGATCTGTGGGACCGCGATATGGACGCCAAGGTGGAGCGAACGCGCGGCCGCCCACTGGCCTCTGGCGCCATTCATGTGCCGCAGGCCTTGGCGTTCCTGGCGCTGCTCTGCCTGATCGGGCTGGGTATTTTACTGCTGCTGCCCTGGGCCGCGCGGATTCTGGGCGCGGCCTCGCTGCTGCTGGTGGCACTCTACCCGCTGGCCAAGCGCGTGACCTGGTGGCCGCAAATCGCGCTTGGCTTTACCTTTGGCTGGGGCGCGTTGCTGGGCTATGCCGCCGCCAGCAACCACATTATCTCCTGGGGCAGCCTGTTCCTTTATGCCGCCGCGATTTTCTGGATTCTCGGCTTTGACACGATTTACGCCCACCAGGACCGCGCCGATGACACACTGATCGGCGTGAAATCCACCGCCCGGCTGTTTGGCCAGCAAACCCGCGCCATGCTAACGGTTTGTTACGCAATGATGCTGCTTTTGCTGTTGCCCGCCTTTGCCAGCTTCGGGATCAACCAGATCGGCTATGCGCTGCTGATCCTGCCCGCCGCCTTGCTGGGCTGGCAGGTTTGGCGGCTGGATATTGACGATCCCGCCCGCTGCCTGGCCTTGTTCAAGCTCAACCGCGAAGTGGGGCTGGCCCTGGCGCTGGCCATCTTGGTGGGGCGGTTTTAAAGGCGTGGGCCAGAATCATTATTTAACCCCTGTTGATAAAGGCATTGGGAGCTGAAATGAGCCTGAACCGCCGTCTGTTACTTACTGCGGGCACCGCCACCCTTGCCGCCCCCGCCATTGCGCGGGCCCTACCCTGGCGCAAATTCACCGTGATCCTGGATTGGTTCGTCAATCCCGACCATGCGCCGCTTTTCGCCGCGCGCTATTGTGGGGCGTTCAAGCGCGCGGGGCTTATGGTCGACCTCATCGCGCCAACCGATCCTGACCTGCCCCCCCGCCTGCTGGCCGCCGGCAAGGCCGACGCCGCCCTTAGCTATCAGCCCCAGCTCTATCTACTGGTCGATCAGGGCCTGCCCGTGCGCCGCACCGGCACGCTGATCGACAACCCCCTGAACACGCTGACCGCGCTCAAGCGCAGCGGCATCAAGACACTGGCCGACCTGAAGGGCCGCAAGATCGGCTATTCCGTGGCCGGGGTGGAAACCGTGCTGATCGGCACCATGCTCCGCCATGCCGGGCTTTCGCTGCATGACGTCACGCTGGTCAACGTCAATTTCAACCTGATCACGGCGCTGCGCGCGGGCGAGGTGGATGCGGTGATTGGCACCTTCCGTACCTATGAGGATATTGAGCTGGCGCAGGATGGGCTGGACCCGGTGATCTTCTACCCCGAGGATTATGGCGTGCCGCCCTCCGATGAGTTGATCCTGCTCTCCAACACCGCAGGGCTGCATAATCCAGCCCTGCCGCGCTTTTTACACGCGCTGAAAGAGGGGGTTGCCGCCCTGCATGCCGACCCGGAAGGCATGCTCAAACAGTTCCTGAAGGATCACCCCAAGCTGAACGACAAGCTCGATATCGCCTCCTGGCATGCGCTCCCCCCCTATTTCGCGTCCGATCCGGCGGCGCTCAATACGCATCGCTACATTGTCTACCGCGATTTCATGGCCAAGGCCGGGCTGATCAAGGCCGCCCTGCCCCTGCGAGATTATGCGGTTGCCGTCACAAGCTGAGCAGCACCTTGCTCCCCCAGGCCTGCGGCTTGAAAATCTGAGCCTCACCTATGCCGGGGTGCTGATTTTCGAGGCCCTGAATTTAACGCTGGAAGCCAGGCAATTCTCCGTCCTGCTGGGGCCCAGCGGGGTGGGCAAGACCAGCTTGTTGCGCATTATCGCAGGATTAGAGGCGCCCGCCAGCGGCCAAGTGACGGCCAGCGATGGCGCGCCGCTGGCCGGGCGCATCGCCTATATGGCGCAGCAGGATTTGCTGCTGCCCTGGGCCAGTGCGCGCGGCAATGTCATGCTGGGCGATAAGCTGCGCGGCAAACGGCCGGACCGGGCAAAGGCGGATGATCTGCTCGCACAGGTGGGGCTGCGCGCCCGTGCCCGCGCCCTGCCCGCCCAGCTGTCCGGCGGCGAGCGCCAGCGCGTGGCCCTGGCCCGCACCTTGTATGAGGACCGGCCCGTGGTGCTGATGGATGAGCCCTTCTCGGCACTGGATGCGATTACCCGCGCGCGGATCCAGGACCTGGCCGCCCGGCTGCTGGCCGGGCGCACCGTGTTTCTGATCACGCACGACCCGCTGGAAGCCTGCCGGCTGGGCCATTCCCTCGCCGTGCTCGCCGGCAGCCCGGCCGTGCTGGCGCCGCCCATTACCGTGCCGGGCCACCCGCCGCGCCCGGCCGACGATGAATCGCTGCTGCATCTGCAAGGCGAGTTGCTGCGCCGCCTGGCTGGTACCATCCCCGCATGATCAGCCGCTTTCTCATCACCCTGGCGGTGTTCGTCGGCCTGTGGGGCGCGCTCACGGCCCTTGCCCCTATTCCGGCCTATATGCTGCCCACACCCCAGGCCGTGGCCAACGCCTTATGGACCCAGCGGGCGGATCTGGCCGCCAACACGCTGGTCACTTTAACTGAAATCCTGCTTGGCCTCGGGCTTGGCACATTGCTTGGCGCGGGGGCGGCCCTGTGCATTGCCGCGGCCCCCTTCCTGCAACGCTGGCTGATGCCGCTTTTGGTGATAAGCCAGGCCATCCCGGTTTTTGCCCTGGCCCCGCTGCTGGTGCTGTGGCTCGGCTTTGGCATGGCCTCAAAGGTGGCGCTGGCGGTGCTAATCATTTTTTTCCCCGTCACCGCCAATTGCCTGGACGGGCTGCGCCGCACCGAGCCCGGCTGGCTGGATCTGGCCCATACCATGAATGCCCGGCATTTGCGCATTCTCTTCCAGCTGCGCCTGCCCGCCGCCCTGCCGGCCTTTGCCTCGGGCCTGCGCGTGGCCACCGCCATTGCCCCCATCGGCGCGGTGCTGGGGGAATGGGTCGGCGCGTCATCGGGCCTTGGTTATGTGATGATCAACGCCAATGCGCGCATCCAAACACCGCTGATGTTCGCAGCTCTTGTCATTCTGGCCTTGCTCGCCATCGGGCTTTACATGCTGGTCGACCGGGCCTTGCGCCGGATTCTATATTGGGTGCCAGAAAGGTAAGCGGTTCAGCCGAGCCAGAACTGCCCTTCCACCTCAACCGCCGCATCCAGCGGCAGAGAGGCGACACCAATGGTTGAGCGCGCATGCCGCCCAGCCTCGCCAAACGCGGCCACGGCCAGATCGGAGGCGCCATTCATCACCACCGCATGCTGGGCGAATTCGGGCGTGGCGGCGATAAAACCGCCCAGACGCACGATCTTGCGCACACTGGCTAGCCCGCCGGGCAAGGCCGCGTTAAGCTGGGCGAACACGTTGATCAGACAAAGCCGCGCCGCATGCTGGCCTTCTTCCAGCGACACGCCAAGCCCCAACTTGCCGGTGACCGCTACCTTGCCGTCAATCGCGGGGAGCTGGCCGCTAACCGTAACCAGATTGCCCGCGATGCTAACCGGCACATAGGTCGCCACGGGGGGCATGGGCTCTGGCAGGGTAATGCCCAGGTCGGCCAGGCGTTCAATCACGTTCATCGGGTCAACTCACCAGTTTGAGGGCCTTGCGCCGTTCGCGCGGGGCGGGGGTTGGCAAATCAAGCGGCAAGAGCGGCGCGCGTTCGGCGGCGCCATCGCCAATCTCGTCCGGCTCGTCCAGGGTTGCGGGCGGCAAATTGGTGCGCCCCAGATAATTCACCGCCAGATTGCGGAATACGTAATCGAGCATCGAGGTCGCGGCGGGCACGGCGGCATCGCCCTCCACAGCACCAGCGGCGCCAAAACGGGTGAAGGTGAAGGCCTCGACATAATTCTCGAGCCGCACCCCATGCTGAAGCCCCAGGCTGACGGCGATGGCAAACGCATCCATCAAGCCGCGGAAGGCCGAGCCCTCCTTATGCAGGGCCACGAAAATCTCGCCCAGCCTGCCATCCTCATACTCGCCGGTGGAGAGGAATAATTTATGCCCGCCAATGCTGACCTTTTGCGTGTAACCGCTGCGCCGCGCGGGCAGAGGTACGCGTTCGGGCTGGCCAGCCGCCGGGGCTGGCAATGCGGCCGGGCGTGCGGGCATGGCGGCAAAAAACGGCGCCAGCGCTTCATGCATGGCGGCATGAGCCGTTGGGGATGGCGGGGTAAACAAGGTTTCGCCGCCCAGCTGGCGGGCCAGCGCCGTCTCGGCCGAGAGGCCGCGCGCGGCTAGGCTTTGCCGGGTCCAATGGGCCAGATCGCCGCCAGGGGTCAAGGGCGAGAGGGCCGGGGCAAAATTCACCGTGCCCGCACCCAACAGCGCCTCAACCGCCGGTTCGGCGATAAAGCCAAGCAGCGTTTCGTGCCGCCGCGTGCCCTGGGCCAGAGCCTCGTCACGCGCGGCAAGTGCAGCTTCGCGCAGCCCGGGCAGGGGCGCGCTTGCAGGCAGCGGGACACTATAGCCAATGGCATGACCAGGCGCCGCACCCCGCGCCAGCAGGGCGGCGGACGCCAGATCGGCCTTGGCCGCCATGAAGGCCGCCAGGGTCACGGCCAGATCCCGCGCCGCGATGGAGTCGTAAGCTACGCCAAGCCGTGCCAATAGCAGGTTCAGGTCGGTCATCCCCAGGCGCAGCTGGTGCGCGCCGGGTGCCGCCAGGGTGAGCGCGGTCACGGCAAGACCAATGGCCGCACCAAACCCAGCAATGTCGAACCCGCCATGATCATCGGCAAAGGCCGGCAGATTGAACATGAAGCCAGGCGTACCGGCGGGCTGATTGCGCCAGATATTGGTGCTGGGGGCGCCGCGCCGCGCCGCCAGCAGCGCATGCAGGGCGGATCCGGTTTGCCCATCCAGCCCCGCCGTGGCCCCGCGCGCCGCAATGGGGGCGATCCAGCCCTCGGCGGCGGCCACCAAATCCAGCCGTGCGCGCCCAGGCAGCAAGGCGGCCAAGGCATCGGCCGCCTCTTGGCCCCAGGCGGCGGGCAGGGTCACATGGCAGGCGGGCGCGTCAGGGTCCGCCGAAGCCGTCAGCGTCATCTGCTTGATGCCGTGCCAGGATTTATCGGGTCTGTTCTGTGCCATACCGGTACTTTAGGCTGGGCCGTCGGGCGATAAAAGTGCATATTGTGGTTAAATTACCGTCAACCCACAAAATCCTGTGGATAGCTTACCAAAAACAGCAAGATGGACCAATCCCGCGGCATCTCCTATATGAGAGCGCATGAGCACTTCGAACGCCACCGCCCCCGCACGCCAGGCCCGGCCGCTCGGCCTGGGCAGGTTGTTCCGCAATCCGGGGCTGTTCTTTCTCACCCTATTTCGCGGCCGTTTCGTGGGGCGCGATGCGCTGGGCAACCAATATTATGAGCGCCCGGGCCGCCGTGGTGCGCGCCGCACCCGCCGCTGGGTGGTGTATGCGGGCGCGCCGGAAGCCTCGACGATCGGGCCGGAATGGCATGCCTGGCTTCATTACCTGACCGATGCGCCCCTGCCCGAAGGCAATGCCCGTCCCTGGCAGCAGCCGCATCAGCCGAACTTGACCGGCACGCCGCAGAGCTACCGCCCCTCCGGCCATGATTATATGGGTGGCGCGCGGGCCAAGGCGTCCGCCGATTACGAGGCTTGGGCGCCGGATCAGGCGTGATGACCCGCCGTCTGCCCGAGCTTCTCACTGGATTCGCGGTGATCGCCGTCGCGGCCGTGTTCCTGGTTTACGCGCTGCGCACCACGGGCGAGATCAGCACGGGCGGCTATCCTCTGCGGGCGCAATTTTCCAGCATTGGCGCGCTTGCGCTAGGCGCCGACGTGAAAATCGGCGGCGTTGTGGTCGGCCATGTCGCCGATGAGCGACTCGACCCCGTGACCTATGCCGCAAAGGTGCGGCTGATCATCGACCATGACATCAAGGTGCCCGTGGATAGCAGCGCCTCCATCGCCTCGGATGGGCTGCTGGGCGGCTCTTATGTCTCGATTTCGCCCGGCGGATCAGACGAAATGATGGCGCCGGATCAGACCTTCCAGGTTACGCAATCGGCGATCAATATCGAGGATCTGCTCGGCAAATTCATCTTCTCGATGGGGGGGACTTCGAACAAGGGCGCGGGTGACAGCTCTGGCACCTCATCCGGGCAGACCCAGCCCGCCAACCCGATGGCGCTGCCCCATTAATGCGTGCGCTGGCCGCGATTCCCGCCATTCTGGCGCTGAGCGCCGCTCCCGCAATGGCCCAAAACGGCCAGAGCGAGATTTACGTGCCCCCGCCACCAACCATTGTGCCGGCCAAATCAGCCCCCGCGCCGGCACCAACACCCGCGCCAGCACCGCCGCCGCCGGGACTGACCCAAACGCCACTGCCCCCGGTCTCATCCACCACGGCCACCGCCACGGCAGCGCCGCCCACGACGCCGAATGAAGGCACCAATGCCGCGCCAGCCGCCGTAGGCTCGAATATGGCCGCCCCCTCGCCGGCCGCCGGAACACCCGCGGCCAACGGTGCCACCGGCACAGAACCCCCGCCCGACATTGCCCCGCCCACGCCAAATAAATGGGTTCCCGGCAAAACCGCCATGCTTGGCGTGCTGAACGAGGTGGATGGCAGCACCTCAACCGTGAGCATCCCGGTCGGCGGCCAGGCTAAGGTGGGTAATCTGACGGTGAGCGTCCAGGCTTGCATGATCCGCCCGCCCGATGAATTACCCGACGCCGCCATCTTCCTAACCGTACAGACGGGCGATAATTCCGCCGCGCCGCTCTATCGTGGCTGGATGCTGCGCTCAGCCCCCGGCGCCACGGTGGTGGGTGATGCGAGCGAGACTTTCCGCGCCATAAACTGTTCCTGACAGCCTCGTAACCTATTCACCATTCGTTCTGCCGACAGCCCAAATCTGTGCCAAAAATGCAACAGAGCCAGAATGTTATTGAATGAAACAAAAACCAACTGTTGAAGTTTTGCCGTTCAGGTTACATCTGACGGTACGTTGTTAAGGAA
Source organism: Pseudomonadota bacterium (assembly GCA_021808545.1). Classification (GTDB taxonomy): domain Bacteria; phylum Pseudomonadota; class Alphaproteobacteria; order Acetobacterales; family Acetobacteraceae; genus Acidocella. Next base: position 15,944 of record JAKBBM010000037.1, on the reverse strand, counting down.
TAATTGGAGTTTTACCATGAAGCTGCGCTTAGCTCTTGCCGCTGCTACCTGTCTTGCGTTGCCTCTTGCCGCCCAGGCGCAGCCGGTCACCGGGCCGTATGTCAGCCTTGACGGCGGGACCAGCTTTCTCAACTCGGCCGGCACCGATGCCGGCACACTCATGAGCCGTCCTTCCTATGCCGCCGATGCCGCGGTCGGTTATGGTTTTGGCAATGGCTTCCGGGTTGAGCTGAACGGCAATTTTTACCGCAACACCGCCCACAAGATTGGCGGCCAGCGGGTGACAGGTGGCATCAACACCTATGGCCCGATGATCAATGGCCTGTATGACTTCAATGTCGGCCTGCCTGTGTTCCCGTATTTGGGGGCGGGCGTTGGCTATCAATGGCGCCATCTCGACTCGGCGCTGCGCGATGCCAACGGTTCGGTCAGCGGCACCGAGGGCAGCTTTGCCTATGACATCATCGCCGGCGTGTCCTACCCGCTGTCGTTCGTGCCAGGCCTGTCCGCAACCGCCGAGTACAAGTTCTCGCAGCTGGTCTCCAGCCGCAACTACAATATGGGCGGCAGCGACTTTAAGATCGGCTCGACCACCAGCAACACGTTCCTGGTCGGTCTGCGCTACCAGCTGTTCCAGCCCGCCCCCGCGCCGGCACCTGCCCCGGCACCTGCCCCGGCACCCGTGGCAGCCCCTGCCCCGGCACCGGCCAAGACCTACCTCGTCTTCTTTGACTGGGATAAATATAATCTGACGCCGCGCGCGACCCAGATCATTTCCCAGGCGGCGCAAGACAGCAAGACCAACAAGGTCACCACGCTCGATGTCTCCGGCTATACCGACACGTCTGGTCCGGCCAAGTACAATATGGGTCTGTCCATGCGCCGCGCGAAGGCGGTGGCGGCCCAGCTCGTGACCGATGGCGTGCCGGCTTCCGCGATCGAGATCCATGCCTTCGGCGAGACGCATCTGCTGGTCCCCACGGGCCCGAATGTGCGTGAGCCGCAGAACCGCCGTGTTGAGATCGTCCTGAAATAAGGCGCGCCATTACGCCTTCCACCACCCCCGGCGGGCAACCGCCGGGGGTTTTTGCTGCCCGGCTCCAAAGGGCGCTTCTTTAACGGGCCCGCACCATCAAGCAGGCATGCGGGATGTTTAACCCGCCCCAGCGCCCGCCCCCCCTGCGCAAACCGCCGAACTTGTGTCTAGATGGCATTCGGGCGGCCGGGCACGCCAAACCATGCCTGGCCATTCAGAGGAGTCTTCGCCAATGACGTTTCGCACGATATTGATGGCCGCAACCGTAATGGCCACGCCGCTGGCCTTAGCGCGCACGGCCCACGCCCAGCCCGTGACCGGGCCTTATGTCAGCCTGGGGGCAGGCTATAATATTGAGAGCAGCCCGAAGGTTAAGACCCTCACCGTTAACAATACCCCGCTTGCGGGCGACGGCCAGCTGGGCATGGATAATGGCTACGACGTATCGGGCAGTGCTGGTTATGGCTTTGGCAATGGCTTTAGGGTCGAGCTGGAGGGCGACTACATCAATAACGGCTTCGCCAAGGTGAAGTTTGGCGGGGTCGATTATCCCGCCGGCGGGCATGAGGGACGGTATGGCGTGTTCGTCAACGGGCTGTTCGATTTCGATATCGGCCTGCCCTGGCTCTACCCCTATATCGGTGCGGGCGTTGGCTGGCAGGAGGCCAATTTCAACGGGCTGACGGCTGGCGGGGCCGCGGTATCCAAGGCGCGCGGCGCGCTCGCCTATCAGGGGATTGTCGGGCTGTCTTATCCAATTCCGCAGGTGGTGGGGCTTTCGGCCACGCTGGAATATCGTTTTGTGGCACTGGCGGGTTCGCGCAAATATACCGGCAGCGTGAATGGCCAGCCGGTCCAGTTTAAGGCCGGCAATGAGTCTAATAACGAGATCAATGTCGGGCTGCGTTATGAATTCTCACCGCCGCCACCACCTGCCCCCGCCCCCATGCCTGCGCCCGCACCGGTGGCAGCACCAGCCCCGGCACCGGCCAAGACCTATCTTGTGTTCTTCGATTGGGATAAAGCCAGCCTGACACCGCGCGCCACGCAGGTGATCGCCCAGGCGGCACAAGACAGCAAGACCAACAAGGTCACCACGCTCAATGTATCCGGCTATACCGACACATCAGGCCCGGCGAAATATAATATGGGCCTGTCCAAGCGCCGCGCGCAGGCGGTAGCGGCCCAGCTCGTGGCCGATGGCGTGCCCGCTTCGGCAATCGAGATCCGCGCTTTTGGCGAAACTCATCTGCTGGTCCCCACGGGGCCAAATGTGCGTGAGCCGCAGAACCGCCGCGTTGAAATCGTGATGAAGTAAACCAACCACCCCGGCCTGCAAACGGGCCGGGGCCGTAACCCGGTTTGAGGCTTAAAACAGAACCTGCAGATGCGGTAGCACCTCGTGCCAGCCATGCCAGATCATCGACAGCGCCACATACAGCACGATGAGAATGCCAACCCAGGCCAGCCAGGGAAAACGCTGCAATAGCCGCACGATGAGGCCCGCCGCCAGCCCCATTAACCCAATCGAGATCAGCAGCCCCAGCGCCAACAAAAGCGGATGTGCGCGCGCCGCCCCCGCCACGGCCAGGACATTATCCAGGCTCATGGAAATATCGGCGACCACGATCCGCCAGATCGCACCCCCCAAACTGCCAGGGGCCGCCCCCGCCGCATGATCCGCCGGGGCACGCAGCTCGCGCGCGGTTTTCCAAACAACCCAGAGCAGCAGCACCCCGCCCGCCAAGGTCAGCCCGATAATCGCGAGCAGCCGCAGCGCGACCAGCGCGAACAAAACGCGGATCAGCGTGGCCCCCAAAATACCAATCAGAATCGCCCGGCGGCGCTGCGTGGCCTCGAGCTTGGCCACCGCCAGCCCGATGATGATGGCATTATCGCCCGCCAGTACCAGATCGATGAGCAAGATTTGCGCGAGAATGATCAGAAACGGAAAAATCTCCATGCCCTCGCAGTGGCGCGCGCCCTGCCGCCTTGTCAATGATCCAAGGCAGGGCTAGGCGAAGCCGGAGTATTTTTGCCGCAGGAGCTTGACCATGATCCCCCGCTATACCCGCCGCGAGGCCGCCGCCATCTGGACCCAGGAAAACAAGTACCGGATCTGGTTCGAGATCGAGGCCCTGGCCTGCGAGGGCATGGCCCGGCTCGGCGCGATTCCCGAACAGGCCGCCCGCACCATCCGCGAAAAGGGCGATGCCGCCATGGCCGTCTTCACCGAGGCCAACACCGCCGAAATCGATGCGATCGAGGCCGAGACCCGGCATGACGTCATCGCCTTCCTCACCTGGCTCGCGCAGCGGATCGGCGAGGATAGTCGCTTCGTGCATCAGGGCCTGACCTCGTCCGACGTGCTGGATACCTGTCTGTCGGTGCAGCTCACCCAGGCGGCGGATTTGCTGCTGGCCGATCTCGACCTCGTGCTGGCCGCACTGAAGAAACGCGCGATCGAGCATAAATACACGCTCACCATCGGGCGCAGCCACGGCATTCATGCCGAGCCGACCAGCTTTGGCCTGAAGCTTGCCGGGCATTATGCCGAATTCGCCCGCAACCGGCAGCGCCTTGTCGCCGCGCGGGCCGAGATTGCAACCTGCGCCATCTCGGGCGCGGTTGGCACCTTCGCGCATGTGGACCCAAGGGTGGAGGAATATGTCGCCGATAAGCTCGGCCTTATCCCCGAGCCCGCCTCCACCCAGGTGATTCCGCGTGACCGCCATGCGGCGTTTTTCGCCACACTGGGCGTTATCGCCTCAGGCATTGAACGGCTGGCGACCGAAGTGCGGCATTTGCAGCGCTCCGAAGTGCGCGAGGCGGAGGAATTCTTCCATGCCGGGCAAAAGGGCAGCTCCGCCATGCCGCATAAGCGCAATCCGGTGCTTTCGGAAAATCTGTGCGGCTTGGCGCGGCTGGTGCGCGCGGCCGTGATTCCGGCCATGGAGAATGTGGCGCTGTGGCATGAGCGCGATATTTCGCATTCCTCGGTTGAGCGCGGCATTGGCCCGGATGCGACCGTGACCCTGGATTTTGCCCTGGTGCGGCTGGCCGGGATGATTGATAAGCTCACCGTCTATCCGGAGCAGATGGCCGCCAATGTCGAGGATCTGGGCGGGGTGGTCCATTCCGGCGAGGTGCTGCTCGCCCTCACCAAGGCCGGAATCCTGCGCGAGGACGCGTATAAGATCGTCCAGCGCAACGCCATGGAAACCTGGACGAAGCTGGGTCAGAAGGACGCCAAAACCTTCCGCGAGAATCTTCTGGCCGACCCGGATGTGGCGGGGCGTGTGGCCGCCGCCACCATCGATGCCGCGATGAGCGCCGAGATGCACCACGCCCATGTAGAGACCATCTTCAAGCGCGTTTTCGGCTGAGATTTGACGTAGCGCATGGCGCCTGCCGCGCAGCCGGCCTGAAATCCTATCCGTCATATCGGTAAGGAGCATATGTCATGCGTCGATCTTATGTGCGTGCCGCGGCGTTTGCCGCCTGTTTGGGAGCCGCCATGGGCGGCACCGCCTTGGCCCAGCCCGCCAATGGCGGGGGCTGGGGTCCGGCGATGATGAACGGCTATGACGGTGGCCCCGGCGGCGGCTGGGGCCCCGGCATGATGTGGGGTGGCGACGGCTGGGGCCATGGCTGGGGACCTGGCATGATGTGGGGTGGCGGCGGCTGGGGCCACGGCTGGGGGCCGGGCCCCGGCGGCTGGGAACAGCCGAAGGATCTGAACCTCACAGTGCCGCAAGTGCAGGCCACACTGAAGCGCTGGCTGGAATATCGCGGCAACCCGAATCTCGAACTTGGGTCCGTGACGCAAAAAGACAGCGACACCATCATCGCCACCATCGTGACCAAGGATAAACAAGGACTGGTGCGAAAACTGGCGATTGACCGGCATACCGGCTTTGTCCGGCCGGTGGGGGATTAAGCCATGTGGGGCTACGAACCTTACGGCATGATGGGCGGTTATAGCGGTGGCTTTGGCGGCGGATTTGGGATGCTGCTGGGCGGCGTGTTCCTTATTCTGCTGCTTGCGATCATCGTTGTTGTTTTCATCGCCCTTGTGCGCGGGCATAATCACAGCCATGCGGCGCACTGGATGATGACGCGCACGCACGGGCTGGCCGGGCTGGAGGCGCTGGATGAGCGCTATGCGCGCGGTGAGATCAACCGCGAGGAATATCAGCAAAAGAAAAAGGATATTTTGAACGGCCGTGTATAATCTGGCGGTTTGATCCGGCGCGAAAAGCGCCTAGCTAGGCCGTATGGAGATTATCGAGGACCATATGCTGGTCGATCCCGCCTTGCAGGCGGAGATTGTGGCGCGCTGCTTGGCTGGCGGCTTTGGCGACGAGCCGCCCCAGCCCGTGCAGGCACTGGGGCCGCTTACCCTGCCCAATGGCACGAAACGGGCCGCTTATTTATGCCATGCGGCCGATGCTGTGCTGCTGGATGAATTTGGCCAGGTCGCGCTGATTACCCGGCTACATAATCCCGGGCGCGGCAAGCTTGCCGTGCCGGGCGGGCTGCTCGACAGGGTGGAAGGGGCCATGGAAAGCTCACGCGCCGCCGCCCTGCGCGAGGCGGTGGAGGAAACCGGCATCGACCCCGCCTTGCTGGCGCGCGCCACGATTACCCAGCTCGGCCACCGCCGCTATGACCGCCCTTTTGACATACGCAGCGCCTGGAACGATCTGCCGGGCACGCCAATCCGCCAGGGCGAATTCTTCACCGTCTCCACGCTGGGCTTTCGGGTTCAGCTGCCGGGCAATCTGCGCGATACTCAGCTCACCGCGGGCGACGACGCCAAGGAGGTGGCGGTGTTCGCGGCGACGTCACTCCGGCCAGACCAGTTCGCCGTCCCCGACCATCCCGACATGATCCGCGCGGCCTTGGGGCTCTGAGCCATGTGCAGCATCATCCTCAGGCGGGATGAAACCGGCCTGTGCATCGCGGCCAACCGCGATGAAATGGCCAGCCGCCCCTGGGACCCGCCGGCGGACTATTGGCCCGGCATTTGCGGCGGGCGCGACCTTTTGGCCGGCGGCACTTGGGCGGCGGTGAACCGCCATGGCGTGGTGGCCGCCCTGCTGAACCGGCAGGGCACGCTGGGGCCCGCCACTGGCAAGGAAAGCCGGGGCATGCTGCCGCTTCTGGCTCTCACCCAACCCAGCGCGCGCGCCGCCATGGCGCATTTGCGTGATCTCGATTGCGGGCGTTACCGCAGCTTCAACCTCGTACTGGCCGATGCCTTGGGTGCGATTTTGCTGCGCGGGCTGGAGGCCGGGCGGCCAGACGTTGAAATTCTGCCCAGCGGGACCACCATGATCACCTCCGGCGAGCCCAACGACACGGCCTGCCCGCGAATCGCGCGGCATTTACCGCGTTTTACCGCCAGCCCCTTTGCCCAATGGGGAGCACTTTTGGCCGATAGTTTCGGCCCGCGCGCCGCCCAGATCAATATTCCATCTTCAGAGAACAACGGTTTTGGCACAGTCTGCGCCATGCTCATCCGTCTGCCGCGCCAAGGCGCGCCCGCGCACTGTTTTGCCGCCGGGCCGCCGGATAAGGCACCGTTTCAGCCCATTCCCTGGCCCGCCTGAATACGGCTTGTCAAAACGTAACGTCTCGGCCAGTTTCTTCCAAAAGGGAGCGCGCCGATGATAAAATTCCTACTGTTCCTGGTGGTGTTTGTGCTGGCCCTGGCGGTGCCGGTCTATAACCGTATCACGCCTGAATTATTCGGGTTTCCGTTCTTCTACTGGTACCAGATCGCCATTGTGCCGGTGGCCTCGCTCCTGATTTTTATCGTCTACCGGCTGGATGAGCGCGGGAGTGCCGATAAATGACCCATCCAGCCGCGACCCTGATCTTTCTGCTGCTCATTGCCTTGGTGATCGCGCTTGGCTTCATGGCCGGGCGATGGAAGGCGGGCAATCTCGCCCATATCGAGGAATGGGGCCTAGGCGGACGGCGCTTTGGCACCTGGGTATCCTGGTTCCTGATCGGCGGCGATGCCTATACCGCCTATACTTTCATCGCCATTCCAGCATTGATGTTCGGCGCCGGAGCGCTGGGCTTCTTTGCCTTGCCCTATACGGTGGTTTGCTATCCCATCCTCTATCTTGTGTTTCCCCGCCTGTGGAATGTGGCCCGCGCGCGCGGCTATATTACCGGGCCGGAATTCGTACGCGGACGCTATGGCAATAAATATCTGGCGCTGGCGGTGGGGCTGACCGGCATTGTCGCCACCATGCCTTATATCGCGCTGCAGCTCGTGGGTCTGCAGACGGTCATCGGCGCGCTCGGCCTGCCGGGGCATTTACCGCTGGTTGCGGCCCTGATTGTGCTGGCCGCCTTTACCTGGACGGCCGGCCTGCGCGCCCCGGCGATGATCTCCATCGTCAAGGATCTGCTGATCTATCTTACCGTGCTCGCGGCCATCATCGTCATTCCGGCGGAGCTGGGCGGGTTTGGCGCGATCTTCGCCAAGGTGGACCCGGCCAAGCTGCTGCTGCCCGTCCCGCACGCGCATAGCGGCGGGCTTTATACGGGCTATGCCACCCTGGCACTGGGCAGCGCCATGGCGCTGTTTTTGTACCCGCATACCATGACCGGCATCCTCTCCTCCTCTGGGCCGCGCGTGATTAAGCGCAATGCCGCCCTGCTTCCGGCTTATACAATCATGCTCGGGCTGCTGGCGCTGGTGGGCTATATGGCAGTGGCCGCGGGCGTGCGGAGCATGCCGCAATTTGCCGCCAGTTTCGCCAAATACGGCACCAGCTTCGCGGTGCCCGCCCTGGTGCTGCATGCGTTTCCGGCTTGGTTCGCGGGCGTTGCGTTTGGCGCAATCGCCATTGGCGCGCTGGTGCCCGCCGCGATCATGGCGATTGCCGCGGCCAATATTTTCACCCGCGACATATGGGGCCCCTTCTTCACCGCCGGTGGCACGCATGGCAGCGCGCTTACAGCCAAGCTGTTCGCCATGGTGATGATTCTGGGCGCACTCGCCTTTGTGCTGGGCCTGCCCAGCACCTATGCGGTGCAGCTGCAACTGCTCGGCGGCATGTGGGTGATCCAGACATTTCCCGCCATCGCGCTGTCTTTGTTCACGCGCTTCTTTAATGGCTGGGCGCTGCTGCTGGGCTGGGCGGCCGGCATTGCAAGCGCCACGTGGCTTGCGGCGGAAAAGGGATTTTCCGGCTCGATCTGGGCGTTCCATATCGGCGGCTACAGCCTGCCCAGCTATATCGCGCTGGCGACCGTGTTGCTGAACGTGCTGGTGGCGGGCGCGTTGAGCCCCGTATGCAATGCCATCGCCAATGACCGCGCACGGGATGAGACGCGGGCTGAGGATTATGTATGAGCGGGATTTTCCGCCGCCATGGTTGCCCCCTGCCCTTGCGCTGAATAAACGCGCGCAAAAACCATCAGAAGCGGAATGATATAAACCAGCACATTGCCAACGACATCGCCCCTGACCCCGGTGCCAAACACAGAGTACGGGCCGCCAAAAGTTTCAGCCGTGCACCATACGCCCAAGGCATAAAGAATAGCCAGCGGCATTATGTATTGAAGAGCCCGGCCGGTTAACAACGATACGGCGATCACCGTTTCGATGAGCGCGATCATAACCGCGAATGTCACCGGCCCAACAAAGGTGATGATCGCAAGAACAACATGAAGCCAGGCGACGATCCAGGATGGCTGGCCGGAAAATTGTCCCGTGATCTGGCTATCGAAATGGAACAGAAAGGCGGGAAGCCACTTCAACACAGCATCAAAAAGCCAAAGCAGACCAAATACAATGCGGGCCGCCATCCATAATGGTTCGCTTATGTGTCGCTTTGTATTTTTTGTTTGCACGCCAATCGCAAGGACAAACATGAAGCTTATGGCATAGACCGGCATCACGCTCGGATCCGTTTGGCCGTTCGTGTAGGGAAACCCCATCCCCTCTATGGCGACCCACAGCAGCCACGAATATAAAAACCCAAATATAGCAACAGATACCAACAAAAACCGGAAGGCAAGCGCCAGACCGATGGCGGCGGCGGCAATGGCCATGGCTATCGCGACATGCAGCGGTCCTAAAAACTCAACGCCGGCGGCCAATCCCGCAAAAAGCGGCTTCAATAATTGTGGCGCGTGCTTTGTGGAGCGCGCAAACAGGCCTATGAAATTTTGGGCCGCGGCGGCGTGCGATGTCAAAATCCAAGGAGCAAGCCAAAACGCCGCGTTCATGAGCCAGATCAATCCATAAAGGCTTAAGATCCAGCGATATGCCGGACGAATAACGCCACTATCCGCGCGCATGAACGATCCCCTTTTATGTTAATTCGCAGATGTCATCATAGATGGTTTGTCTTGTCTATTTCCCGGCCCCGGAGCGGATTTATCGACCGGCGCTGAGATTGGATTCTCTTGCCGGAAAACCCGCCATCCACCCCATGCCCTTAAACTGTGAACTGCTCCGTGATGATCCGCTCCGACAGCGCACGGTCGGGATCGAACAGCACGGTGGCGCCAAGGCTTCGATCCTCGCTCACCGCAACAGACACCACATGGCGCACCTCGGTAAAATCCGCCACCGCCGCCACCGGGCGCTTATCGGCTTCCAGCACCTCGAACAGCACATCCACCGTGGATGGCAGCAACGCGCCGCGCCAGCGGCGCGGGCGGAAGGCGGAAATGGGCGTCAGCGGCAATAAATTGGCGCTGAGCGGCACGATCGGCCCATGTGCGGACAAATTATAGGCGGTTGAGCCGGCGGGGGTGGAAATCAGCACGCCATCGCAGATCAATTCCGCCAGACGTTCGGTATGGTCGATGGAGATGCGGATTTTCGCCGCCTGCCGCCCCTGGCGCAGGAGCGAAACCTCGTTCAGCGCCATCGCCTCTTCCACCACGCCCGAGGCGGTAATGGCATGCATGCGCAGCGGATGCAGCTCCGATGAATGCGCGCGGGCAATGCGCGCGGGCAAATCCGCCTCCTCATATTCATTCATCATGAAGCCGACCGAGCCACAATTCATGCCATAAACCGGCATGGCCGTGCCCAGCACGCGGTGCAGACATTCCAGCATCAGCCCGTCGCCGCCCAGCGCCACAATCACATCCGCCGCCGCCGGGTCCACATCACCATACAGGTTTACAAGCCGGGCGCGCGCCGCCTCGGCACTGGCCGTGCGCGCCGCGATAAAGGCGAGCTTCGTGCCAGCTGGCATCAGGCCAGCCGCCTATGGGCAAGCACGGGCATGTTAGCGCGCACGCGGGCGAGAAAATCCAGGTCAAGGCTGGCCGCGGCCCAGCCCGGGCCATCGGACGCCTTGGCCACCACATGCCCCCACGGATCGGCGATGAGCGCATGGCCGTAAGTATGGCGCGGCTCGCCATCGGCCTCGGTATGCGTGCCGCAACAGGCGGGCGCTGCGATCCAGCATTGCGTCTCAATCGCCCGGGCGCGCAGCAGCACTTCCCAATGGTCCTTGCCGGTTTGCAGCGTAAAGGCGGCGGGCAGGATAATGAGTTCCGCTCCGGCCCGGCGCAGGGCCAGGAACAATTCGGGAAAGCGCAGATCATAACAGATGGCAAGGCCCACGCGTTGGCCGGCTATGTTGCAGGTCACCACCGCTTCGCCAGCCCCGTAAGTGGCGCTCTCGCGATAGCCCTGGCCATCGGGCGTGGTGGTGTCGAACAGGTGGATCTTGCGGTAGCGCGCGATCTCGTGCCCCGCGGGCGAGAAGACAATTGTTGTATTGTAGAGCTTGCCATCGGCCAGTTCGCCGATGGAGCCGCCATGAACATGCAGCCCCTGGGTCATGGCCATCTCGCGCAGGAATTCATACGCCGCACCGCCCGCCTCGCCTGGCTGGGGCAGGATTTCGCCTTGCGCGAATTTCTGCGCCCGCGTGCCACCCAAACAGCTCCACATCTCGGGCAGGGCCACCAGATCCAGCGGCTGGGCCGCCGCCGCCCGCGCGATGAGAGCCCGCGCCTGGGCGATATTCTGCGTCTTGTCGGCGCCGGGCGACATCTGGATCACGGCAATGCGCATGAAGGCTCCTTCCTCAATGCCGGGATCATACCCTCAATCCCCAGACCTGGCCACGCCATCCACCCCACTGGCGGCACCATGAATTTTGCGGATAAGATAAGCTGGGCGCTGCTTGGTCTCGACATATATGCGCCCGATATATTCCCCCAGCAGCCCGACCGAGATGAGCTGCACCGAGCCAAAAAACGTCACCGCCACGAACAGCGACGCATAGCCCGGCACCGGATTGCCCGAGACGATGGTACGCAGCAGGATGTAGAGCGCATACAGCAAGGCGAGAATGGCGCCCGACGCGCCAAGATAAGTCCAAATCTTGAGCGGCGCGGTGGAGAAGCTGGTAACCCCCTCCATGGCGAAATTCCACAGCGCGAAGCCAGAAAATTTGCTCTGCCCCGCCGCGCGCGGGGCGCGGACGTAATCCAACGTGACCGTGCGAAAGCCAACCCAGGCAAACAGCCCTTTCATGAAGCGCTGGCGCTCGGGCAGGCGTTTGAGCGCCTCCACCACCACACGGTCCATGAGCCGGAAATCCCCGACATTCTCAGGAATCCGGGTTTTGGAGAGACGGTTATGCAGCCGGTAAAACCAAGAGGCGGTCTGGCGCTTGAGCAGCCCGTCGCTCAAACGGTCGGTCCGCCGGGCCAGCACCATTTCCGCTCCCGCCCGCCAGGCCGCGACCATATCCGCGATCAATTCCGGCGGGTCTTGCAGATCGGCATCGATCGGGATCACGGCATGGCCGCGTGCCGCGTCGATCCCCGCGGTGAGTGCCGCCTCCTTGCCGAAATTGCGCGACAATTCCACCACCCGAAAGCGCGCATCGGCCCGCGCCAGGGAGAGCAGCTCGTCCAGCGTGGCATCGGTGCTGCCATCATCGACAAACACGATCTCCCAGCTTGTATCCGCGATAGCCTCCAGCACCGGCAGAACCCTGGCGGTGAAAACGCGGATGGCCAGCGCCTCGTTATAGCAGGGCACGATCAGGGAGCAGAGCGATATGGTCATGAGCGGGGCACGGTGTAGATGGTCACATCGTCAAGTTTCTGCGCGCTCCAGCCCAAAGCCGCAATGGCGGCGAGCATTTTGGGATTCGCCCCTGGCCCCGCCACCAGATATCGCGCCCCCGCCGCATGGGCGTATTCGGCAAGTGCTGCGCCAAAATCCGGCGGGACCAGATTGCCGAACATATAGCCCACCGCCTTATAGGCCTGGGCTGGCTTTGGCGGAAAACCAAGATAACCACCCACCTCGGTAAAGCCAAACTGGTTTTGCATCTGCCAGTAGGAGGACGGGCCATTGAGCGCGAAAGGCAGGATGATGAGGCGCGGATGCGGCCCCAGAACCTGCTGCACGCGCTGGGGTGCGAAAAACGCGGCATTGGGCAAGGGGCGCCACGGGTGCAAGGCGGGCAGCAATGCCAGACAGGCCAAGCCGCCCAGCGCGGCGCGCCAGCGCCTGTGACCAGGTGTTGCCAGCCACACGGCGGTAATGATCCCGGCCGCCAGGGCGGTGAACATGGCAAAACGCACGCTCAACGCTGATCCCAGCAGCGGCAGATGCACCGCCAGCATCCAAGGCAGCACGATGGCGGTATAATGCCCGCCCACCCACAGGCGCGGGCCGAATTCGCACAGCAGAATGATGACGAACGAGGCGACCAACAGCCGCCCGCGCGGCGTGCGCCCTTGCTGGCGGGCGAAGATATAGACGAGCAGCAGGAGCGGCAGGCCAAGATAGGCATCCTGCTCCTGCACACCGCCATTAAAATGCGCCGAGACGCTGGAAAAAAACCCGCCAAACAAATTGAGCGTGGAGGGGATGAACAGATTGAGGAAATCGGCCGTGAAAAAATAAGGCCAGGCTGCGGGGTGGTGGATCAGCGCGTAATGCCGCGCCATGGACACGAACAAAGGCAAAAGCGGGACCGCCACGAAGGGAGCGGTGATCAGCCCGTCCACCACCAGGCGGCGCAACGCAAGGCGCCGCTCGGGCAAATACAAATAAACCAGCGCCCACACGATGCCGCCAAAGACGAAGATCATGGCGAAGATCTCAAGGCAGATGAGAAACTGCGCCAGCAGCAGCAGCGCCGCGAATGTGACCGCGCGCGCACGGGTGATGCGCCCCTCCAGCCGGTAGAGCACCACCAGCAGCAGTGCCGGCACGGCGAAATTCATGGCCAGATTCAGGGCCGCACTGTCCTGCGCGATCTCGCAGGAGGAAAAGCCGAACAAGAACCCGCCAACCAGTGCCGGCCAGAAGCGTTTGCTGACATGATGGCAGACCAGATACGCGAACCAGGCCGAGAGCACCGGCGCGGCCAGCATATAGAGATTATAGGTGAGCACCGGCCCGCCCCAGGCCGTGACCGGCCAGCCCAAAATGGCGAGCAGCGGCACCGAGGTGACCCAGAGCAGCGAGACGCCCGTGGGATACCAGACCAGCCGGGTAAAAAACGGGTTCAGATGATGCGTGAGCGCATAAGGCCACCAGGCCAGGAACCAGGGGGAGTCGTACGGATCCGCGCCTTCGCCGGAAAGTTCGTGGGTCAGCGAGGCGCCATGCCAGATAAACACCGCCGCCAGCAGAAGATATATGGCCAGGGCCCAAAGCGGGCGGGGGGATTGCGGATTGCTGGTCATGCGGGCGTTTGGGTCATGGCTCGGCCGGCTCACTATTTTGGCAGATCAAGGCCGGCGGCGCGGATGCGCGCGGCTTCCTCATCCCATCCTGGGCGTTCGGCCACGCGCAGGAACAAATCCACCCTGGTTTCGAACAAGCGCGTCAGCTCGGCCCGCGCCCGGGCACCAATCTCGCGGATACGCGCCCCACCCGCCCCAATCAGAATCGCCTTATGCCCCGCGCGGGCCACGTAAATCACCGCTTCGATCCGGATGCGGTCTTTCTGTTCCTTAAAGCTCTCGGTCTCGACCGTGGTGCCGTAGGGCACCTCGTCACGCGTCTGGAGAAAAATCTGCTCGCGCACGATCTCGGCCGCCAGCAGCCGGTCGGGCATGTCGGTCATCTCGTCCTCGGGGTAGAGGAACGGGCTCTCGGGCAGGCGCGCCTCGCAATAATCGAGCAGCACCTCGATGCCATCGCCCGCCTGGGCCGAGATCATGAAAACCTGCTCGAACGGCACGAGCGCGGCCAGCTCCTGGGTGAGCGGCAGCAGCTTCTGCCGGTCGATCAGGTCGATCTTGTTGAGCACCAGCGCGATCTTGCGCTGGGTGGCGGCGAGTTTCTGCGCGATCTCGCGCACCGCCGGCGTGAGCCCGGCCTTTGCGTCCACCAGCAGCAGCGCCACATCGGCCTCGGCCGCGCCATCCCAGGCGGCGGCGACCATCGCCCGGTCCAGCCGGCGCTTGGGCGCGAAAATGCCCGGCGTGTCCACGAACAGCATCTGGGCTTGCCCGCGCACCAAAATGCCCAACACGCGCGCGCGCGTGGTTTGCGCCTTGGGCGTCACGATGGAGAGTTTGGCCCCCGTCAACCGGTTGAGCAGAGTGGATTTACCCGCATTCGGCGCCCCGATAAGGGCCACGAAACCGCATTTGCTCATTCCGGCAAAACTCCCAGTAATTGGCGGGCCGCTTCCTGCTCGGCCGCGCGCTTGGCCCCCGCGCTGGCCTCGGCGCTGGCCTCGCCCACGCTGACCCGTATCACAAATAAGGGCGCGTGGGAGGGCCCGCTCTGCGCCACCACCTGGTAATGCGGCAATGGCAGCGCGCGCTTGAGCGCCCATTCCTGCAGGGCGGTTTTCGGGTCTTTCGGCGGGGCGTTCTGCGCATCCACCACCTTGGCCATCACGCGGCGGACAAAGGCGCGCGCGGCCTCAAGCCCGGCATCGAGATAAAGGGCGCCGATCATCGCCTCCAGCGCATCGGCCAGCACGGTGGCTTGAGACGATACGCCGCGCCTTGCCTCGCCTGGGGCGACACTCAGCATGTCCGCCACGCGGTGCGTCTGGGCGATCGCGGCCAGGGAGGGTTTGGAAACCAAGGCCGCGAGACGCGGCCCCAGCTTGCCTTCCTGTTCGGCGGGAAAACGCTCGATCAGCCATTCCGCCACGATCAGCCCTAATACACGATCACCAATGAATTCCAGTCGTTCGTTTGAGCCCACCCCCTTGGCGCCGGCGGCGGAACGATGCGTCAGCGCCTCGGTCAGCAAGGACGGGTTAGCGAAATCATGCCCCAGAAACGCCTGGGCCGCGTCACGCCGGTTCAATGGATGGCGTGGAACATCCGGCCCCAGCGGATCTCGAACGGCCATTCCCACACCTCCCAGAACGGATATTTGAGATCGATTGAAAAGAAGATCCGCACCGCCGGACCGATCACATTTTCCACCGGCACATAGCCCACCGGGCCGTTCAGGAAGCGCGAATCCTCGGAATTGTCGCGATTATCACCCATCATGAACAAATCGCCCTTGGGCACGGTATAAACCGGCGTGTTATTGGGGTCGATGCCGCCCACATATTCGGGCCCGTTCGTGACCTTGAGGATGCTATGCACCCGCCCGCCGGGCAGCATTTCCTTATAGTCGCGCGTGACCACCGGCGCGCCGGAACTGGTATCGGTATATTCGCCCTCATAGGTACGCGGCACCAGCTTGCCGTTAATATAGAGCTGGCCCTGGCGCATCTGCACCGTATCGCCGGGCAGGCCGATCACGCGCTTGATGAAATCCTGGCTTGGATCGCCCGGCGGGCGGAACACCACCACCGCGCCGCGCTTGGGCATGCTGCCAAAAATCCGGCCCGAGAACAGGTTGGGCGCGAAGGGCAGCGAGTAATGCGAATACCCATAGGCGAATTTGTTAACAACGATGTAG
>JAKBBM010000100.1 GCA_021808545.1 Pseudomonadota bacterium | reverse complement strand
CCACCAGGCTCCAGAACGCGTTCTTGCGGCCATGCTCCCGCCGCAGCCGCGCCACATAGGCATCGTGCGGTTCCAATCCCCCGAACGTCTCCCCCTGGGCGGACAGGCTGGCGCAGCTCAGCAAATGCCGCGCGGCGTGCTTGTAGCGGCTGGAACGGTTGTGGGTGAGCGCGAAATCGATCATCGCCCGCAGCAGCAGTACGGCCGCCAGCTTGTGCTTGCCCGCCAGCGCCTCAGATGCCGGGGTCAGGATTTCATACCGATCGCCGTCCAACTCGCGCCTACGCTCCAGCACCAGAGCCGCCGCGCGGTTCAGGTCCGGCCAGGAGATAAGGAAGCCAAGCGCGCCCGAAAAATCCTTGTCATTCTTGACAAGATCAAGCGTCTTCGAAGGGCAATTGTATGGTGGCCAAAAAATGATAGGTCATGGGCGTTTCTCCGTTCTGTATCAGATGATGTCGTTCAGAGGCTGTTTTAGGATTCCGCGATTGATCTCGGTCATGTTGGGCAAGGAAAGCGCAATGCTCATGCGATTCCCAGCCATTTGAAAAGAGGGGCTTTCAATGCATCGAACAGAATGGCGAACAGCGCCGCTGCCCCGGCGATTTCCATGAGAAGCAGGGCGTTTAGCGGCGGTGTCAGCCAACCGGTCAGCGCGACAAGGGTGCCAATGCTAATATCCAGCGCGCTGGAGGCCAGCACCCAGCCGCCGGGCATGGATGACCACATCCGCCGGCGTTCGCGCACTGTGTAGACAGTGATTTGGGCATCGATCACCATGGTGAAGAAGGCAAGCGTGCGAAGCGGTTCGATCTCCAGATTCAGCTCAAAATGCCCGAAGGCCAGCACACCGATGAGGAATACCAGCTTGACCAAACCAAGCAGCACCGCCGCCGCGCTGACTGGACCGATCCTCCAGAGTTCTGGACGCGGGGATGGATGGGCGCGGTCGGTCGTGAGCGACATGGTCAGAAAATCGTTCACCACAAGCAGCAGCACCATCAACATGGGCGTCAGCACGGCGTGGCCGGTCATCAGCAGGCCAGCGGCAAGGAACAGCACCAGCTCAACCTTCCGTAGCAGCGCGTTCATGGTATAGGTCAAAATGCGTTGAAACGTGGCCCGGCCTTCCTTGATCGCGGTCACGATCCCGCCAAGCCCTGGCTCGGTCAGCACCAGCCCCGCCGCGGCTTTCGCAACATCGGTAGCCGTAGCCACGGCGATGCCAATTTGCGCCTGCCGTAAGGCTGGCGCGTCGTTCGCACCGTCACCGCACATGCCAACCGTATGGCCGCCCTTTTGAAAGGCTTTGACAAGGCGGAATTTGTCCTCGGGGAAGACGCCCGCGAAGACTGCGTAATCGTCCGGTGCAACTTGGGTGGGAATGCTACCTGCCGGGCATATATTGCCGTCGATGCCGACAGCGTGTGCGATAGTTTCGGCAGTGGCGGCGGCATCACCCGTTACCATCACAGTGGCAACGCCGAGATTGACCAGTTCGGTAATCAGCGGCGCGGCATCGTCACGCGGGCTGTCGCTCAAAGCCACAAGCCCCGCGATGTGCAGTGCGCCCATTGGTCCGCAGGCTACGGCCAGTACACGATTACCGTCGGCCGCGAGTTCATCAGTCATGCGTGCTGCCTCTGGGGGCACCGTTGTGACAGCCGCCAGCGCCGAGTATGCACCTTTCATCACCACCCGTTCGGCACCATCCTGCCATATCAGCGCTTCAGATGCTTTCCGGGCAGGATCAAAGGGAACGAAGCGGCGTATGGGCAGTGGCGCGGCTCCGCTTTCGTGTGCGGCAAGCCGGATCGCCGAATCCACGGCATCCTTGCCGCCTTCGCTGCTCGTCGCGGCGGCCAGGGCCAAAACGCTGACCATGCTATCGCTGCCAAAGGCTCGCACCGCGCTTACGTGGAGCTGATTCTGGGTCAATGTGCCCGTCTTGTCGGCGCAGAGGACATCCATGGCGGCGGCTTCGTGCACGGCGGACAAGCGTGTTGGCAGCACGCCGCGGCGGACAAGGCGTTGCGCGCCAAGCGCCGTGGCAAGGGTGAAGGTGGCCGGCAGAGCGACTGGAACGGTGGCCAGAATAACGGTCAACGTAAGCGCGATAAGATGCGTGACCGGCATGTCATGTTCGCGCGCATAGCCGATCATCAGCAGCAGCACGAAACCATTGAACACGGCAAGGTTTCGTACAACGCGGAGGATCGCGGATTGTTCTGCGCTGGGCCCATGGGCAATGCGCACCAATTCGGCCGCCCGGCCGGAATAGGTGCGCGCGCCGGTAGCAACCACAAGTGCTTCCGCCTCGCCCCGGCGCACCATAGAACCCGCATAGCTCATTGCGCCAATACCAGCATCAACGGGCAGCGATTCTCCGGTGATCATCGACTGATCGAGCAGCACATTGCCGCTGGCGAGGCGCACATCGGCAGGCACGATCGCACCGAGGGACAGCTTTACCAAATCCCCGGGAACAATCTCGCGCGCGGGCAGGGTGAGCCAGGCGCCATCACGCCGGACCGAGGCCGTGAGCGCCAAGCGCGATTTGAGCGCGGCCAAGGCGGTATCAGCCCGCCTCCCCTGCGCAAAGGATAGCGCTGCGTTGAACAGGAGGAGTCCGGCAATAACGACCGCCTCCAGATAGGCCCCGGTGATAGCCTGCAACAAGACCGCCGCCTCCAGCATCCACGGCACGGGCGCCCAGAAATGGCCCAATAAGGCCGTCAGGGGGTTGCGCCTGGGCTCGGCAACCTCATTGGGGCCATGTTCGGCCAGCAGCCGGCCCGCCTCCGCGCTGGATAAGCCCATAGGGAGGTTCGAGGGGGTGGCGGGACTATTCTCCAGCATGACAAGCGCGTTATGCCGCAAAATGGCAGGCTTTGCCCAGGAGTGTCCCCTCTCAGCCAGGCACAGAGCCTTGCCCGGCCCATGGCCTTGGCTCAAGCTCCATACATGCGTGTATTGCTAATCGAGGATGACGCGTTAATCGGCGCCGGCCTGGTCGCCGCGCTAAAGGCGGCTGGGTTGGCGGTGGATTGGGTCAGAGACGGTCTGACCGCCCAGGAGGCACTGCATGACACCGCCTATACAATTGCGCTGCTGGATCTCGGCCTGCCCGGCATGGATGGCATGGCCGTGCTGAAATCCGCCAGGCGGCAGGGGGTGGAGACACCCGTGCTCGTGATCACTGCCTGGGATGCGGTCGAGAGCCGGGTCGCAGGGCTGGATCTCGGCGCCGATGATTACCTGGTCAAACCGTTTGAGGTGCCCGAACTACTGGCCCGCATGCGTGCCCTCATGCGCCGTAGTGCCGGAAAGGCCACATTGCGGTTGAGCACAGGAGAGGCGGTACTCGATACAGGCACGCATGAATTTTCCCATGGCGGACGGACGGAGCTTCTGCCCGCGCGGGAATACGCGCTGATGCGGGCGCTGATGGAACGGCCTGGGCACATCCTCTCACGCGCACAAATCGAAGAACGCCTTTACGGCTGGGGCGAGGAGGTGGAGAGCAACGCGGTGGAGGTGCTGATCCATTCCGTCCGCCGCAAATTCGGCAAGGGGGTTATTCTCAACATCCGCGGCGCCGGGTGGATGGTACCAAAATGAGCCACCACCCCTCCTTGCGCCGGACAGCCCTGATCTGGGTGACCGTGCTCCTCGCCGTCGCCGGGCTGATCGCCGCCGGTGTGGCGTATCTGTACAGCGAAAGCGAGACCGCCGATTTTCTTGATGGGCAGCTTCGTCAGATCGCCCTGAACGCTGGACCGGGGCCAGCCGCGGCCAGCGCTCCTGCCGCGCCTGATCAAGACCCGGAGGATCGTTTTGCCGTGACCATCTGGAATGCGGAAGGGCAGATCGTGCATCAGTCCCTTCCTGGCGTGGCCATTCCAATCCCGCCGGCGTCCGGATTTTCCAGCGCCCAGATCAACGGCGAAGCTTGGCGGGTTTATACGCTGCGGGGCACCGCCCAGACGGTGGAAGTGGCGCAGCGCGTGACCGTGCGCGATGAAATCGCCAGCAATGCCGCCATCGGCGCGGCCCTGCCGGTGCTGCTGCTGATCCCGCTTTCCTGGCTGGTGGTGGGTTTGGCTTTGCACCGCACCTTGCGGCGGCTCGATGTTCTGGCCACCGAACTCGCCACGCGCAGCACCATGGCCAAAGAGCCCTTGCCGCTTACGGATATCCCTGTCGAGCTGACGCCGCTGGTAACCGGCATGAATGGCCTGATCCTGAGGCAGCACGATGCGCTTATGGCGCAAAAACGCTTCCTCGCCGATGCCGCCCATACGCTGCGCACACCGGTCGCCGCGATGCAAATCGAGATCGGCAACCTCACCGTCGAGGTGCCGCCGGCCCGCGCGCGGCTGGACGCGCTGGCGGCAGGGGCGCGCCGAGCCGCTCAGCTGGTGGATCAACTCCTGCGTCTTGCCCGGCTCGACGAGCCGCAACGTCCTGCCAGTATCCCATTTGATGCCGCCGCCTTGTTGCTCGACTGCGTTGCGGATCACGCCGCGCGCGCCGCGCGTAAAGGCATTGATCTGGGCGCGGAAATTGTCCCGCCGGTCATGATCAACGGCGCCGAGAATGAAGTGCGCACGTTGTTCAGTAATTTAATCGAAAATGCGCTGATCTACACGCAACCGGGCGGTAAGGTCGATGTGTCCCTGCGGCGGACCAAGAGCGGTTTTTGCGCGGAAGTGCTGGATACCGGCCCCGGTTTCCCCGCAGGTGCGGAAGCACATATTTTCGAACGTTTCTTTCGAGCGGCCCCCGAAGCGGCGGAGGGGACTGGCTTGGGCCTTGCCATCGCGCGCCGCATTGCCGATCGCCATGGCTTCGGGCTTGAGGTGCGCAACCGCACAGATGGCATAACCGGCGTTATGGCGCGCGTGACCATGCCCGGCGTGAGGAGCTAAGTTTCACCTAAGTCTTCTCCGGCAAAACGATTGCGAGGCGTTCGGCGAGACCGACGCTGCGATTGAACTGTCGATGGAGAATGACGATGAAGTTTTCATACCCGGCCCGCACACTTGGTGCTCTTGCGATCCTGGCCGGATTTGCTGCCCCGGCGCTCGCCTATACCGGCCAGGATTTGGCCGGTGGCACCAAAATCAGCATCGATGCGG
>JAKBBM010000036.1 GCA_021808545.1 Pseudomonadota bacterium | reverse complement strand
GGTGACCGCCAGCGGCACTGGCGGCACCAGCGTCGCCCCCTATTTGCGGGTGGATATAAGCCAGCATTTCATCACCCGCGGGGGCATCGCCATCACGCCGCGCCTGGGGCTTGGGGTGATGGCTGATTTGGACGGGGTGGGCAGCCGCGTGACCCTGACAGCCCAGGACGGCACGGGCTTTGGCGCCACGCCGCACCACCTGGCTCCCATTGCCGGGCAGATCATGGCCGGGGTGCGCATCAGCCGTGGCGCCTGGGCGTTACAGGCCGGCTATAGCGCCAGCCTGGCCGGCAATTGGTCGGCCCAGACGGTGCAAGCCGGGCTGGCCGTGCGGTTCTGAATAGACCACACCTGTGAATGCCAACGCCCCGGATGTGACCATCCGGGGCGTTTTGTTTTGACGTATAAAACGTGGCGGCTCAGTCGCCTGCGGCCGGATGCATCGCCCCGGCCGGCCGGGATGTGCGGATCGCGGCGGGCTGCGGCGCGAGCCGCACGGCCTTGGCGGGCATCGCCGCCAGGATGGAAACCCCGACCGAGGAGAGATAGGGCAGCGACTGGACCAGCAGCACCGCGCACCACAGGCGGGTTTCCAGCGTCGCCCAATGATGGCTGAAGCCGACCGCCAGCAGCGCGGTCCAGGTGAGCGCCAGGATCACCAGCTCCTCGCGTGCCATCACCACACCCTGCACCAGAGCGGGGGCGTTTTCCATCTTCGGCGTGCGCAAGAAGGGCAGCTTGTTGGAGAACAACCCCTTCCACACCGCCTTGCCAATGGCATGAGACAGCGCCAGCCCCGCCACTGCGGCCCCCAGCCGGTCCATAAAGCCGCAGGGCACGCGGTTTTTATACAGCGCCAAAATCTGCGCGATCTTGAAGAAGAACAGACCAATCGAGGGCAGCATGAAGAGCACGATGGGGAACTCAAAGCGCATCGGGTCCAAAACCAGCCCCACGGACCAGATCAGCCCCATGGCCAGGAACATGATCCCCAGCGCATCGCCAAACCAGGGCGCCCAGCCGGCAATGAAGTGCCAGCGCTGACCCGACGTCAGCTCCTTATTGAACGGGTTGAACAAGGCCCCCGCATTGGCGCGCACGATGCGCATGGCGCCATAAGCCCAACGGAAACGCTGCTTGCGGAAGGCGTTGTAGTCATCCGGCATCACGCCCTTGCCGAAGCTCTTCTTGGAATAGATGGCCTCATATCCAGCGCGGAACAGGCGCAGACCCAGCTGGCTGTCCTCGGTAATGCACCATTCCGCCCAGCCCTGCTCATTCAGCAAGGCCTGCTTGCGCACCAGGGTCATGGTGCCGTGCTGGATGATGGCGTTGCGCTCATTGCGGGTGACCATGCCGGCATGGAAGAAGCCCGCATATTCCCAGAACATCATGCGCTTGAAGAGCGCGCCATCATTATCGCGATAATCCTGCGGCGATTGCGTGAAGCCCACCGCCGGATTGTCGAACGCGGGCACCATGCAGCGCAGCCAATCCGGCTCGACCAGATAATCACTGTCGATCACACCGATAATATCGGCATCGGGGGCGGTTTCACGCAGGGCGAAATTGAGCGCGCCCGCCTTGTAGCCTTGATATTTGCCCAGCGTGAAGAAGCGGAATTTGGGCCCAAGGCGCGCGCAATGCTCGGCCACCGGCTCCCACACGCGCGGGTCCATGGTGTTATTGTCGATCACCAGCACCTCGAAACGCTCATAATCCAGGGCGGCAAGGGAATCGAGGGTGAGCTTCACCATCTCCGGCGGCTCGTTGCAGATGGGCAGATGCAGGGAGACTTTGGGCAGCCGCGCGCCCTGGGGGGCGGGGATCGGCTCGTAATGGCGGCGCGCGATGCGGCCATAAAGGGTCTCAACCAGATCGAAACTATCGGCCACCAGCAGGAACAGCAGCAGCCCCTGGCCTAAAGCCAGCCCGCCCCACACGGCAGCGGCGGACCAGGTGAGATAGGTCTCGCCCATATTCATCAGCAGCATGGCAAGGGCGGTGGTAAAGCCTTCCACCAGGGCGGCGAAGAGCAGCTTGCCGGGCAGGCGCAGATCCGGCCGGCGGGCGAGCAGAAGCATGGTCGTGACCAGGCTCGCCAGCACCGCGCCGAGCGCGAAGCCGAACCAGGCGGGGTTATTCTCCACCGGGCCGGTGAGCGACCATTTCTGGTGCAGCCCCTCGGTGAACATGCCCCAATAGCCGCCGGCCCGCCCCTCGAAGCTCACCTTCCAGGGCTGGTCGAACGCTTCCATGACGAAATAAGAGAGGTGCTTCTGGCGCGCAAGATTGAAGAAATCGCGCATGAAGCGTGCCTGATTCACCACGCTGGGATGCGCCGCACCAATATTCACACCATCCGACGGCCAGCCGATCTCGCCAATCACGATGCGCTTATTGGGGAAGCGCTCATGCACCTCCTGCAACCGGTGCATCGCATCCTGCACCGCGATTTTCTCCGGCACGCCTTCCCAATAGGGCAGCAGATGCACGGTGATGAAATCCACATCCTGGGCCAAAGCCGGGTGCGCCAGCCACACATGCCAGGGCTCGGCGGTGGAAACCGGCACATGGGTGCGCGCTTTCACGGCCCTGATATCCGCGTTCAGCTCCGGCACGGTCAGATCCCCACGCAGGATGGTCTCATTCCCGACCATGATCTGCTTGACATCGGGGTTGGCATTGGCCACGCGCACCAGCTTGGTCAGCTCGCGGGCGTTGCTTTCCAAATTTTTATCCAGCCAGCCGCCCAGTGTCACATTCAAGTGCAACGGCGCCGCCAGGGCCGGAATATCCCCCAGATCGCCCTCAACCGTGTAGGTGCGGATATTATGGGTATATTTCGCGGCGAGCTTCAGGCTTTTCTCGATCTGCGCCTTGCTGGGGTAAATGCCGCTTTGCGGGCTCTCCCCCGCACGGAAGGGCGAGAAGGCAAACCCGCCAACCTCGCCATGATAGGCCGGAATATTGGTGACCGGCCGGTTGAGCCCCGCCCACAGGCCAAGCGCCACCACGCCCACCCCCAGCGCTGCCGCCCAGGAGCCAAGGCTGGCCCAGCCCTTGCGGGCCCGGCGGGTGGAGAGCTGCGCCTCCTGGCGTTGGATCTGCGACTGATATGTCATGGCATTTGTCCAAATGGTTCCGGAGCATGGTCTGCTGGCCCCCTTTCATGCCGATTCAGTGCGGCGCGGGCTTGGCGCGATTATGTCGCGAATATGGCAAGTGAAATTTTTGTATGTTTTTGTCACGCGCACGATAAGAAGCCCTGCGCCGCCTCCGGTTTTTAGGTAGGATGGCGGCCATGCCCTTTATTCTGCAACTCGTCATCCTCGCTTTGCTGATCGTCTTGAACGGCGCGTTCTCGCTCTCCGAGCTCGCCCTGGTCTCGGCCCGGCGCGCCATGCTCACATTAATGGAGCGTCAAGGGATCAACGGGGCGGCCCGCGCGCGCCAATTGGCGGACGATCCGCAAAGCTTCCTGCCCGCCTCGCAGGTCGGCATCACCCTCATCGGCATCCTCACCGGCGTGCTTGGGGGTGATGAGCTGGGCCACCGGGTGGCGATCCCGCTATCGCACCTGCCTTATATCGGCCCATATGCCGCGCCAGTCGCATTGGTCTTCACTGTGCTTGTCATCACCTTTCTCACCCTGGTGTTTGGCGAGCTGGTGCCCAAGCAGCTCGCCCTGCGGCATCCTGAGCGTGTGGCCACCCTCATCGCGCAGCCCCTCTCCCTGGTGGCGCGCGCGACCGCGCCGGTGGTGTGGCTGCTGGGGCAGGCAACATCCCTGGTGCTGCGCCTGTTTGGCCCCGCCCGCGAGGACCGGCGCGCGATGAGCGAGGAAGAGCTCAAGGCCATGCTGGTGGAAGGCGCTGAAACCGGCGTGCTAGAGACCGAGGAGCGCGACATGATCGAACGCGTGCTGCGCCTGGCCGACAAGCCTGTGCGCGCGATCATGACGCCGCGCACCGAGATCGTCTGGATCGACCGCACCGCCCCCACGGCCACGATCATCGCCAAATTACGCGCCGCCCCACATGCGCGCTTCGTGGTGTGCGACGGCGCCATCGATAATGTGGCCGGCGTGGTGCAGGCCAAGGACATTCTCGATGGATTGCTCGATGGCAAGGATTTCTCCCTTGCCGCTGCCTTGCGCCAGCCCATGGCGATCCCGGATTCGGTCTCCGCGCTGGAGGCGCTGGAACGGCTGAAGGCGGATATTCTGGGCATCGCGCTGGTGCTGGATGAATATGGCAGCTTCGAAGGCATGGTCACGGCGGCGGATGTGCTGGAGGCGATCGTGGGCGATGCCGAGGCCGCCGGCCCGCCCGCCCATACCGAGGAACAGCCCGATTCCGTGTATGAGCTGGATGGGCTGACCCCGGTGGATGAGACCAAGGCCAGGCTGCATTTGCCGGCCCTGCCGAATGAAGGCAGCTACCATACGCTGGGCGGGCTGATTCTGGCCTTGCTGCTGCGCCCGGCCCGCCGGGGCGATGCGATTATCTTTGGCGGTTGGAAATTCGAAGTCCTTAAGATGGATGGCCGCCGGGTGGAACGGGTGCGCGTCGCGCGCGAACCCGAGGCCGGCACGTAACCCGGCTAGCCTTATCCCAGCCCGCGTTCCACCGCGCGGGCCACGCGCAGCAACAGATCGTCCCGGTAAAGCGGGGCGGCGATCTGCACCGCAACCGGCAACCCGTGCGCATTCACCCCCATGGGCAGGGAAAGCGCCGGCTGGCGGGTGAGGTTGAACAAAAATGTCCACGGCGCCCAATCTTGCCAAAGGGCGGCCACCGGATCGGTCAGCGGGGCATCGGCCAGCGGCGCGGCATGCGGCACGCAGGGACAGAGCATGGCATCCACCTCCAGCGCCGCCATTTCATGCGCGGCCTGCACGCGCAGCGCCTCGGCGCGCA
This sequence comes from Pseudomonadota bacterium, assembly GCA_021808545.1. GTDB lineage: Bacteria > Pseudomonadota > Alphaproteobacteria > Acetobacterales > Acetobacteraceae > Acidocella. The sequence continues at coordinate 20,334 of JAKBBM010000036.1, read as the reverse complement.
TGACCGCCAGCCCCGGCGTGGTACGGAAGCGCGCCGCCACATCCCGCAAGCCAGGCTCAAGCAAAACATGGCGCTCTTGGGGAATGGCATCCACCGCGCGGGCCAGCGCCACCCCCCAGATCTGGCTGAATACGTCTGAAATATCCGGCAGGTCCGGCGTCAGCTCGGTCAGCACGGCACCTTGCTGCGCCAAGAGCGCGCGCGCTTCCTCCACTGCCGCCAACCCATCCGCATCCACCGGGGCGGCAAAACCCGGATGGCGGAGTATGCCAATGCGCAGACCCGCCACACCATCCGCAAGCCCGGCGGTAAAATCGCGCGGCGGGTCGGGCAGGCTGAACGGATCGGCCGCATCGAACCCGGCCATGGCCGAGAGCATCAGCGCCGCATCGCGCACGGAACGGGCAATCGGCCCCGCCACGGCGACATGCCCGAACGCCCCCAGCGGCCATTGCGGCACGCGCCCAAAGCTCGGCTTCAGCCCCACCACGCCCGACCAGGCGGCGGGAATGCGGATGCTGCCGCCCGCATCCGTGCCCACATGCAGCGGGCCGAAAAACGCCGCCGCCGCCGCCGCCGCCCCCGAGGACGAGCCGCCCGGCGTATGCGCGACGTTCCACGGATTGCGGGTCATGCCGTTGAGCGGGTTATCGCCCGGGGATTTCCAGCCATATTCGGTGGTGGTGGTCTTGCCCGTAATCACCGCCCCCGCCCGGCGCAGGGCGCGCACCAAGGGCGCATCTTGCGTGGCTGGGGTGGCATCGGTTGTCTTGCTGCCGCGCCGGGTGGGCAGGCCGGCCACATCCACCAGATCCTTCACCGTCACCGGCACCCCATCCAGGGCACCTTGGGGCGTGCCCTTGACCCAGCGTTCCGTGCTCGCGCGCGCCGCGGCCAGCGCCTCGGGGTTCATCACCGCGAAGGCGTTGATCTCGGGATTGCGCCGCGCGATCCGCTCGGTCACCGCCTGCAGGGCTTCCAGCGGGGTCAGCTTGCGCGCCGCATAAGCGGCCAGCAGCTCGGCCGCGTCCAATGTCGCCGGGGCGCTTACATCCATGACGGCACCGGCAGGTTTTTTGACCGCAGAAACTCCGGATTGAACAGCTTGCTCTGATAGCGCGCCCCGGAATCGCACAGCATGGTGACAATGGTATGCCCTGGCCCCATCTGCCGCGCGAGGCGGATGGCGGCCGCCACATTCACCCCCGCCGAGCCGCCGATGGACAGCCCCTCATGGATCAGCAGATCGAAAATCTGCGCCAGCGCCTCGGGGTCGGGGATGCGCACGGCATCATCCACCGGCGCGCCCTCCAAATTGCCCGGCACGCGGGACTGGCCAATCCCCTCGGTGATCGAGGAACCGGAAATGCTCAGATCGTTATTCTTGACCCAGCCATAAAGCCCCGAGCCTTCGGGGTCCGCCAGCACAATGCGCACATCCGGCTTGCGGGCTTTCAGCGCCAGCGCCACCCCGGCCAGCGTGCCGCCCGTGCCGCAGGCGCAGGTGAAGGCATCCACCGCTCCCCCGGTCTGCGCCCAGATTTCAGGCCCAGTGGTGGCTCTGTGCCCCTCGCGATTGGCGAGATTATCGAACTGGTTGGCCCAAAGTGCGGCCATCTCCTCGGCCAAGCGGCGCGAGACATGCACATAATTGCCCGGATCCCGGAATGGCTTGGCCGGCACCAGGCGCAAATCCGCCCCGATCATACGCAAAAAATCGATTTTCTCGCGCGATTGCGTCTCTGGCATGACGATGACGCATTTATACCCCAGCGCATTGGCGACCAGGGTGAGGCCAATGCCGGTATTGCCCGCCGTGCCTTCGACGATGGTGCCGCCGGGCTGAAGCTGGCCCCTGGCCTCGGCATCGCGGATAATGGCGAGTGCTGCCCGGTCCTTGACCGAGCCGCCGGGCGAGCAAAATTCCGCCTTGCCCAAAATCTCGCATCCCGTGGCGGCTGAAGCCCGTTTGAGCCTGATGAGGGGGGTGTTGCCGATTGCCCCGATCAGCCCGTCCGCCACTGTTTCCATCTTTTACCGTCCTCGCTATGCTGCCAAAAACATTCTACTGCTGGAGGATATTATGATCGAAGATGTCGCGCCGCGACAGGTCTGGGAAGCGCTGATGAGCAATCCGGCGGCAGTGTTGTGCGATGTGCGGACAAACGCCGAATGGCAGTTCGTCGGCCTGCCCGACCTCACCCAGACCGGCAAGCAGCCGGTGCTGATCCAATGGCAGACCTACCCAACCATGCAGCAGAACCCGAACTTCATGGAGGCGCTGCAAGCCGCGCATGTGCAGCCGGGCGACCATGTATACTTTATCTGCCGTTCGGGCGGGCGCAGCATGGCGGCGGCGCAACTGGCCAAGGCCGCCGGGTATAAGCATGTTTATAATGTGCGCGACGGGTTCGAAGGCCCGCCCGATCCGCGCGGCCATCGCGGCCACGTGGCCGGCTGGAAGGCCGATGGCCTGCCCTGGAAGCAGGGTTAGCGCGCGGGGCTGGTGGGGCGGCCGCGCGCTAAATAAACAAGGTTAGCGCGGGGCTGGTGGGGCGGCCGCGCGTAAAATCCTGAGTCTCACTCAGGTTTTCTCCAGCACCACCACGCTCTCGACATTCTCCGAATAGGGGAACTGGTCGATCGGCGTGGCGGCCAGAAGATGGTAACCGGCATGGCCCAGCGTACCGGCATCCACCGCCAGCGCGTCTGGGCTGCAGCTGACATAAATAACCCGCTTCACGCCACTGGCGACAATAAAGCGCATCTGTGCCGCCGCCCCGGCGAAAGGCGGGTCCAGCACCACCGCCGCCGCGCGCGCCATGTCGGCTGGCTGCACCGGGCGGCGGTGCAAATCGCGCCGGGTCACGCGCACGCGCCCGGCCAGCGCGGCAAAACGCAAAGCCGCCTCGGCCGCGTCACAGGCCGCCTCATCGCCCTCATACGCTTCCACCCGTGCGTGCCGCGCGAGCGGAAAAGTGAGCGTGCCAGAGCCTGAAAACAGCTCCACGATTCGCGATTTTCCGGCAAGCTTGGGCAGCCCCGCCAGCACGGCTTGCACGATCTCCGCCTCGCCCTCGGCACTGGCCTGCAAAAACCCGCCCGGCGGCGGACTAACCGCGACACCGCCAAAATGCAGGATCGGGGTTTTTAAGATCACCGCCGGTTCCGGCAGATCACGCCCGGTGGCGATGGAAATGCGCGGCACGTTATGCGCATTGGCGAAATCAACCAACCGCCTGCGGTCGGGCTGGGTAAAGGGCGCGTCGAGACGGAGCAGAATATCCGGCCCGGTCTCCAACCAGTTGATGACGATGCTGCCCGCCCGCCGCAGCGCCTGCAGACTGCGCGCAAGGGCGCGCAAGGGCGGCAGAAGCGGCAAAAATTCCGGGCGCAACAGGGCGCAAGCCTGCATGTCCACCACATCCGTGCTGCGCGCGCGGTGCAGGCCCAGGAGAATTTCCGCCCCTTGGCGTTGCACCGCAAGATCCACGCGCCGGCGTGTGCCAGCCGGCACCTCGCGCAGCGGGGCTATGGCGGCTTGGGCAAAGCCGGCGCGCGCCAGGGCAGCTTGCAGAACAGCGCGTTTATCCAGCGCGTGGCGGTTATCGAAGGCACAACCGCCGCACTGGCCAAAATGCGGGCAATGGGTCACGCGTTTAGGAAACGGTATCCGTGCCGTCATCAGGCGCGGCGTTTTCCTCGGCCTCGTCCTCCACCGGCGGCAAGGGCCGCGCACCTCGGCGGGAGATCAGCATGAAAGCGGGGATATCGGCGCCAAAACCGCGCACCGGCGCGCCTCCCTGATCGCCACGCTCCCCACGTTCACCGCGCTCAGCCCGCGGCTCACGCTGGGGGCGGTCGGCCTCGCGGTCCTTCTCGCGTTTTTTCTCGCGCGGGCGGGGCGGTTCATCCGCACGGGCTGGCTTGGCCGGTTTGGCGCCCTTGCCCTTGGCCACGCGCCCGCCACGGCCGCGCTTGCGGCCGTCATCCTCGGCCCATTCCACCACATCCAGCCCTGGAATCTCGATGCGCGGAATAGGGGCGGCGATCAGATTTTCCACCGCTTCCACCGCCAACCGGTCATCTGGCGTGGCAATGGTATAGGCACGCCCCTCGCGCCCGGCGCGGCCGGTGCGGCCAATGCGATGCACGTAATCCTCGGCATGGTGCGGCACGTCGAAATTGAACACGTGGGAGAGCCCGCCAATATCGATACCGCGCGCCGCGACATCGGAGCAGACGAGCAATTGCAACGCACCGGCCTTGAATTTCTCCAATGTGGCAAAACGCACGCTCTGCGCTAGATCGCCATGCAGCGCGCCGGCGGAAAACCCATGCTTGAGCAGAGATTTCAGCAAAATATCGACATCGCGCTTGCGGTTGCAGAAGATCAGCGCGTTCTGCACGTCCTCGGAACGGATGAGCCGGCGTAGCGCCTCGCGCTTGTCATGCGTGTTCACCAGCACGAGGCCGGAGGTAATGGTGGTGGCCACCGTCGCCGGCTTGGAGACGGTGATCTCCCGCGGGCTGTTGAGGAAGGCATCGGCCAGGCGGCGGATTTCCGGCGCCATGGTGGCCGAGAAAAACAAGGTCTGGCGCTTGCGCGGCAGCAGCGAGACGATCCGCTCGATATCCGGAATGAAGCCCATATCGAGCATGCGGTCGGCCTCGTCGATCACCAGCACGCGTACATCGGTGAGCAGCAGACCGCCACGCTCGAACAAATCGATCAGCCGCCCGGGTGTGGCGATCAGCACATCAACACCCTTGGTCAGCGCCTCCTTCTGCTCGGTCATGCTCTCGCCGCCAATCAGCAGGGCGTGGTTGAGCTTGAGATGCTTGCCGTACTGGACGAAATTTTCCGCGACTTGCAGCGCCAGCTCGCGCGTGGGCTCAAGGATGAGCGAGCGCGGCATGCGGGCGCGGGCGCGTGAACCCGAGAGAATATCGAGCATCGGCAACGTGAAGCCCGCGGTCTTGCCGGTGCCGGTCTGGGCGCAGCCCAGCACGTCCTGGCCCATCAGCACCACGGGGATGGCCTGTGCCTGAATGGGGGTGGGGCGCAGATAACCCTTCTCGTGCAGCGCCTTCAGAATCGGATCGGACAGACCAAGCCGGGCGAAGCCATCTTCCTCGGGGTGCTCATCCTCGGCCAGTGCTGGGCTGGGCACAGTGGTGGGCGCATCGGCATCTTGCACTGCGTCTTGTGTCTGCTCCGCCTTATGCTCTGCCGTTTGGTCCGTGCCGGCCTGTCCGGCCTCGGTTTCAGTCTCGGGATGTTCTGACAAAAATTCGACCCGTTCGTGTTGAGGTACGGCGCGCGAAAACGCGCCTAGCGCGCGCCGCGCCAGCTTCAATGCGCTCCGTATCGACAAGCCTGCCCTGAAAGTCAAGGATTACCACGCATGGGCCGGCGGGCCGGGCTGATCCAGTGCCTCCAGTATCGGGCAATCGGGCCGCTCATCGCCATGGCAGCGTTCGGCCAGATGTTTCAATGTTTGGCTCATCGCGGTCAGGGCCGCGGCTTTTTGCTCCAGCGCGGCCACATGGCGCAGCGCGATCGCCTTAACCTCGGCCGAGCTGCGCTGCCTGTCTCGCCACAAGCCAAGAAGCTGGCGGATATCCTCGAACCCAAACCCCAGATCGCGCGCCCGGCGGATAAAAGCCAGCTCATGCAGGGCGGTCTCATCGTAATGGCGGTAGCGGTTCTCACCGCGTGCGGGGGCCGCGATCAGCCCAATACTTTCATAATAGCGGATCATCTTGGCCGACACACCGCTAACCTGCGCGGCCTGGGTGATGGTAACGAGGCTCATGGCTCCTTCCAGTGCCGCAAACGCAACGCGTTGCCAAGCACGCAGACGGACGAGGCCGCCATGGCCGCCCCCGCCAAGGTGGGCGAAAGCAGGCCGAACGCGGCGGCGGGAATGCCGAGCACGTTATAAATAAGCGCCCAGAACAGCCCCTGCAGCAGCACCGTCCAGCATTGGCGGGCCAGCGCCAGGGCCGTGGCGGCAAGTTCGGGCGCGGGGCGCAAGAGCGAGATATCCGCCGCCTCGATGGCAACATCGGCCCCACTGCCCATGGCCATGCCGGCATCGGCCGCGGCCAGGGCGGCGGCATCGTTAATGCCATCGCCCAGCATTGCCACGCGCTGGCCAGAGGCCCGCAATTCGCGGATCGTCGCCAGCTTCGTAGCCGGGTCGGCCCCGGCGATGATCTCACTAATGCCCACCTCTTGCGCCAAGGGCAGGGCGGCGGCGCGGCGGTCGCCGGTCAGCAGCACCGGGCGCACGCCCATCTGGCGCAGCCGGGCCACCGCCTTTGCCGCATCCGGGCGTGTGGTGTCGGTAAAGGCAAAACCGGCCAGAAGCGGGCCATTTTCCTTGGCCAGCCAGGACCAGGTGGCGCCATCCTCGGGCACGCGCGCGCCCGGCACCAGGTCGGCCGAGCCCAGCACATAACGCTGGCCCTTCACCGTACCGGCCACACCGCGCCCGGGCAGCGATGTGAAATCCTCGGCCGCCGCCACATCATCGCGGCGCAGGGCGGCGCTGAGCGGGTGCGTATCATTCGCGGCGAGGGCGGCAGCCAGGGCGCGCACCTCATTTTCTGGCATTTTGCCCAGAATTTCGACCTTTGCCAGGCGCGGCGTGCCGGTGGTCAGGGTGCCGGTTTTGTCGAACACCAGCGTGTCCACATGGGCGGCGGCCTCCAGCGCATCGGCGCTGCGAAACAAAATGCCGCGCTTGGCCCCCGCCCCAGTGCCGGCCAGAATTGCCGCCGGGGTCGCCAGCCCCAACGCGCACGGACAGGCAATCACCAGAACCGAAACGGCATTGATGATGGCACGCGGATAAGCCGCCCCGTGCCACAGCCAGGCCAGCAGCGTGATAAGCGCAATGCCCACCACCACCGGCACGAACCAGGCCGCCACCCGATCCGCCAGGCGCTGCACGCGCGGCTTGCTGGCTTGGGCCGCCTCGATCAGCCGGGCCATGCGGTCGAGAAAACTCTCCCCCGCCGCGGCACTCACCCGCAGCCGCAGCACCGCGTTCAGATTCAACGTGCCGGCCAGCAGCGTATCGCCCGGTCCGCGCGTAACCGGCAGGGCCTCACCCGTGACCGGGCTTTCATCCAGCCCGCCCTCGCCGCGCAAAATCTCGCCATCCACCGGCACGCGCTCGCCCGGGCGCAGCTCAATCTCATCGCCCGGCGCCAGCTCGGCCAGCGGCACCTCGGTGCCATCGGCACGGCGCGCGCGTTCGGGCCGCAGACCATGCAGGGCGGCCACGGCGCGGGCGGCATCGCGCTTGGCCCGTCCTTCCAGATATTTACCCAGCCGCACCAGCGTGATGATCGCCACACCGGATTCGAAATAAAGCGGCCCGCCCGCGTAAAAATCCCAGACCGAGAGACCCCAGGCAGCAGAGGTGCCGAGTGCTACCAGCAAGTCCATATTGCCCGTGCCCGCGCGTAGGGCGGCGAAACCGGCGCGGTAGAAGCGCGCGCCCAGCCAGAATTGCACAAGGCTCGCGCAGGCAAGCTGAGCCCCAGCCGGCACTGGCAGCACCATGGCCAGCACCACCGGCACGGCCAGAATAAAAGCCGCCACCAGCTCCCATAATTCGCGCCTGTCATCATGCGGTTTGGCCCGGGCGGCGGGTGTTGCGTGGTAGCCGGCATGTTCCACCGCCGTCACCAAGCGATCCAGCGCCACCTCGGGCCCGGCGGTGACATGCGCCATCTCCGTCGCCAGGTTGACGGAGACATCCCGCACGCCCGGCACGCGGCGCAGCACTTTCTCAACGCGGGAGACACAGCTCGCACAGGTCATGCCCTCGATGGAAAGCTCAACCGGATGAGGGGAAGATATTTGGTCCATGCGGCATGATGTGGGGTTCCCATCATGGGAAGGTCAAGCGCTTGACCTTCCCATGATGGGATACTTTATCAGAGCTGCATATGAATTCAGCGGAGTTTTAGACCATGACCACGACACAAAATTTCACCGTCCCGGACATGGATTGCCAGGCTTGCGTGCGCGCCATCACCGAGGCGGTGCACAGGCTGGATGCCGCCGCCACGGTCAGCGCCGATCTCACGGCCAAGCAGGTCGCCATTGGTAGCGGGCACCCGGCCCAGGAACTGGCCGCCGCCATCGAGGGGGCCGGCTTTACCGTGCAGGGGTAAGCGCGGGCGCTTGGGCGTATCTTACGGCTCGATGGCGTAACCCAACCGTTCGATCACGGGGCGCAGCGTCTCCAGCACTGGTTCCAAATGCCGCAGATAAGGCCGGTAGCGGTAACGTGAGCGGTCATACAGCTTCTCGGTCACCTGCGCGTAAGAGGCGGTGCGGGCATAACGCGTGTTCTTCTCGAAGGAGAGACAGGCCGGGTCAAACGCGACCCCGATGAAATCGAGCGCCCGGCGCACCTCGGCCTCCTGGTTGGCGACCATATCCTCATAGCGCAGCGGCAAATAGCGCATGTCGCGCACATTGGTTTCGTAATGCGCGATGAGATCGGCGACCAGATTATAATGCTGGGCGATCGTCTCCAGCCGTGCGGCGCAGAAAAACCCATGGGTCAGATGGTTGGAGAATACCGACAGCAGCACATCCAGCGGATGGCGGATGAGGTGGATGATGGGCGATTGTGGAAATAACAGCGTGATCAGGCCCAGATGCATCTCGTTCAGCGGCATCTTATCGGTGAAGAAATCGGCGCCGGGGCGGAAAACGCCGCTCTTGGCCGCGCGGTTGAGGTAATAATCGCGCAGCTCCGCCAGCCCATCGCGCTGATCACCCATCCAAAGCTCGGCCAGCGCTTCGGGATAGATGAGCGGGCTGCCAAGCTGGCGCGGCATGATCTGGGTGGTGTCATTGATGTAGGGCAGCTCGTCGCCCGCGGAAATGCGCGGATGCACGCTTAGCGTCTGTTCCAGCAGCGTGGTGCCCGAGCGCGGGAACCCAACAATAAATACCGGCTGCGGCATGTCGGCCCGCACCGCGGCACGCGGCAAGGTGGTCAGCCTTCGTTCGGTAAAAAACGTCTTCAGACGCGCGGCGTGCTCGGCCGCGGCCTCGGCCATGTAATCGCGCGCGCCCAGCTCCAGTGCGCGGGCCTTGCCCTGCTCGAAACAGAAAAACGCCTCGTCATACCGGCCCATACTGTCAAGCAGCCGGCCTTTTTCCGACATTTCCCCCGGCCCAAGGCGGATACCGCCTTCCTCTGGCTCGTGCAAAATCGCCAAGGCTTCCGCCGTGCGCTTCAACCGCGACAGCACGGTGGCGCGGGTCAGTTGTACAGAAGGATTATCCGGCAACAGGCGTTCGGCCTCATCCAGCAATTCCAGCGCGCGCTCGAACTTGCGGTCCGCCTCCTCCATCCTGGCATAGCCCAGCACGGTTTGCAGCACACCGGGCTTGAGCGCCATCGACTTCTGATAAAGTGCGCGCGCCTCCTCAATCCGGCCCTGATTCTTAAGGTTCCAGGCCAGATTGGCCAGCGTGATCGGCTCATCCCTCTGGGCCAGCTCCAGCACCCGGCGGTAATGATATTCACCGATCAGCGGGCGATTGGCCTCGGTCAGCACCAACCCCATAAGATTATGCGCCTGCGCGTTTTGCGGCGCGATGCGCACGGCGTTGCGCGCATGCAGCTCGGCCTCGGCCAGTTGCCCCTTATCCAGCAACATCAGTGTCAGCTCGTTCGTGGCCCAGAAATTATTGGGGTTGAGCGCCACCACGCGGCGGATCAGCGCCTCGGCCGCCTTCATCCGCCCCTCCTGGCGGGAGGTACGGTAGAGAAAAAGCAACGCATCCTCGCGCCCGGGGGCAAGCTCGAGCAAATGCCGCGCGCGGTTTTCAGCTCCGGCCACATCGCCCGCGGCCAACACCGCCTCCGCTTCGGCCAGCATGGGGGCCAGCACGTTGGTGGCCTCCAGCGGGGAGAGGGTGGCAAAATCAAGGGCGCAGCAACGCAACCGCCGCAAGCCCGAACCGCAATCGCAAGGCGCAAGATCAACCATGCCAGGATTGTAACCAGCCTGGCATGGGTAAGCTAGATCGGCCTTAAGGAATTATCGCCCCGCCGCACCGGCCCAGGGTGGCGGATCGCTCGCCGGAAATGTCTCCTCGCCCGCTTCGTCAACCGGGTCGACCACTGCCTCGGGCGCTGGCAGCGCCAGTGGCTGGCGCAGCCGGACCACGCATTTCACGCCATCCTTGTCGAGAATTTCGAGATTGGCGAGCCGACCATCCTGAAGATCAATATAAATAGACTGCGGATGATGGATGATATGCTCCAGCCCCGCCAGGGAAATGATCAGGATATTATCCTTATGGTCGTAGGTGATGCCCCTGAGCGCCAGCCATTCCGCCTCGACCTGATCGCCCAGATTAAGCGCGGCCACCCGGATTTCGGCTTCCGTGCCCGGCAGCCACCGGGATAGATGGTCAAGATAAGGTTGCCAGTAAATTCTATCCAAATGTTTCATGGTGATGTCCTCAACCCGTTTTGGATAAGGGCTGACATAAGCAGCATATGCGGCTTTACCAGGGGCCGGTTGTGCCCGCCTGCCGCCACGCGCTATGGGCCGTGACATGAACATACCATCCCCCGCTTGCCCGCAATGCACCCTGGACGACACGCGCCTTGAGGGCACGCATTATGTTTGCGGCGTTTGCGGCCATGAATGGCCCGCCGAGGACAAGCCAGCCCATGCGGACGACGCCGTGCGCGACGCCAATGGCACCATCCTCGCCAATGGCGATTCCGTGGTGCTGATCAAGGATCTGAAGGTCAAGGGCTCCTCCACCACGCTGAAGGTCGGCACCAAGATCCGCAAGATCCGCCTGAGCGGCGGCGACCACGAGGTGGACTGCAAAACGGATGCCGGCAATTTCATGCTGAAGGCATGTTATCTGCGCAAGGTGTAAGGGGTAAGGCCCGCGGCCCTCTTGCGGCCCGCTCCCCCATGGCCGATACCGCTGGATCATGATCATTGCCGCGCCGCGTTTGTTCCTGGGCGATCGCTTCACCGGCCCTGGCACCGTGGTGCTGGACCAGGGGCGGATCGTCCAGATCATGCCCGGCCAGATGCACGCCGATCTGACATTGCCGCACGGGTTTTTGGGGCCAGGGCTGATCGATTTGCACAATAACGGCGCTTTCGGGGTGGATTGCGCCACCGCCAGCCCGGCGGAATGGGACCATTACATCGCCGGGCTCGCCCAGCGCGGTGTTACGTCGGTGCTGCCCACCATCATCACCGCCCCGCTGCCCGCCTTGCGCGCGGCGGCGGCACGCGTGCGCGCGGCCCAAAACCGGCATGGGGCAATTTTGGGGCTGCATCTGGAAGGGCCGTTTCTGGCGCCGGATAAGCGCGGCGCGCACCGGGCGGACTGGTTGCGCCTGCCCGATGACGCAACGCTGGATGAATTGCTGGATGCGGATATGCGCGCCGTGCTGCGGCTGCTGACCCTGGCGCCGGAATTGCCGCATGCGCGCGCCGCCATAGCCCGGCTGCACGCGGCGGGCGTGCGGGTTTCACTTGGCCATACGGCGGCCGATGCCGCCACCATGCGTGCTGCCGCCGCTGCGGGGGCGGGGCTTGTGACCCATGTGTTCAACGCGCAATCGCCGCTGGGCCAGCGCGCGCCGGGCGCGCCCGGGGTGGCGTTGACCGATGAACGCCTCTTCCCCTGCCTGATCGTTGATGGCGTGCATGTCGCCCCCGAGATATTGGCGCTGGCCTTTGCCGCCTGCCCACGCGCCGTGGCGGTGAGCGATTCCATTCCGCTTGCGGGACTTGCCCCTGGCGCCAGCCTGGATTTTGGCGGGGCACCCGCGCAATTGGGCCCGCAAGGGGTGGGGGTGCGGACCGATGGCACCATCGCCGGGGCCGCCATAACGCTGGATGAGGGCGTGCGCCGGCTGATTAATGCCGGGGTGGCGCCCGAGATCGCGCTCGCCGCCGCCACATCCCGCCCGGCAGCGGCCATGGGGCTTGCCGATCGCGGCGTGATCGCGCCGGGCGCACGGGCCGATCTGGTCTGGTGGAGCGATACGCTAGCCCCTTTGCGCGTATGGACCAGCGGGCAAACCGCGACCGCCAATGCCCCGCCTGTGGCACCGCGCGGCACGGAAACGGCGCGGGCCGATCTCGCCGATCTCGATGAACGCCCGGCGGCCGATATTATCCGCCTGTTTCTGGCGCAAGACGCCGCCGCCCTGCGCGCGCTGACCCAGGCGGCCGAACCGCTGGCCCAGCTGGCCGAGGCGGTGGCGGCACGGCTGCGCGCCGGCGGGCGGCTATTTTACGCGGGTGCTGGCACGGCGGGGCGGCTTGGCCTGCTGGATGCGGTGGAATGCGGGCCAACGTTTGGCGTGCCGCCGGGGCTGATCATCCCGCTTCTGGCAGGTGGCGAGGGCGCGTTTCTTACCGCCGTGGAAGGTGCCGAGGATGACGAGGCCGCGGCCCAAAGCGCCCTGGCCGCGCATGATTTTGGCCCCGGCGATGCGCTGGTGGGCATTGCCGCCTCGGGCACCACCCCCTTTACCCTGGCGGCGGTGCGTCAAGCCCGCACCCTGGGCGGGCTGACCGGGGCGATCCTGAATAATCCCGGCACCGCCCTGGCGGATGAAGCCGATATTGCCGTGGTCATCGCATCCGGCCCCGAGATCATCGCCGGGTCCACCCGCCTGTCGGCCGGAACCGCCCAGAAAATCGCGCTCAACAGCCTCTCCAGCACGGTGATGATAAGGCTGGGCAAAACGCATGGCCCCTATATGGTGGATATGCGCGCCAGCAACGCCAAGCTCAGGCGCCGCGCGGTGGCCATGCTGCGCGCCATCACCGGGGCGGATGAGACCAAGGCCCGCCAAATGCTCCAATCCTGCAACATGCATGTCAAAACCGCGGCCCTGGCCCTGTTGGGCGGGCTGGATGCGCGCGCGGCCCAGACAGCACTCGATGAAGCGGGCGGCTCCCTGCGGCGCGCGCTGCGGCAACAAGCGTCCACAGCGCGCTCATAACAATCAATTTTTAAAAACTTTATATAGTTCTTCTTAGGGAAGCTGCTAACGCCTCGTTATCTTCACCATCCAGACCAACGCGCGGAATGGCCAGGTAGGCGAGCCGTTTTGTCTCGCGCCGGCCGCGCGCGACCGAATCGAGAATCAGCCCGCAGGTGAAGGAGAGGAAAGCCAGCATCTCAACCCCCGTGGCCAGAACGGCGGTGGGCAGGCGCGGCACCAGCCCCGTATGCAGATAAGTCAATAAAATCGGCACGCCGAGCACGATGCCCGCCAGCAACAGCAACAGTCCGGCGAGCGAAAAGAAAGATAAGGGCCGTTCCTCCTTCACCAGCACCAGAATGGTCCGCAGGATCCGCAAACCATCGGAATATGTGCGCAGTTTGGAGGCTGAACCCAAAGGCCGCTCCCGGTAGGCCACATCCATCTCGGCCAGCGGCATCATCATCTCCAGCGCATGGATGGTGAATTCCGTCTCCGTCTCGAAGCCCGAGGCAAGGGCCGGAAATGTTTTCACGAACCGGCGCGAGAAAACGCGGTAGCCAGAGAGCATGTCCTGGACACGGTTGCCGAAAATGCGCCGCACAAGGCCAGACAGCAGACGGTTGCCAAACCGGTGCCCGCGCCGCCAGGCAAGCCCCGCATCCGCCGCCACACGCCGGCCGTTCACCATGTCGAGCTGTTCTGCCAAAAGCCGCCGCACCATGGCGGCGGCGGCGGCGGCATCGTAGGTATCGTCGCCGTCCACCAGCACATAGGCATCAGCCTCGATATCGGCGAACATGCGCCGTATCACATGCCCCTTGCCCTGCAGCCCCTCGCTGCGCACCACGGCACCGGCGGCGCGTGCGGCCGCCGCCGTACCGTCGGCCGAATTATTATCGTACACGTAAATGCAAGCACCCGGCAGCGCGGCGCGAAAATCGGCCACCACCTTGGCAATGGCGGCCTCCTCGTTGAAACAAGGGATCAGGACGGCGATACGCGGCTCGTTCATGTCATCCGCCTAATGCAAATAGAAATACCATACGAGTTTCAGCGGGATATAGCCGATATCGTAAATGCCCATCAGCACGACAGGCAATGCCAGCAGGGCTGGCGGCAGAGCCAAACGCGGGCCAAGGCCAGGCACGGCGAACAGCAGGAACGGCAGCAGCGGCAGCCAATAGCGCCCTTGCATGCCAGCAATATACGCCTCTCCCACATTGGTCCAATCCAGATAGAACATGATCAGGATGAGCCAGCAGGTCAGAACGATCAGCCCCAGAACAATCGCGACATTCACCGCCGCCGCTTTGGGCGGCGTGGCGGCCGGGCGCGCGGTGAATAACAGCCCCACCAGGGTAAGCGCCAGCGCAACGAACCAGGCATTGTAGAAACTGGACGAAAACACAATCTGCAGCGTGCCGAGCACGCCGACCATCTCATGCAGGCGCCATCCGCCCGCATGCAGCAGCTCCCGCGCCGGCAGCGTGAAGAACCGCGAGGGTGCCGCCAGCAATATATGTAAATTCGTGGCACTGTTCGTATGGCTCATGAGCTGGACAGGGCCGGTATAAAGCGGGCCTGGATGATACGGTGCCTTACTAAAGGGCACTACAACGAAGCGCACGATATAGGCCACCCACAACACCACCGGCACCAAGGCCAGCGCCACCTGCCGCACGCGGTGCCAAAAACCGGGCCCAAACAGCGGCAACAGAAACACGCCCAGCATGGCGGCATAAGGCGGCTTGGCACATAAAAACACGATGAAGGCCACCAGCCCCAGCCCGCGCGCGCCACGCGTGAGCGCCGCACAGGCAAGACAAGCCAGAGCGATCAGCTGGCCATCCTGATTGACCGTACCGGCCAGAAACAGGCTCATCGGCAGCAGCAATATGGCAAGCAGCGCCGCCTCGCCGAACGCGGCCAAACACAGCGCCAACAAGCCAAGCGCCAGATAGCTGAGCGCCATGCCAAAACGGGCCAACAGGAAGCAGCCATAGGGTGTCGTGTGCACGGCACGGCCCAGCGCAACACCCAGGGCGGCGGGAACATAGGCGGTGGGGAAATAGGTCGCGGTATTGGGAATATTGACAAAGCGCTTTTGATGAATGGGCGCAAAGCCGCGCAAGCGCGCGGCATTGTCCTGCGTCAGGACGGAGCGGCCGCCAATCGGCGTCGTCACGCCGGCGCCGATATCATAAAGCCCGATATTCACTTTTACCCCGGCCTGCATTTCGGTCTTGCCGGTCAGGATGTCGGTGCCCGGCTGGCGCACGGCCAGCACGGCCCCATGCAGCAGGCCAAGGGCGCGCGCGAAATGCGCGGGTTCATCGGGCGACTTACCGGGCGGGGTAAGCAGCACGGTGAGCGCCAGAACCGGCACGGCGCAAAAAACAAACAGCGCCATGACGGTACCCTTGCCGCCATGACGCTGAACATAATCAAGCCAGGCCCGCATCCGCTTTCCTCCGCCGCGCCGAGTCCCACCGCCTGTACAGGAGGCGGCGGACCCGCGGCAAGACGGGCGGCGCGGCTTAGAACACCAGATTGGTCGCCTGCATGACCAGCGGCAGGGCGCGGACGGTTTCCAGCACCGAATCCGGCGTCTGGCCATCGGTGGAGACAAGGCAGATCGCATCCTCCCCTTCCGCCGCGCGGCCAAGATGGAAGGTGGCGATATTCACCCCCGCATCGGCCAGCAACATGCCAAACCGGCCGATAAAGCCAGGCTTGTCCTTGTTGGTGACATAGAGCATGTGCGGCGCGAATTCGGCTTCCACCTTAATGCCCTTGATCTCGACCAAACGCGGGCGGCCATTGCCGATGAGCGTACCGGCGACCGAGCGGGTGGATTTTTCGGTGGTAACGGTCACGCGCACCAGGGCCTGGTAATCGCCCGTGCGGTCGGAGGAGGCTTCCGCCACCTCAATCCCATGGTCGCGCGCCAGCACCGGGGCATTGACCATGTTCACCCCTTCCATCACTGGCTCCAGCAGCCCGGCCAGGGCGGCGGCATTCAGCGGCCGGTGGTTGAGCGGGGCGGCCGTCCCCTCATACTCCACCAGCACGCGCTGGATGACCCCTTCCTGCGCGCGAGTAAGCTGCCCGGCGAAGCTGCCCAGCAAACGGCACAAATCCATATAGGGGCGCAGGCGCGGCGCCTCCTCGGCCGAGACGCTGGGCATATTCAGCGCATTCGTCACCGAGCCGGTAAGCAAAAAGTCAGAAATCTGTTCGGCCACTTGCAGCGCCACATTCTCCTGCGCCTCGGTCGTGGCCGCCCCCAGATGCGGCGTGCACACCACATTCTCCAGTTCGAACAAAGGCGAGTCGGTGGCCGGCTCGACCTCGAACACATCCAGCGCCGCCCCGGCGACATGGCCTGATTTGAGGGCGTCATACAGCGCCGCCTCATCCAGCAGCCCGCCGCGCGCGCAATTAACGATGCGCACCCCCTTCTTGGTCTTGGCCAGCGCCTCACGCGAGAGGATGTTGCGTGTCGCCTCGATCAGCGGCGTGTGCAGGGTGATGAAATCCGCCTTAGCCAGCACCGTGTCCAGATCCGCCTTTTCCACGCCCAGCTCAACGGCGCGCGTCTCGGTCAGGAACGGGTCATAGGCCAGCACCTTCATCTTCAGCCCCACGGCGCGGTCAGCCACGATGGAGCCGATATTGCCGCAACCGATCAGACCCAGCGTCTTGGCGGTGAGCTCCACGCCCATAAAGCGGTTCTTCTCCCACTTGCCCGCCTTGGTGGAAGCGGAGGCTTCCGGCAGCTGCCGGGCCAGCGCGAACATCATGGCGATGGCATGCTCGGCCGTGGTGATGGCATTGCCATGCGGCGTGTTCATCACCACCACGCCGCGCGAGGTGGCGGATTTCACATCCACATTATCCACGCCAATGCCCGCGCGCCCGACCACTTTGAGGTTGGTGGCGACATCGAGCACTTCCTTCGTCACCTTGGTGGCGGAGCGGATGGCCAGCCCGTCATACTGGCCGATGATCTCGCGCAATTCAGCCGGGGTGAGGCCGGTTTTCACGTCGGCCTCGATGCCGCGTTCCTTGAAGATGGCGATGGCGGCGGGAGACAGCTTATCGGAGATAAGAACCTTGACCATGTGATTTTTCCCTGAAGATAAGGCCGCTTTTTAAAAAAAGCGGCGCAAAAACTTTTATGATATGAGACCTGAGGCTTTGACCGGTTCAAAGCCCCAAGCGGAAAGGAGCAAAAGTTTTTTGCTTCTTTTTACAAAAAAGAAGGCTCAGACCTGTTGGGCCACCGTGTCGATCGCCCAATCGATCCAGGGCAGCAGGGCCGCGATATTGGCGGTTTCCACCGTCGCCCCACCCCAGATGCGCAGGCCTGGCGGCGCATCGCGATACGCCCCGGCATCCAGCGCCACATTTTCCTTTTCCAGCAACGATGCCACGGCTTTGGCCGCCTTGGCCTGGGCCTCGGCGTCCAGCGCCTTGAACCAGGGGGCGTCGATGGCAAGGCAGATGGAGGTGCAGGAGCGGGTTTGCGGTGTTTCAGCCAAAAAGCGCACGCGCTCATTGCCCTCAACCCAGTCGGCCACGGCTTTCAGATTGGCCTCCGCCCGGGCGATCAGCCCTTTCAGGCCGCCCACGCTCTCGGCCCAGCGTAACCCGTCCAGCGCATCCTCGACACAGAGCATGGAGGGCGTGTTGATCGTCTCGCCCACGAAAACACCTTCGGTCAGCTTGCCGCCGGAGGTCAGGCGGAAGATTTTGGGCAGCGGCCAGGCGGGCTTATAGGTCAGCAGCCGTTCCACCGCGCGCGGGGAGAGGGCGAGCATGCCGTGCGCGGCCTCGCCGCCCAGCACTTTCTGCCAGGACCAGGTGACCACGTCGAACTTGTCCCAAGGCAGATCCATGGCGAAGGCGGCGGAGGTGGAATCGGCGATCACCAGCCCCTCGCGGTCGGCGGGAATGAAATCGCCATTGGGAAAGCGCACGCCCGAGGTGGTGCCATTCCAGGCCAGCACGACATCATGGGTAAAATCAATCTGGGAGAGGTCCGGCAGCTGGCCATAAGGGGCTTTGAGCACCCGCGCATCGGCGAGTTTGAGCTGCTTGAGCACATCGGTCGCCCAGGCTTCGGAGAAGCTCTCAAACGCCAGCACATCCACTGGGCGGGCGCCCAGCAGGCTCCACAGCGCCATTTCCACGGCCCCCGTGTCGGAGGCCGGCACAATGCCCAGCCGCCAATCATCCGGCATGCCAAGAATGGCCTTGGAGCGGGTGATCACCTCGGCGAGCTTGGCCTTGGGCTCCTTGGCGCGGTGCGAACGGCCCAGCAGCGCGCCCTCAAGGGCGGCCAGCGTGAAGCCAGGGCGCTTGGCGCAAGGACCAGATGAGAAATTAGGATTCTGTGGACGCGCCGCAGGCTTGGCGGCAACAGAAAAATCTGCCATGAAACCTCTCCCTTACAGAAGAAAAGCGCCCCGGTGGGGGGGCGTGACCCGGCTAGACCCCTAGCCTAATTCTTCCCCCGCCGCAATATGTTCAGGACGCGCCCCCGCCATGAGACACGTATGACTGATCTGGACCAAATCGACCGCGCGATTTTGCGCCTGCTGGCGCAGGATGCCTCGCTCTCACTCAACGATATCGCCGATAAGGTGGGGCTGACCGCAACCCCCTGCTGGAAGCGGATCAAGCGCATGGAGGAGGTGGGGGTCATCCGCGGGCGCATCGCGGTGCTGGACCCAGATAAGCTCGGCCTGCCGGTCTCTGTTTTCGTGTCGGTGGAAACCGCCGACCATTCCGCCGAATGGCTCACCCGCTTTGCCGAGACCATCGCCAAAACGCCGGAAATTGTCGGCGCCTGGCGCATGAGCGGCGATGTGGATTATTTGCTGCATGTGGTGGTGTCCGATATCGCGGCCTATGATTCATTCTACCGAAAGTTGATCGCTTCGGTGCCATTGCGCAACGTCTCGTCGCGCTTTGCCATGGAACGCATGAAGAACGGTCCTCTCCCGATTTGATCTACCCCCGCCAACGCCGAAAACGCTGATATTTCCACGTTACTCTCGTATTTGTGAGTTGGCTTGGCGTATGTAATCCTGTCTCGTTGCGGGTGGCGCGTTGCCGTCCCGCATGGATATGATATGAAAAACCTATAAATTCTGACTTAAGAACAATTCCGCTTTCCCGCGAATCACAAGGATTTTCCCATGAGTGTTGCGCTCGACCTCAATGCCGCCATTCTCAAGGCCATGTCCTCCGTGCCGGAATGTGTCGGCGCTGGGTATATTGACGTGGCCTCCGGCCTGGTTCTGGGCAGCCGCCTGGTCGATTCATTGCCCGCCGATATTGTCGACCTTCTGGCCGCCGCCGTGGCCGAAATGTTCCAAGGTCCAAACGTAATCGCGGTTGAGAGTTTCATCAAGAAATTGCGCGGAATCGAAACCTCGCATCATTTCTTCCAAGAAATCACGGTGCATAGCGACAACATGCTGCATATCTTCATGCGCGGGCGTAAGAACCAGGATTATGTACTGGCCCTGGTCTGCCGCAAGACCGTGAATTTTGGCCTGGCTCTGGCCAAGGCGCGCGCCGCCCTGCCCATCGTCGAAGTCGCGATCTGACCCTGCGGCGCGTACCGGGCTCAGCCCGGCACGCCCTTGGTCGTGGAATACTCAAAATGCAGCGCCCGGTCGGGGTTGACGATGCCGTAAATCGCATGCGCCGCCACAGCCCCTTCGGCGAAGCCCTGTAAAATCAGCTTCAGCTTGCCAGGGTAAGTTGCGATATCGCCCACCGCGAACACGCCCGGGCGCGAGGTTTCCATGCTGGCGGGGGTCACCGCCACATGGTGCTGGGCCAGATCCAGCCCCCATTCGGCCAGCGGCCCCAGCTCCATCGCCAAACCAAAAAAGGGCAGCAGCACATCGGCTGGCAAATGCCGTTTCCCGCCCTCCAAATCGGCCACTTCCACCGCCGTAAGCCGCCCCGCATCGCCATGCAGCGCGTGCAGCTGATAGGGGATCACCAGCTCCACCTTGCCTTGCGCCGCCAGCAGATCGAGCCGGGCGGCACTTTCGGGGGCAGCGCGGAATTTGGCCCGCCGGTGCACAATGGCCACATGGGCGGCCACATCCTGCAGGGCCAGCGCCCAATCCACCGCCGAATCACCGCCGCCGGCAATCACCACGCGCTTGCCGCGCAGCTCCTCGCGCTTTTTCACGTAATAGCGCACCGCCCCTGAGGCCTCGAAGGCGGAAAGCCCCTCCAGCGGCGGGCGGTTGGGCCCAAACGCCCCGGCCCCGGCCGC
>JAKBBM010000035.1 GCA_021808545.1 Pseudomonadota bacterium | reverse complement strand
CTTACCACGACATCCCGCTCGTCATCCCCGCCATCAGAGAATTCTGGATGCCCCAGCGCGTCGCGGAAGCCAAACGGTAGATAACGGCACATGCCGTGGGGGGCTCGCACCGGTTACGAAAAACGCGACTCCGCTCAGAGAGGCCCATCGCGATCTGACCCGCAGCCGGATCAGAAATGCGGCCCGCGACCTGTTTTATGAGCATCATTATGATGCCACGACGATGGATGAGATCGCCTTGGCCGCCGGTCTGCGGCGCCAGACATTGTACCTGCACTACAAAGATAAGTCCGAGATATTGACCGATCTCATTGCCGACTGGATTCCCCGTGCCAAGGCCTTCATGGCGACATTACCCGGGCCCAAGCCGTCGCTCAAGCAACTGCACAAGTGGATTGAAGAGGTGACGCGATTCGTGGCGAAGGAGCGCGCGCCACTATCCATCATCCTCGAGGTACGGCGGACGAGCAGTGCGCATATGCGGGCACTGGAGACGCTCACCGGAGAGCTGTTGGCGGGCCTCGGCGTAATAATCCACCATTTCGTGACGCAGCCGAGGGCAAGTGCGCGGCAACCATGCGGGCCCGCGCGATATTGTTGCTGCGGGCGCTAACCTATTCATGCGATTTATATCTGGACGACCCCACCAAGGAATATGCTCGGGCATTGCTGCAGGTCACTGCCGAGGATTTTCATAGTTTCCTCGGCCAGGACGAGGCGCCGCGCGCGAAGCGAAGCGTCCGAAAGCCGAGCTCCTAAAGCTGGCTCTAAAAGCCCGGCATTAGCCCCTGTCACGTTTCGGCCGGGCTGTATGGGTCTGGCGCGGCCGCTCACCGATGGCGCCGACGCGGTCACTGCAGGATTGACCAAGATTGCAGTATGACGGGGAACAACGAAGAACATATTCAAAGTCAAGGCTATTTAGATCTGTGGCCTAATCTCGGTCGACGCGCATTGCACCAATAAATACGAGACAGGGTGACAATTGCCCCGATTCACCGGCGCAGCCGCGTGCAATGTCGGCTGGCCTGTCCGGAGCATCCTGGAGCATGGCGTCTCCACGATATTGACATCGTGTCGTCCAATAGGACAATATGACATCAAGACGGGATGGCCAAAACACCGAAAGGCCAAAGCGTCTTGCTTGGCGGGCCGATTTTACAAAACACGGATTGAAACGCGATGAAATGCGAACCCACGCTCACCCCAGACATCGATTTGCTGGCATTGCGCGAGAAATACCGGCAGCAAGCGGATAGACGCCGCCGCCCCGAAGGTTTTGCGCAATACTTGGAAGTCACAGGTGAACTTGAAGAGTTTCTCGAGTTCGAACCGTATGAGCCGATTCCGCAGCGCGAGTCGCTAGCGGACGAGACGGATGTGGTGGTGCTGGGTGGCGGATTTGCTGGGCTGATCGCTGCGGGCAGGCTGAAGTCGGTCGGCGTCAATAGTATCCGCATCATCGACAGGAGCGGTGATTTCGGTGGCGTTTGGTACTGGAATCGCTATCCGGGCGTGCAATGCGATGTCGAATCCTACAGTTATTTGCCGCTGCTGGAGGAGTTGGGCTACATGCCCAAGGATCGCTACGCTTATGGCAGCGAGATTTTCGCTTATTGCCAGCAGATGGGGCGGCATTTCGACCTCTATCGGCACGCCTTGTTCGGCACCGTGGTAAAATCCATCCGCTGGGATGAGACGCTCAACCGCTGGCGCATCGGAACCAATCGTGGCGACGATGTACGCGCGCGCTATATCGTCATGGCGCCTGGTCCTCTCAACCGGCCGAAACTGCCGGGCGTGCCGGGCATCAAGCGCTTCAAGGGCCACAGCTTCCACACGACGCGTTGGGATTACCACTACACCGGTGGCGATTGGGCAATCCCTGAACTGGACAAGCTAGCTGGCAAGAAGGTGGCGATCATCGGTACCGGCGCCACCGCGGTGCAATGCGTCCCTTATCTCGCCAAATATGCTGATAAACTCTACGTGTTTCAGCGTACACCATCCTATATCGACGATCGTGGTAACCGGCCGACCGATCAGGAATGGGCGAAGCGTCAGGAGCCGGGCTGGCAGTTGCAACGCATGCGCAATTTCCATATCGGCATCAACGAGATTTTCAACAAGGACGATGTCGATCTGATCTGTGACGGCTGGAGCGAGATCAACCGCAACATCCAGGCCGCGCGCAAGGCCGCAGGCTGGCCCGACATGAGCTTCGCGCAATTGATGGAGTTGCGTGAGATCGAGGACTATCGCGCCATGGAGCGCATTCGCCAACGGGTAGACAGCATTGTGAAAGACCCGAAGACAGCCGAGATTTTGAAGCCCTGGTATCGCTTCCTATGCAAGCGTCCGTGTTTCAATGACGATTATCTGCCGACTTTCAACCGGCCGAACGTAACGCTGGTCGACGTCTCCGCTGCGAAAGGCATCTCGGAGATCACGGAACATGGCATTATCGCCAATGGCATAGGATATGAAGTCGATTGTATCATCTATGCCAGCGGATTCGAGACCACGACCGATCTGCGTCGCCGCTATGGCATTGATATTGTAGAAGGGCGCAACGGGCTGTCGTTGTATGAGCATTGGGCCAACGGTTTCAGGACGCTGCATGGTATGAGTGTGCATAATTTTCCAGGTATGTTCTTCACCGGTTATCTGCAGGGTGGCGTTTCGGGTAGCATCACGCAGATGTACGATCAACAGGGCAGCCATATCGCGCATATCGTCGCAGAAGCCATGGCGCGCGGAGCCGCAACTGTTGAACCCAGCCGGGAAGGCGAAGCGGCATGGGTCGAGACTATCCGCGCCAATCTGATGCTCGATACGAATTTCTGGGAATCATGCACGCCCGGCTATAATAACAACGAGGGGCTGGAGGTGACGCGCTACACCATCTTCGGCGAACCCTATGGCCCGGGTTTTCATGCTTTTGATGATCTGCTTCGCCGCTGGCGCGATGCTGGCGACTTTGAGGGGTTGGAGTTCCGGCCGTCCGCCACCCCTGTGTGCGAGACCCTGGCCGCGCAGAATATCTGATATATACAGCGCTGCCGTCAGCCGCCATGCAGCATCCGGCGCGAGCGAACCCTGGAGAATCACTATGTCGTATACCACCGTTGACCTGACGCCGCGCATCGGTACCGAGGTCAAGACGGATCTTGAAACGCTGACCAACGGGGCGATTGCGCGCGATCTCAGAGTCTTGCTCGAGAAGCGTGGCGTTCTGCTGTTCCGGGGGCTTAAAATCACCGATGAGGATCAGATCAAATTCGCCAGCACGCTGGGCACGATCAGGCTTGAGCACGGATTGCAGATTACGAAGATCACTCCAGACGAAGCGAAAAGCCCGATCTTTGCGGACTATACCAAAGGTACATATTATTTTCACATTGACGGCACCTATACGGACATGCCTGGTCTTGCCTCGATTTTGCACGCGCGTTCGGTGGCACCAGCCGGCGGACAGACCGAGTTCGGAAATACCTACGCCATGTATGAGGATATGTCGGCGGAAGAGCAGGAATTTCTCGACGGTCTGGCCGTGATTCACTCAGCCGAAAAAATCCAGCGTCTCGCCAATCCGAATCCGACGCCCGAGCAAATCGCGGCATGGGGCGAGAGGGTCAATCCCCCCGAGCGGCATCCGATGGTGTGGCACCATCGGAGTGGGCGGAAATCGTTGATTCTGGCGCACACCATTAAATCAATTGTTGGTATGAACCAGGGGGAAAGCGACGAGTTGTTGGCCAAGCTAATGAGCTGGGCCGAGAAGCCGGAGTATATCTATAGCCATAACTGGCAAGTTGGCGATCTTTTGATTTGGGACAATACCGGTACGATGCACAGGGTCGTGCCGTTTGATTTATCGTGCGGCAGGGAGCTGGACCGCGTGACGCTTTTGGGTGAGGAGCCCATCACGGGTCCTTTCAGATACCATACCGTGAGCACTTAAATCGAACTGAAATAAAGAATGTGCGGCTGTTTAAAAAGCAGAAAGCTGGCAGCCGATGAACTCACCACACACGCTAATCGGGGGAAAAATGATCAAGATCATGTGGCTGTTGAAGCGCAAACCCGGCATAACGTTTGAAGAATTTCAAGATCATTACGAGAAAAGTCACTCAGAACTTGGCAAGGAATATTTCGGACATCTGATAAAGCGATATCGTCGAAATTACAACGATAGACGCATTTTAGACACGACACCACCATCTGTCGCCGTGATGATGGTCGCAAAGCAATGGGACTACGATTGCATCACAGAGTGGGAATTCGAGGACGAAGCGGCGCTCGCGGAAGTCATGAGGTTGGTGACCGATCCTGAGATTAGCAGAATCCACATGGAAGACGAAGAGCATTTTCTCGATCTCAATTCCGTGCGGTATTTTCTACGTTGCGACACACGTGATACCGGTGTCACTCCTGCTCGATAGCTGCGTCGGTTAAGGTTTTGCCGGATGAAATAGAGATCTGGCGCGGACTTGTGATGGGCTACGGGTTGGGGAAGGTCATGATTAAGATCATTTGGCTGTTGCGACGCAAACCCGGTATAAGTTTTGAAACATTTCAAGAACACTATGAAACCAGCCATGCGGAAATCGGCAAAAAATACCTGGGTCATCTGATCAAACAATATCGGCGGAACTATAATGACCGGCGAATGTCTGACGATTTGCCCCGAGCCGTAGCCCAACTGATGGTGATCAAGGCGTGGGACTATGATTGCGTCACGGAGTGGGAGTTGAAAGACGAAGCCGCCATGGAGGAAATCGTAAGACTGCTCTCAGATCCCGTGATCGGTAAGGTCTTCTACGAGGACGAAGAGCATTTTCTCGACCGCGGTTCCGTACGATATTTCCGCTGTGACATGCGCGATACCGGCGTTGTGCGCTAGCAATGGCGCCGGACCAGAGTGGTGACGTCATCGTAACAAAATAAATCAGCATATGCCTCGTCACAGCGTTTGCGGCGTACGGCGTTGCGCAGCACGTTGGCGACCTCCAGCCGCCACAATGTCGGCACCAGCGCGCCTTCGGCGGCGACACGCTGCATGACGGCGTGAGCTGCCTCGGTATGCTCATCCTCAAAAAGCCAGGCTATGGTCATCGACGCATCTAGAACCAGGGTCACCCGCGCCGCCCTTCGTCCAGCAACTCCCGGATCGACGTGCCGCCCAACGAGTGCAGGCGACTCTCTGCCATGATCTCACCGGCGGCACGCTCAGCATCCTGCTGTGCCTGGGCGCGCGCCGTGTGGCGATGAACGACGAGATCGCCATCGCACGCCTCGATTTCAACTTTTTCGCCATCGGCCAGGCCAGCCGCACGGGCGACATCCATGGGTACACGAATGGCGAGGTTTTTGCCCCATTTGCCGACGATTGAATGTGACATGAGTAGCGCTCCTTAAGGGGGATATTCTGGCATATCCCGGGGCGTGATGCAATTCGGAAGTTGGGCATGAAGGGGCGGGGCGTACTTCCGATTCGGAAGTAGCGCGTGGGCTGGGCCGGGCGATAGGTTGCGCTGTTCGGCCCAACGCCGAGGGTGGGCCGGGCTGATGGGCGATCAGTAGCGATGGAGGGGCAACGATGCGCAAGCATGATTTTTCCATGTCTGCGGCGGAGTTGGCGCAAAGGCTGGCGCTGCAGGCCGAAGCGGTGTGCCGGCATTATCTGCCCGCCGGGCGGCGTGAAGGGCGTTATTGGCTGGTGGGGGATGTTCATAATACGCCGGGGCGGTCTTTGTTTGTGCGGCTCAGTGGTGGCGGCACGGGCAAGGGGGCGGCGGGGCGCTGGCAGGATGCCGCCGAGGCCACGCATGGCGATTTGCTGGATTTGATCCGGGAATGCCGCGGCCTGACGGAATTCCGGGACGTAGCCGAGGAGGCGAGGCGGTTTTTGGGGCTGGCGGGCGATGATCGTGCTGCGGGCGACGAACACCGCAGCCGTCACCCTCGGGGCCATGTGCCGAGCTTACCGGATGCCTGTGTTGTCCCCGAGCCGCAGGCGGCTGATGGCGGTGATTCTGCCCCTGATGCCGCCCAGGCTCAACGGGCCGCAAGGCGGTTGTTCAACACGGCGCAGTCGCTCTCGGGCACGCTGGCTGAAACATATTTGCTTCGGCGCGGCATCACGCCAGCGGCACTTATCGGCATTGGCGCGTTACGTTTTCACCCGCGATGTTTCTACCGTGCGACCCCGGATGCACAGCCAGAACCATGGCCAGCACTGATCGCAGCGGTCACGGATTTTGATGGCACCATTACCGGCATTCAACGCACCTGGCTCGATCCTGACGGGCTTGATCCTCTCGATCCTATCCAACTGGGCAAGGCACCTTTTGCAGCTCCACGCCGGGCGCTGGGGCTGCTGCTCGGCCATGCGGTACGGTTTGGCACCAAGGCAGAGCTGGGGGACAAACCGGAGAACGGCTTGCTCGTGGCAGGCGAGGGTGTCGAGACCGTGCTGTCGCTACGCTGCGTGCTTCCCACCGTGCCGATGGCGGCCGCACTCTCGGCCGGGCATCTGGCCGCCCTCCTGCTCCCCGGCGGATTGCGCAGGCTTTATATCGCCCGTGATGCCGATGCGGCCGGTGACCGTGCCGTGGCAAGTTTGACCGAACGCGCAACTGCTGCCGGGATCGAGGCGATTACGTTCTCGCCCCGTTTGGGCGATTTCAACGATGACCTCCGTGAGCTTGGCGCAGCTGAATTGCGGGCAAACCTGCGGGTGCAACTGGCGCCGGAGGATGCGCAACGCTTCGTGGCGTCCGGCTGAGATTTAGTCTGGCGGATGACTGTATGATAGCCCGCCAACGCCGGGATCATCGCCACTGCCGGGCACTGCATGCCCCTGTCAGCCGGGGGGCCGCGCCGGCGGCCTTCCGAGAGGGCGCTCTGTGCCGTGGGCGGCGGCGGCCCGCAATGGCGGCGGGGCCGCTATTTTCCGCCGCCCCGGGAAATGGTCAGCGACACTGATCATGCCTTGCGACGCCCCGGGCTTTGCATCGCGAAGCAAAATAGCGGCCCCGCCGCCATCCTTCGCTAACGCTCCGGCGCGATGCGTGCGGGCCGCTGCCGCCCACGGCCTGGATCGCCGTGGAAGGCCGCGATGGGCGCGGGCTTCCGGCAAACAGGAGCATTCCATGACCCGCGAGCATGACGATACCGGCTATGAGCCACCACACGCCTCCTCACCCACCGCGCATATTCTCAGCGAACTGCAGCTTTATGGCTACCATCCCGGGCAGGAAGAGCCTGACCCGCGGCCATTGCCCGAAGCCCCACTGATCGCCGGTGCGGTGGCGGATATTTTCGATGCCTTCGTCGCCACCCTGGGTGACACGCGCCTGGAGCCTGACCTGGAGGAATTGCTCTGGGCCATTGTTAATCTGTTCCACCGCGCGGGCGGGCGGATTGAGCGGCAGCTCGACGATAACGAGCAGGCGCAAAAACGCAGCCAGAAAGAGCAGGATGGCTCAGAAATCCGCTCGGTCGAGTTGGAACGGCTGACGGCGGAGGGGCAGACATTGCTGGAACGCCGGGACTGCCTGGAGTTCTTCCGTGACCAGGCTGCCGAACAGTTTGAGCGCCACACCCGCACCGCCTGGCGGCCGCGTTCAGGCTCAATGGTTAACCACCGGGCGTTGACCGCTTCCCTCATCGACAGCCGCGACTTTATCGCCGCGAAGCGCCAGGCGCAGATTGCACCCTTGATGCCCACCGGCCCGAAAATCGCTTTCACCGGCGGGATGGAGTGCAATGACCATATTCTGATCTGGGACAAGCTGGACAAAGTGCATGCCAAGCACCCGGACATGGTACTGCTGCATGGCGGCAGCCCGAAGGGAGCCGAGCGCATTGCCGCCGCCTGGGCGGATGCGCGCAAGGTGACGCAGATCGCCTACCGCCCCGACTGGACCCGGCACGCAAAGGCCGCCCCGTTCCGGCGCAATGACGCACTACTGGATGCGTTGCCAATCGGCGTGATGGTGTTTCCCGGCACGGGTATCCAGGACAATCTGGCCGACAAAGCCAAAAAGCTCGGTATTCCAGTGTGGAGCTTTGGGAGCGGGGGCGGATAGAACTCATAATCCCACCGAAATAATAAAGCCGCCCGGCGACGGCGGCTTTGTTTGCCAGTTACCAGACAAGCCCCCGCCAACGCCCCGCCCGGCATCACCGAGCGGGTTTCATCGCGGCGTGAGTCCCGTTTTGCTGGCGGAACCGGACATGAAAGGCGTTACCCTCGCACCGCATCGTCGTGGATTGGTAGGGTCAGGGGCGCGTCCCGCCACATCACTTAGCCAGAATGATCGCTCCACAGCGAAGCGCATGACCATGTGCCGACTAATTCGCTTGTCCATTGATGCGAGGGCAGGAAGCGTTGGAGCAAACGGTTATGGGTGGCATGATGGTGCGGCGATGTCTGCAAGGCAGGTCTCGTGCATCCACCATGGATGATGCCGCTTTGGTAAAAGCCCCAAGTGTCGCCAACATCTCCTGACTGCCCGCCCCAAGCCGCGCCACGCGGCCTCTCCGTGGCTGATCAGACCGAAGGACGATCGCCTTCCTGCAATGGCGGCTTCTGGCTTTTTTCCCCGGCAGCGATGCGGCCTCCTCGCGGGCGCTGCGCTCCAAAAAAGCCAGACCCCGCCATCCTTCGCTGCGCTACGGCCGAACACGGTGCAGGCCGATCGTGCCCCCGGTCAATTGATCGCCATCGAGGCTGCGATGGTCGCGGGCTCGAAACAGCAAAGGAGAATTGACATGGCTACCATCGGAACCTTCAAAAAAGTCGGCAATGAAATCCACGGTGAGATTGTGACCTTGAGCGTGCAGACGAAGAATGTACGCATCGTGCCGGAAACAAACCGCAGCAATGACAACGCGCCCAGCCATCGGATATTCTGTGGAAGGGCTGAGCTAGGTGCTGGCTGGTCACGGCGTTCCGCCGAAGGGCGCGAGTATATCTCAATCAAACTGGATGATCCAAGCTTCAGCGCCCCGATTTATGCCAACCTCTTCGACGATGAAGGCGGTGAGGGCTACACACTCATCTGGTCGCGCAGCCGCAAGCAAAACGGGGAGTAAGAACCGCGATGAACCCCGCCCGGCGATGCCGGGCGGGGAGATTGTTTGAATGTTGACGGGAGCTTTTGGAAGAGATCAACATCAGCTCAAAAAATTTACGATAGGAAGCACGCAGCTTTTTGAAAAAAGCTGCACCAAAAACTTTTTGAATTATCAGAGTGGGTTGGTCGTGCTGGAGCTCTCTTCTGACAGAGTTTACGAATATTCACGCCCAGTATCAGTCGCAAATGATTCATTTATTCGCAATGATTTAAAAAATGGCTGCTTTATTGATAACATCTACCGTTCCGCGGTTCCCGTGGATGCTTCCGATTATAGGCAGGTTGGGCCGGGAGCCGCCAGACCGCTTTCTGCAATCTGAACGCAAAAAGCGGTCACTCCTGCCCACACGCCGAAGATTGGAATTCACAATGACAACGTTACGGTGTTCCGGGGCGCGCCAGGTAAGCCCGCCAGCCGCCATACGCAGTAATGTCGGCGGCGCTCTGTAACGCATAGGCCTCGCACAAAAAGCCCGGATGCACCGAGCCATCGGCCAGCCTCACCCGGCCAATGCCCATGGGCGCGGGTAGTGCCGCGACAAAACGGCCAAACGCCTCGGGCGTGAGCGCCCACACCTCCACGGCGATGCCCGGCCCGGCAACGCCCGGCATGTGCGCCAGACCAGGCTTGGGCGGCGTGGTGGCCAGGGCATAGAGTTTGTAGTCCAGCGCGGTGGTGGTTGCGGCCACCAGCCGGGCACGCAGATTTGCCAGCTCATGGTTCAGCACCATGCCGCTCAGATGCGCGCCAGCGACCACCAATGTAACTTCATCGGGCGCGGGCGGCGTGTAGCTCCCCTGGGGGGCGCGCCGGTTCCGCCCCGCCCCGGCGCCCAGCGCCTTGTGCAGTGCGTCGGCATAACCCGCCAGCGATACCTCGGAGAAGGCCGGACCGATGAGGCTGACCCCAAAGGGCAGCCCGTTCTCCCGGAACCCAGCCGGCAGCGCGATGGCGGCGAGATCCAGCAGATTCACGAAATTGGTGTAGAGCCCCAGCGTGGCGTTATGGGCAATGGGTTGGGCGAGCATCTCCTCCACCGTAAAGATTGTGGGGGCGGTGGGCAGCAGCAATGCGTCCACCTGGGCGAGCTCGGCGGCGGCTTTGTGGCGCAGCGCCTGCACCTTGTGGATATCCGCGAAGGCGTCGGAGGCGGAAAAGTCACCCGCTCCCTCCAAGATGTCCCGCACCACCGGAAAAATTTTCCAGGTCTGGGCGGCGTAAAAATCCCCCACGGCGGCGAGGCGCTCAGCCACGAAGGCGCCGCCATAGAGCAACGCCGCGATCTCCCGGAACGGCGCGTAGTCGATCTCGGTCACGCCCCAGCCCAAAGATGCGGCTTGCTGCGCCGCCGCCTCGTACAAGGCGGCGGCCTCTTCGTCCCCGGAAAAATCCTGATCCTTTGGCGCCAGCACCCCCAGGCGCGGGGCGGCGGGCAGCACGGCGTTGCGCGGCGGCCGGGAATAGGCGTCGGTAGGGTCATAGCCCTCCGCTACACCCAGCACCGCCATCGCATCCGCGGCTGAATTGGCAAACACCGCCACGCAGTCCAGGCTCTTGCAGGCGGGCACCAATCCGGTGGCCGGGATGCGCCCGATGCTGGGCTTCAGCCCGACAATATTGTTGCAAGCGGCGGGCACACGGCCCGAACCGGCGGTGTCGGTGCCTAGGCTGAACGCCGCCAGGCCCGCCGCCACGGCCACGCCTGAGCCCGAGGAGGAGCCACCGGAAATGTAGCGGGCATTGAACACGCAGCGCGGCGCCCCATAGGGCGAGCGCGTGCCGTTCAGCCCGGTGGCGAACTGGTCGAGATTGGTCTTGCCCAGCAGCACCGCCCCTGCCGCACGCAGACGCGCCACGGCCAAAGCGTCCTGGGCGGGTGTGTAAGCAAAATCCGGGCAAGCGGCGGTGGTGGGTATTCCGGCTATGTCGATATTATCCTTCACCACGAAGGGGATGCCGTAAAGCGGCAGCGTGGTGTCGGCGGGGATTGCCGCCAGCGCCTCGGCGCGCGACACCAGGGAGATGAACACGGCCTTGTCCGGATACGCCTCGATGCGGTCATACAGCGCGTTCACCAGCGCCTGCGGCGTGAGGCCCTGCGCATAGGCGGCCTGAAGGGCGGGGATTTCAAGCAATTCCGGAATCATGGGTAATCCTCTGTCTGGATAACACCCAGGCGTTGGCCCGCGCGCACGGCCTGACCCGGGGCGATGGCGAGGGCAAAGAGCCGCCCGGCGGCGGGGGCGAGCACCCGTACCTCCATCTTCATGGATTCGAGGATCATCAGCGCCTCGCCCGCCGTCACCGCCTCGCCGGGGGTTTTCAGCACCTGCCAGACGCTGCCGGGCACGGGCGCCGTTACGCCGCGCGCGTCGGCGGGCAGCGCGTCCTCAGGCGGTGGCGGAGGCAGATCGGGTTCCTCGAAGCTGTGCAGCCCCTTGGCCACCCAGTCCTCGCGCTCGGTGGCGAAGGCGGCGCGCTGGGTGCGCTGGAAAGCGGCGATGGACCCGGCATGCGCGCCGGTAAATTCCAGATGCTCGCGTAGCGAAAAGACGCTTTCCTCGATGCGCGGCATATAGCGCCCATGCGGGAAGGCCGCGCGCAGCTCGTCCAACTCGGCCTCATTCACGGGCACGAAGCGGATCTGGTCGAAATGCCGCAGCAGCCAGGGCTGTTCAAACGGCGCACGGCGGTTATGGGTGTTCCACACCTGGATCGTCCGACCAAAGAGCTGGTAGCCGCCCGGCCCTTCCATGCCGTACACGCACATATAGGCGCCGCCAATGCCCACGGCGTTTTGCGGCGTCCAAGGCCGGGCCGGGTTGTATTTGGTGGTCACCAGACGGTGGCGCGGGTCATAGGGCGTGGCCACGGGCGCGCCCAGATACACATCGCCCAGGCCCAGCACTACATAGGAGGCGTCAAACACGATGCGCCGCACGTCGTCCAGGCTGGCGAGCCCGTTGATGCGGCGGATGAACTCGATATTGTCCGGGCACCAGGGCGCGTTGGGCCGCGTCGTCTCTTGGTATTTGCGCATGGCCAACTGAATCTGGCTGTCATTCCAGGCGAGGGGCAGATGGAGGGTGCGGGTCTGCACCACCATGTCTTCAGGTGCGGGCAGATGCGGCAGAATCTCGTCCACCGCCGCGGTGATGCGCGCGCTGGTCGTGATGCCAGCGTCAAAATGCAGTTGCAGCGAGCAGATGCCGGGCGTGAGGTCAATGAGGCCGGGCACGCGCGCGGCCTCCAGCGCGTCGCGCAGCGCCTGGGCGCGCAGGCGCAGCGCGAAGTCGAGCTTTTGTTCCCCGAATTCGATGAGGATGTTCTCATCCCCGGCGCGGCGGATGACCGTATCGGCGCGTCTTTCGATGATCGCCGGGGCGGCATCGGCGCGCGTGAAGCGGAGCTTGTCGCCGGGCTTGAGCTGACCGAGCTTCCACAAATCGTCGCGCACCACCACAGCCGGACAGACGAAGCCACCGAGCGACGGGCCGTCCGGGCCGAGCAGGATTGGCATGTCGCCGGTGAAGTCTACGGCGCCGACGGCATAGGCGTTATCGTGGATGTTGGAGGGGTGCAGCCCGGCCTCGCCGCCATCCTGGCGCGCCCATTTGGGCTTGGGGCCGATCAGGCGCACGCCGGTGCGGGCGGAATTGTGGTGGACTTCATAGGTGCTGGTGAACAGCACGTCGATGTCGTCTTGCAGAAAGAAATCCGGCGCGCCGTGCGGGCCGTATCGCACGCTCAGCAGCCAGTCATGGGTAAGCTCGGGGCGCGGCCCGGCGGCTGTTTGCGGCACTTCGCGTGGGGGGCTTAGACGCAGCGTGTCGCCCGCGCGCAAGGGCCCACCCGTATGGCCGCCAAATCCGCCCAGCGTGAAGGTGGCGGTTGAGCCTAGATAGTCGGGCGCGGCGAAGCCGCCGCTCACCGCCAGATAGGTCCGCTGGCCAGGCCCGGCGATGCCGCCGAGCGTGAGGATTTGCCCGGCGGCCACGGGCACGGGCTGGAAGAAGGAGAGCTTCTCGCCGTCTAGCGTCGCCGCCATGCAAGCGCCGGTGAGGGCGATGGTGGTGGCAGCGTTAAAACGCAAATTGGGGCCAGTATGGGTCAGCTCCAGCGCCGCAGCGCCGTGCGGATTGCCCAGCAGCGCATTGGCCAGCGCATGGCTGCGCTCGTCCATGGGGCCCGAGGGCGGCACGCCCTGCTCCCAATAGCCCAGCCGTCCGGGCAGGGATTGCAGGCTGGAGAGCGCGCCGGGCTCAAGCACGCTCACGGTATGCGGGACATAGGTGAAGGCGCTGAGCGAGCGGGTGGTCATCTCCCCAGCCACGAAATCCGGCAGGGCCAGAATCTCTTGCAAATAATCCAGATTGGTCTCGATGCCGGAAATTTGCGTGGCGGCCAGCGCCGTTTGCAACCGCGCCAGCGCCGCCGCACGGACGGGGCCGAGGGCGATGAATTTCGCCAGCATCGGGTCGTAATAGGGCGAGACGGCGGTGCCCTCCTCTACCCATGCATCAACCCGCAGGCCTGGCCCGGGAGCGAAGGCGATGAGCGTGCCGGCGCAGGGGGTAAAGTTTTCGGCTGGGTTCTCGGCATAGAGACGCACCTCCACCGCGGCGCCTTTGGGCGTGAGCGCCACCGGCAGCGTAAATTCCCCCGCCGATTGTTCGATCATCCAGCGGACCAGATCGACCCCATAGACCGCCTCGGTAACGCCGTGCTCCACCTGCAAACGGGTGTTTACCTCCAGGAAGTAGAATTTTTGCGCTGCGGCGTCGTAGACGAATTCCACCGTGCCCGCCGAAGCATAGTTGACGGATTTGGCTAAGGTGAGAGCAGCGTTTTCCAGCGCGGCGAGGATGGCCGCGGGAATGTTCGGCGCCGGGGTTTCCTCGACGACTTTCTGGTTGCGGCGTTGCAGCGAGCAGTCGCGCGTGCCCAGCGCCACCACGCCACCGTCGCCGTC
Organism: Pseudomonadota bacterium; assembly: GCA_021808545.1. Classification (GTDB taxonomy): domain Bacteria; phylum Pseudomonadota; class Alphaproteobacteria; order Acetobacterales; family Acetobacteraceae; genus Acidocella. The sequence goes on along the minus strand of JAKBBM010000035.1, from coordinate 11,225 downwards.
GCCAAACACCTGCACCTCCACATGGCGCGCGCGGGCGACGTATTTTTCCAAAAACAGCGCCGCGTTGCCGAAGTTGTTGGCGGCGAGGCGCGAGACGGAGGCAAAGCGCTCGGCCAGTTCTGCGGGTGAGGCGCTCAGTACCATGCCGATGCCGCCACCGCCCGCGCTGCTTTTGAGCATCACCGGGTAGCCGATCTCGCCTGCCGCCTTCAGCGCGTCCTCCGCGCTGGCCAGCACGCCGGTGCCGGGCAGCAGCTTGACACCCGCCTTGGCCGCCAGGGCGCGGGCTGTGTGCTTGAGGCCGAATTTCCGCAGATGCTGCGGGCCGGGGCCAATGAAGGCGATGCCTTCGGCGGCGAGGCGCTCGGCGAATTCCACGCGCTCGGACAAGAACCCATAGCCCGGATGCACAGCTTGCGCGCCGGTCTGTTTGCACGCGGCGATGATCGCCTCGATGTTAAGGTAGCTCTGCGCCGCTGAGGCCGGGCCGATATACACCGCCTCGTCCGCCGCCAGTACAGGCGGGGCGAAACGGTCAGCCTCCGAATACACCGCCACCGAGGCGATGTTCATCTCGCGCAACGTGCGGCAGATGCGGGCCAGTATCTCGCCGCGGTTGGCGATGAGGACTTTGGTAAACATCTATCGCTCGCTGATGATGATCTGGATGGGCGTGGGGGTGAAGCCGTTGCACGGGTTGTTCACCTGCGGGCAGTTGGAAATAAATACCAGCGTGTCCATCAGCGCCTCCAGCTCCACATAGCCGCCCGGCGCCGAGACGCCGTCATCCACGGTGAGCTCGCCATTGGGGCGGATGGGCACGTTCATGAAGAAATTCACGTTGGAGACGAGGTCGCGCTTGCCCATGCCGTGCTTGTTTACGAGGAGCAGAAAATTCTCGCGGCAAGCGTGCATGAAACGGGTTTCGTGGCCAAAGCGTACGGTGTTGGATTCGCAAGAACACGCTCCCGCGCTGGTGTCATGAAAGCCACAGCTATCGGCAACGATCTTCACCATGGGGCGGAGTTCGTTGGAGATCAGCACCGAGCCGCCGGCGAGGTCGTACCGTCCGCCTTGGGCAGCCTGGGCAGCCAGTGTGTCCTGGGCGGAATAGCGCTCCGAGGTGTCGTGCGCATTGTAGAACAGCGCGTCCACGGCCTGCTGGCCCTCAAGGTCGATGATGCGCATCACCTCTCCCTTCTTCAGCACGGCGGAATACGGGGCGCGGGCGGGGACCAGCGTGTCGGAGAGAATGTTCATGCGGCAAAGGCCTTGCCGGTATTCTCAAAGCCACGGGCGGCTTCCTCGGTGAAGGTGCGGCACAGTGTGCTGGCGGGGGCGTGCCATGCGATGAAGCTGAGCGGCCCGGTGGCCTCCTGCACCGGGGAGAGCGCGTGCGGCGTGTTGGAGAGCGCGGCCAACAGATTCATCTCGGCGCGCAGCTCCACGCAGGCCCCGGCTTGCGGGTCGCCCTGCCAGCGCATCACCCCCTGCGCGTCCACGGCCACGGGTGAGAACAGCGAGAGCGCCGGCGCGGCGTCGCGCCGGGTGAGGCCGAGTTTGGCAGCGGCGGTGCGGATGTTGTCGCGCCCGTTGCGGCCAGCAGTTTGCAGCGGCGAGTTGGGGCCGATGATGGCGTCATGCCCGGCGCCGCTATCCGCCGTGATGCCGGCCAGCACTCGCCCCATATCGGAGAACAGCACCCGCCCGGTGGTAAGACGTGTGGTCCATTGCAGCTTGACGGTGTCGCCGGCGTTGAAGCGCTCGGAAATATCATCGGCGTTCCACATGAAGAACGCGGCGCCCGGCGTACCGGAGAGGTTGGTGATGCGCAGAGCGGCGCCGCGCGGCAGACGGAGATAGGTGTAGGCGCCGGGGGGCAGCACGTCAGCCGCGATCACTGCCGCCGCCGGGATGCCGGCAAAGACCGCTTCGGGCTCAGGTGCCGCGGCGCGGGCGCGGGCGCGCTCTTGCAGCGCCTCATAGCGGGCGCGGTACTGCGTTGGGGTCAAGGCGTTGAGGTCAAGCATGGTCGTCCTCCAGGGCTTGGGCGAAAATTTCCTCGATGCGCGCGCTCTCAGTGGCGAAGCGCCCGGGGGCGCCAGCGCAATGGCCAAAGGGCGAGGCGAGCGGGAGCAGCGTGGCGTATGGGATGCAGGCGGCCTCGAAAGCGGCATCCTGCACCGTGAAATAGGCGTCGGTGTCGCAGGGGAGCAGAAAACAGTGGGCGGTGATGCGGGCGAGCGCGGCGCGGGCGGCCTCGGGTGGGCGGGCCGTCCCCGCCCAGGCGTTGAGTCCGGCGAGAAGGTCGGCGGCGCGGTGGCTCTGGTGGTCCGCGGCCCAGTCATCCAGCAGGGCGTTGAGCGTCTCGAACCCCAGCACGCGGTGGAGACCCTCGCGGAAGAACGCGGGCGAATAGGCCCAGCCACAATAGGCGCGGCCAAACAGGTCCAGCGCCAGGGCCTCGCCGATTGCCCCGGCATTTTCCAGGATCGGCGCGATGCCCCGCAGGAACACGGTGTTGATGGGCCAGCAGAAGGCGGTGCCGCACACCGCCACCACATTGCGGACCATCGCCGGGTACAGCATCGCCCAGTGCAACGCCTGCATGGCGCCCATCGACCACCCCGCCGCCAGCGACAGAGAGGCCACACCCAGATGAAGCAACAGTTCGTGCTGGGCGTGGACATTGTCCTCGATGCTGAGCGCCGGGAACGCGCCGCCATGCGAAGGCGAGGTGGAGACGCCATTGCCGAACAGGTTCGGCGCGATGATGAAATACCGCGCCGGGTCCAGCGCCCGCCCCGGCCCAATGAGCGGCGCGTACCGCTCATGCGTGCCGGTATAGTAGCTGGGCAGCAGCACGGCGTTGCCGCCTGCTTCAGTCAACTTTCCCCATGTGGCGTAGACGAGTGACCCGCCCCGCGCTGTGGTGTAACGCGCCACCTGCATGGCTCAGAACATCGAGAGGTAGCGGTTATATTCCCAGTCCGAGACGTGATGGGCGTAGCTTGCCCATTCCTCACGCTTGTAACTGAGCCAGGACTCACGCATCGCCTCGCCGAAGACCAGCTTGCCGAGATCATCCGCCGCGAAGGCGTCCAGCGCCTCGGCAAGGCTGCCAGGCAGGGTCTTGATCCCCAGCGCCTCGAGGTCCGCGGCGGTTTTCAGGTACATGTTCTCGGTATTGGGCGCACCGGGGTCGAGATCAGCCTCCACGCCCTCCAGCCCCGCTGCCAGCACCATCGCTGCGGCCAGATACGGGTTGCAGGCGCTGTCCGCCGCGCGCAACTCCACACGTCCTCCGCCCAGCGGGATGCGCAGTGCGTTGGTGCGGTTGTTGTCGCCATAGCAGCACAGCACCGGCGCCCAGGTGAAGCCCGAGGCCGAGCCCTGCTTCACCAGCCGCTTGTAGCTGTTCACTGTGGGCGCCACGACGGCGCTGAGCGCGGGCAGGTGCTTGAGCACCCCCGCGATAAACTTGTAGCCAATGCCGCCGAGGTTGCAGCCGCGCGGGTCGGTCTTGTCAGCAAACAGATTGGCGCCGCTCTCCAGGCTGGCCAGCGACATGTTGAGATGCGCGCCCGAACCCGCGCGGTCGGCGAACGGCTTGGGCATGAAGCTGGCGAAGCCGCCATGCTTCTTGGCGATTTCGTGGGCCATGAAGCGGAAGAAGGTATAGCGGTCGGCCATGGTCAGCGCGTCGGCGTACATGAAGTCGATCTCGAACTGGCCTATGCCGTCCTCATGGTCGAAGGAGTACACGTCCCAGCCAAGTGTGTTCATGGCCGAGACCAACTCGTCCGCCCAGGCGAAATTGTCGAGCAGGCGTGAAAGATCGTAGCAGGGCTTAGCGAGGTGCTGGCGCGGGGAGAGCGGGACGAAGCCGTCTTCAAGCTTCTTGAAGACGAAGAATTCGGCCTCGATGCCTAAGTTGAAGGTGAGGCCATGCTTCGCCGCGCGGGCGAGCTGGCGCTTGAGGATGTTGCGCGAGCAGGCGGCGAAGGGTTCGCCTTTGTAGCGCAGGTCTGAGGCGAACCAGGCGATTTCTGGTTTCCAGGGCAGGATGCTGCATGAGGCCGGGTCAGGCACGGCGCAGACCTCCTCGTCGTGGACGCTCTGCGGCACACCATCCATGGCCGCCCCGGTGAACATTTCGGAGCCGCCCAGCATTTGCGCGTGATGGGTGAGGGGCACCATTTTGGTTTTGGAAATGCCGTGCATGTCCACATAGGAGGCGGCGCAGTAGCGCACGCCGGTGGCGGACAAGGCGGCGGTGTCCGCGCCGGATGGCACGGTGTGAGCAGAAATTATATCCATGATGAAACCTCAGGCGGTGGTGGGAAGGTGGCCGGTATCGGGCTCTTCAGGCAGTTCGTACCAGGGGATGCGCTCACCGATCAGTGCGCGCATCCGCCAGGACAGGCTCTTGGGCGTGGTTTCGAGCTCTTCCAGGAGTTCGGCGATATGGGTGGCGAGCGCGTTGGCCAAGCCCGGTGTGCCGCAAATCTCCAGGCGGCGCTCGTGCAGGGTTTTTAGCGTGCCGGTTGCGGTGCGCCAAAAGCCCCATTCCTTTCCTAGAAGTTTGGAAATATAGGCGGTGTCGATGGCGCCCAGTCCTTCCGGGCCAAGGCCGCAGGAGAGTAGCAGCGCGGCGGTGTCAGAAAGATCCTTATGCTCGGCATGGAAGACCTGAAGCTTAGTGAGTAGCAGGTCGGCCGGTGAGAGCGTGAGCGGGTGCAACGCCAGCCGATGGGAAAGATTGAGCGTGTGACACATGCGGAAGACATCGATGAAGATGTCGATTTTGGTGTCGCCCGCATGGAAGATCATCCGCTCCTTGCCATTCAGCAGGTTGAACTCCTGCTCGGGCTCTGCACCCATCGCTGCCATCGCCGCCTTCAGCGCCTTGCGCGACTTGCCACTCATCACGAGGTCGATATCGAGTGAGGGCCGCCGGAGGATGGCGGGGAGAGTTGGCCCACACACCAAATGCACCGCCCGTCCGCCGAGCAGGCGGGCCACGCCCCCCTCGGCGGAGATGGCGGCGATCACGTCATATTCCGAAATTCCCGTCATGGCGCTACTCCGGCGGTATCTCGGCAAAGGCGAGGTTGATGTCCACGCCCTTGCTGGCCTGGATGAACTTCGCGGCGTAGTAGTAGATGAAGCCGCTAACGAACACGCCCAGGTTCACATAGATCATGAAGGGCTGTGAGAAGCTTATGCCTGACTGTGGATCGTTAAGGAATGCCCAGGCGATGGTGACCATGCCGATGAGGCTGAGAACACCCAGGATCGAGAGGACGGGCACGCCACCCACGCGCCAAGCCACAGGCGAGGCCTCGAACATATCCTTCTGCGTGTAAGGGAACACGATGGCGCCGATAGAGGTTAGGATGAAGGTACCGCAGACCTGGCCAAAGAAACCGGAGATGGTGGAGAAGGCGGAATCGTAGGCATAGAGCCAGAGGAAGCCGATGCCAAAGGCCGCCGAGACAACGATGGCGACGAGTGGGGAGTGCGTGCTCTCATTCACCTCGGATATCTTGTTGGGGGCCAGGCCATCCAGCGCCCAGGCGAGCAGGTTGCGGGTGCAGGTGAGGATGTAGATGGGCAGCCAGGTGTAGGTCCACAGCGCGAAGGAGACGCCGATGATGAGCACCAGCCAGACATGGTGGGTAAGCGCCGCCGCCAACTCGGAGAAGGTGGGGGTGAAGCCGAGATTCACGTTGCCGGGGGTTACCGCCGCCACGTTGCCGAGGAAGTCAAACCCAAAGGCATGGAGGGTGACGAAGGAGATGATGAGCAGCCATACCGCTGAGTAAAGCAGAGAGCCGGGCATGCCGATCATCTGCGAGCGGTTGGCACCCTTGATTTCACCACCAATATAGGCTGAGGCAATGGAGAATCCGAGCACGGTGAACGGCCAGGTCATCGAGATCAGTGTCTGCTTCAGGTCGAACGGCGCCTCCGTTACCGCATTTTTGCCAAGATTTGCGGTGATGGCACCATAGGTATCGGGCTTGCCAGTGAAGGTTCCTGCATAATGGTTGAAGGCGGTAACGGCATCGGCAGGCGTATGGCGCAGCAGCACAAAAACGGTGATGGCAAGGCCGATACTGGCGACGATGAACAGGATGTTCTGGATACGCATATACATCGCCACGCCATAAATGAATACCGCCGCGAAGAGGCCAATCAGCACCGTACCGGTGAGCGCCGTACCCAGCGGCGTGGTGAACCAGTTGCCCCAGTTGGTCATATTGGTTGAGCCGAAGCTCACGCCAAGTTCGCGGAACAGCGCCGAGATGCCGTACTTACCCAAAAACGCGGCCGGCACGCCGATATAGAAGAAGCACCAGATTGTGTAGTTCCAACTTGCCACGAAGCCAAATAGCGGCTTGGTGGCGCGCGAGACATACACATACTCACCGCCCGAGCGTGGCATTGCCGAGGCGAACATGGCATAAACCAGCGATGTGGGTAGCACGAACAATGTGCAGAGAATGGTGGAGAGATAGATGTTCACGCCCGGATACGAACCGTTGGGCATGAACAAGAACATGAACGCCACGCCAATAGCGATGTTGATGAAGTTCACGTTATAGACGAATACATCCTTGGCGCCGGCCTGCCGGACCAGTCCGGTGGCTTTTCTGGCAAAATTTGTCGTCATGAAGTCTCCCGGTGGTTGGTGATGGAACAATTAGGCCTGCACAAGCTGATGACCCGCCAGCTTGGTGCCTTTGAAGGTGACGAGCACACCGCGCAGTACGCCTTCGGAGTATTCGCTACCCGGATTGATGCAGAGCGTGCGGCCGATTTGCTTGGTGCCGCGCGATTCATGGATATGCCCATGCAGGGCGACCATCGGTTGGTGGCGCTCGATGACGTTACGCACGGCGGTGCTGCCCACGGCGGTCATCACCGTATGGCCGCCTTCCGTCACCACGGCGCCGTCGCGCAGCAAGGGGGCGGCGTCTATACCGGTGTTGTAGGGGGGTACATGCAGGGTAAAGACGGCATCGCGCGGGTTCTTCAGCTTGGCGAGGATTCCCTCGATATGCGCTTCCAGCGTGGGCTCGGTCATTTCGCGCGGGCTGTCGAACGGCGTGGTGTTGGAATAACCGCACACCGCCATCTGCACGTTTTCGGTAAGGTCGGTGACGTCGCCGTCATGATTCTCGACGACATCGGACTGGCGAAGGGCTTCGTCGATATAGCCGTCGTCATCGTTGCCGGCATTGATGAAGCAGCGGATGCCCGTGCCGCGCAGCCGCTCTTCGGCGATGCCGATCCAGCGCTTCATCGCCGCCAGCACCACGCGGTCGATCATCTCTGTCCGGGCGGTTTCATTATCCGTAAAATGCTTATGCTCTTCAGGGGTGAGAATGACCGGGTAAAACCCGTTCAGGCGCACGTTCTTTTCAATCTCGGCGCGCTCAGCGGCGGATTCGGCCACAAAGTCGCGGCCCAGGAAACGCGCCTCCCAGCGGCCGCCTTTGTGGATCAACGGCACCACCATCTTGCCGGTGATGTCGCCGCCCAGGATGAGCGCGTTCACCTTGTAGAACTTCCCGGCATTGATGAATTTCAGGAAGCACTTCTCCGAACCATGGATGTCGGAGGCATAGAACAATTTATACGGCGCGCTCATGCGAGCACTCCGGGAAGAACTGTGGGGCTTAAGAAACATGCGCAACCTCGTTCACTCGTTTCGTAACGAGGAGCGCGCAGGGGAAATGCCCGACGCGATCCTCGCATCAAACCATCTCCCGGGCTTTTATCCCGCCGTGTACCGCCGGAATTTCTCCCCCGGCGGGTGAAGCTCTCGGTCCAGCGCTGGATCACTCCAGCCGGAACCCTAGCCCGCATTCATACTAGCAGGTTGTGTGCCAAGTTGCGGCGCGCCCCGTCATGCGGCACAAAAAGGGGTAGAATAACTGGAATCCTGCCTGACGAAGCGCCAATAAATAGGCGTATGAAAATTTAATGGGTGACGACTGCTCATAAATTTGTCTTTTTATGTTCTTGTTGCTTATTTAGAGCGCAATTAAAAACTGGCCTCACGGCACGATTGGGAAGCGCGATCTGAATAGCCAGCCCTGCCGTGATCCGTAAATCCAACCGTCCTTCGTGCGGTTGGATCACCGCTGGCCGATCTGTCTGCTTTCAGGATGGCGCCCGGAAGCGCGTAACGGCGGTTATGGTGAAGGATTTCGGATGCCGACCTCGTGCGCGTGGATGGCGCCGTGCAGGTCGGCATCCGAAATCCTTCACCATTCCTGCCGCGCACAACCGTGCTCAGGGCAGGCGGATAAATGGATCATGTACCGCCACGCCCAGCGGCTCAAAATGCCGCAGGTTCCGGGTCAGAATGGTCAGCCCATGATGCTGGGCGGTGGCGGCGATGATGATGTCGGCGAAGCCGGGGGCGTGGCCCTGGCCACGGGCGCGGTCTGATAGACACCCGGCTAGGCGGGCGCTGGCCACGTCGAAGGGCAGGATGCGGGCCGCATAGAGGTGCAGCACGGTCTCCAACCAGGCGGTTAGGTCACGGGCTTTGCGGGTTGCTCCCTCACGCTTGGCTTTGGCGATCCCATCCTCAATTTCGGTGATGGTGACGGTGGAGAGGAATAATTCAGCCGAGTGGGCGTTCATCCAGGCGGCTAGTTCGGGCAGGGGGACGCGGGAGGATGCGCGGGCCGAGATGACGTTGGTGTCGACGAGGAACAAGGATCAGAGGCCGCTATCACGGAGTGGGGATTGGTTGCGAGGCGGCAGATCGTCCGCATCGAGCGGGGCGGCCATCAACAATTGGCCGAATGATGGCACGTGCGAGAGCCGCTGCCATTCCGCGAAGCTCAATACTACTGCCTCGGGCTTGCCGTGGCGGGTGATGATGGCGGGTTCACCGCGCACGGCGTCATCAACCACGGCTGACAGGCTGGCCTTGGCGTCGCGAAGCTGGATTTCCCGCATGGCGGCCTCCGAATGAATTGGGACTACAGTAGTCATATTTAGGGCCAGGTGTTGAGATGGGCAAGGATAATGTGACCGGGCGAGATGGTTATTGAGCCGGCACTGAGGGCAGGGCAGGGGATATCGGGTCGGTCCAGACCGGCATGAAGCAGTAATGCCGGCCGCTGGCGTCTTGCTGCATGGATTTGCGGCAGGCGGCCATGGCAACCGCGCCGTCATTATCCTGCATCAGCTGCCCCCACGCGAGGGCTTCAGCCGGGCTGGCTTTCATGGCGGCGGGGATGATGTGGGCGGCGATTTCGGCCTGGAACCGGCCTGCATTCAGCCCGGCGGCATAGGTGAAGATACAGGGCACCACGGCGAGCGCCAGCACGATGGCCGACCAGACGCCGAGGGTTTTATATTTTACGGTTTTGGCGTGCTGGGCCACGGCGTAACTCACCGTGCTGGCGAGTTTTGGTGCCAGCTGCTCGACGATGCCGGCCTGTTTGGTCTGAAGTACCGCCTCAGCCTGGCGCACGGCGAGGTCAGTCTTCCTGATGGTCTCGTGATAGGCGCGGTCGAGCCGGTCGCTGGCGTCGTGGAAATAGCGCACGGCCTGGTTATGTAGCCGCCACTGCAGGCGGGTTGATGAGGACAGAATTTTGAGCAGCGGCAGGGTAGGGTCGTTGGTGAGCCCGGCGACCTGGATAATGCGTTCCAGTTCCGCCTGCATATGGGCGATTTCCTGGCCGAGGATCTCGCTGTCCCGGCGTAAATCGAGCGTGGCTTCCGGCTCGGTTATGGTAGCCATGTGTTTATTCCCGCAAAATTGCCGTCCATCATGACCAGCCAGCTCTTGACCCGCGAGCGGTCGAACGGCCCAAGCGGCGTATCGGCCCGGCCGGTTTTGCCGGCTGCGGCATCATGAAATTTCAGCCGGCGGACTTCCACGGCTTGGGCGGCAAACAGTTTGGGCATGAATACTGGCACCGCGCCCTCGCCGATGGCGCGCCGGACCACGCTGTGGCGTAATATCCGCGCGAAGGCCGTCTCGCGCGTCTCACCTATCGGCGACACGCGTTTGGTGTGCTCGACAAAACCATCGAAGGGCCGCCCCAGCGGCATCAGACTGGCGCGCTCGGCAGCATGCACATCGGCGATGCTGCCGGGCAGAGCGCCGTGCTGGATTTGCCCCCATTGCTCAATGCAGCGCTCCTCAAGCCAGGCATTCAGCGCAGCCAGGTCCGGGAAGCTGGGCAATGGTTGCCACAACCGGCGACGCGCATCCTGCACGTTCTTCTCAACCTGCCCCTTCTCCCAGCCAGAAGCCGGGTTGCAAAAATCCGTCTCGAATAAATAATGGCTGGCCATGGCGGCAAAACGGGCGTTGACCTGCCGGGCCTTGCCCGAGCCGATGCGGTCAACAGCAGTCTTGTTCGCCGCGGCGCTCGAACCAGTGGCGCGCTACGCGGCGAACTATCGAAGATGCCGCGCTGGGGAACGCCGCCCAGCACCCGGAACGCCTGGGCCAGGGCATCGAACAGCATCTCATGGGTCTGCAGCAGGTAAGCCCGAACGATAAACACCCGGCTATGCGACAACTTGGTGTGCGCCACCTGCAGCTTGGTCCGCTCGCCGCCGATCGAGGCCCAATCCTCGCTCCAGTCGAACTGGAAGGCTTCACCCGCCGCGAAGACCAACGGCACGAAGATGCCTCGTCCGATGGTCTGCTGCTCAATCTGCCGCCCCACCTTCCAGCAGCGGACAAACGCCGCAACCCGGCCATAGGATCCCTCAAAACCCAACGCCGCGAGATCAGCGTGCATCTGCTTGGTCGTGCGCTTCTGCTTGCGCGATTTGGCCCCCTCCTGCCGCAGCCAGCCCGTCAGCTTCTCGGCAAAAGGATCCAGCTTGCTGGGCCTGTCAGGAACCTGAAACTTCGGCTCCACCGCGTCCGTCCGCAGATATTTGCGGATCGTGTTCCGCGACAATCCCGTCCGCCGCTCAATCTCTCGGATCGGGATCTGCTGCCTGAAATGCCAGCAACGAATTACGCTCAATAACGCCATGTCGATCACTCCTCAAACCCCCGACCAAAGCCAGGGAGGGGTCAAAACATGGGTCAGTTCTCAGAACCTGAACGAAAAAGATAGTTGAGCGATTTCAGTTAGTTGTGATTCTGTTGGTTTGCAACAACTGACGGAATCACGATGACTTGGACTGAAACCGCTCGGCGGCGATACTGCCGGGATGATCTT
>JAKBBM010000034.1 GCA_021808545.1 Pseudomonadota bacterium | reverse complement strand
TGCTTATTCATGCGGTGCGTCTCGGGCGATTACGGCAGGATTTCCGCGAAGCAGGCGCGCGCCGCCCTCGGCTATTTGATGGCGCACGGCCTGATTGAAGCCGATCCGGGCGACACGCGCTCGGAACGGGACCGCAACACTATCCATTAGGACGCCAACCAACCAACACAGTGACCAAGGAGACATGATGAGCACCACACTCAAGCTCAAGAAGCTCGATGCCGACGTCGGCAAGGTCGAGCTGATGAACGCGCTGGGCGCGACCCTGGGCCTCGCGCCGTGCGCCGACCCCGCCGCGTTCATCGCGCTGCTCGACGGGAAGATCGACGCCCAGAAGGAGGAGCTGGCCAAGCTGGCCGGCATGCGGGACACCGTGGCCCGGCTGCTGCGGGGGCGCCGCCGCGGGCCCGCGCGCCAGGACCGCCCCGCCAGGCCGTGGACCCCGGGCCCGGACACCGTCTACGCGCGCATCCTCGACCTGATCGGCCAGCACGGCATCCTCACCCGGAAGCAGATCATCAACCTGCTCACCACCCACGCCGCCGGCGCGGTGCCGCTCGGCACCATCACGGGGGCGCTGTGGAAGCTCGCCGAAGCGGGGATGATCGAGAGCGATGCGATGGGCTGGAGGCTGTGCAGCGAGGAGACCGGCGCGGCCGAGTAGGCCGCAGCCCGCTTGCGCGCCGGCGCGGCCAACATGGCGACCGGCCGCACCGAGCCCTGCTTGATAACCGACATGCTGCCCTGGACCGTGAGGTCCAGGGCATTTCTCAGCTCAGCGTTGGTGTTGGCATGAGCGCGCATAGCGAATCTCTGCGCGCCCGTGACCCAAATGGCCTTTGGTTCCTGCCTCTCGTCTTGTTGGTGGTCGATCTCCTGCACACGCGTCACAGCCCGAGGTCGTCCAGCGTCAGCTCATTCGTTCCCGCGGTGCGCTTAGTCCGTGTCTGAATGACAGTGCGAAGCTCGCTCACCGGTATCAACTTGCCGTTCCGGCGCGCATACCAATGTATCCAAGCATTCAGGGTAGCATCGTGCCCAACCTTCTGCTGCACGATCCTTAATGCTTCTTGCAGCCAGGCGCCGCGCTGGGGGTGGATGCGTTGACCATCCATAAATAAGGCGCCGGCATGCGCCACCGCCTTGCCCTCTGGCGTGCGCAACTCCAAATCCCGTTTGCTTAGATGGCAGTAGATATCCTCACCTTCTCCGAGGGTCGCCCCATCTCCCAAATCGCAGCCGATGTTGCCAGATGCTTCCATTGACGGCTTCGGCTCCGGCGGCAGCTTCGAAGTAACGCGGTGAGGGGTCGTTTCCTGGCTGATAGAGCTCAAATTCTGTCGGCTCGGCTCGTCTCCCGAAGAGAGCCCTTTCTCAATGCGCTCAACCACGGCAGTTTTCGTTGTGAGGCCGATAATGACCTCAATTTCATCGTCCACCGAAGCGCCCAGCACAGCAATGCCAAGCGGCTCGCTGATGTGGACGATGCCATCATTTGGCCGGTTCTCAATGTTGCTCAGCCGGACGCGGATTGGACGGTCGGGCGCATGGTCGTAACGAATGGTCACGAGGTCGCCCACCTCGACCATCGCTCCTATTCCGTCGGCCAGAGCCAATTCCTGCTCCGGCTCAGGTACAGGCGTACGCGCAGGCGTCTGCTCCGTTGCATTCGGTGCGACCTCTTCCACAACGAACTTCGCCAGAGACTGCAGTGGCGGTGTCGACGGCTGGGATGCTGATGGTTCGGTCGCGACAATTTCCTCGACAAACTTTTCCTCGGCCAGGGGGGGCGGCACCTCGATATGCTGCGTGTAGACTCCGTTGACCGGGGCCATTCCCAATGGTTCGATACCCAAGCGGTTGAGTGTCGCCCGAAGATCGTCCAGGCACCCCTGGCGGTCTGAAATCCAGCTGCTGCCCCAGCACCGCCAGAACACCCACCCGAGACGCTCCAGGGCCTTCTGTCGGCGGACGTCCTCGGCCCACCTGTCTGGGCCATGGTAATTGTCGCCGTCCAACTCAATGGCCAGACGGCGGTCATCGGCCCCTTCAATTACAAAATCGATACGGTAGTGACCCACCGGGACCTGCGGCCTGATCCGGTAACCGAGATCGAGCAGGCAGCCACCGAAATCCTTTTCGAAGTCGGAGTCACAAATTTCAAGGACTTCTCCGGGACGGATGGTCTTGCCTGCCTCCATTGGGCTGCGGAAGTGTTCGATTAATTGCAGCTTGAGGTCGCCGGGCTTGAGATCGCTAGTTGACACCGAGCGGACCAGTACAAGGCGGTCTCGGGCGCGACTCGTTGCGACATTAAAACGCTGCTCGTACATGCGCTGGGTCTGCGCCATGACGGTTGCTGGACAAGCCACCATCGACAGGAAGACGATATCCCGTTCTTGACCTTGGAAGGTCGCTGGGTTGCCGCACATGATGTGATGCTTCTCCATTACCTCAGCACCCAGGTCACTGACTAGGCGGTCGTAGATGATCTTGGCTTGGATCGCGCCGATTAGCGCAATCACGCCAATGCTGCGGCCATCGTAAGCGGGGTCGGCCACGAGCTTGGCGATCTCACTGACGATGACATCAGCCTCTGCCGGGTTAGTCTCCCGGTGCTTGCGGCCGTGCGGCACGAAGATATCAATCAGCGGCGGGTCTAGCCGTTCCGACGCCTTTGGAATCCGAAGCGGAACCAACGGGCTCGGATAGAACCTGCTGCTGAAGCGGATGATCGGCTCAACGCAGCGGAAATGCTCGCGGAGCATAACTGCCTTCCCCGGGAAGACCATGCCACCCAATTCATAGAGAGATGTCGCTGGGTCCATGTGATTCGCGAACGGCGAGCCCGCCAGAAAGGTCGTGCGCAGCTGTGTCAGCTTGCGGTCTTCGATGCCCACTACCGACGGGGAGACCTGCTTGTCGTCACCGACGATAAGTACCTTCTTCCCGCGCAGCAAGATTGGGAAAGCGAGAATGTCGGATTGTGACGCTTCGTCGATCACGACTAGGTCGAAGGCGGCGAGGTCCGGCGGTAGCTGTTCTGCGACGCGCCACTCGGGGAGAATCCAACACGGCACCGCTTGCGCGGTATCAAGCGCTGCCTCACGGATGATCCGACGCTGCCGACCAGCTGTCTTACCGGTGCCCTGCCCCAGACGGGCGATGGCTGCGGCAAATTTCGCAAGGGCGGCTTCGACCTTGTTGGTAAGGCTTAGCTTGAGCCCAAGGAAAGTGCGTAACCGCACCACCTCAGCGAACAGCCGCTTTTGCTGGGCTTCGGCGCGCGCGCGCGCTTCGGAAAGACGGCGAATCGTCTCCCGATCACCCAATGACTGGAGATAGCCGTCGGCACGCGCCCATTGCCAAGCGTCACACCACCCTACGGGCGTCCATGGGTCGTCTCCACCATGTGGAGGATCGCGCCGCAGCCGCTCCGCCCATTTGGGTGCTCCCGAGGCTGTAACGCGTTCTGTAAGAGCGTCGAGTCTAGCTAAATCTGTACGAATTTCATCAAGGCGGCGAGCTTCCGCAGTGAGCTGCCGCCAGACTTCGGCCATAGCTGCCTGCGGCACCTTGGCGTCCCCGAGCTTCATACAGATCTCGCGCAGTGCCGTATGGAAGGGCAACGTCCACTCGCCAGCGACTGCGAGCGCCTCCGCCTTGACTGCGTGCGCGTCGGCGAGTTCCGCTTGCTCCAAGTTCGCCGTGAGCGCTTCAATTACTCGCTCACAACGCCCCTGGTGTAGGGCCTCATCGAGATCGAGACCATAAGGAAAAAGCTCGGCAAGTATCTGACGTTGATGATTAACCTGGTCGTGAATTGCCCAGACCCGCTCCACCAACCGCCCCAGGCGCAGCAGTTCGGATTCCGCTGTTACCCAGTTGGTTG
Source organism: Pseudomonadota bacterium (assembly GCA_021808545.1). Taxonomy (GTDB): domain Bacteria; phylum Pseudomonadota; class Alphaproteobacteria; order Acetobacterales; family Acetobacteraceae; genus Acidocella. The sequence goes on along the minus strand of JAKBBM010000034.1, from coordinate 21,456 downwards.
GCAGGACCGGCGCGCCTATGGCGCGGGCAAGGCCGCTCCAACGACCCAGAAATACAGTCACCTGTCGCTGCCACACACGGTAGCCATGGACTATGGCCCAGTCCTCGACATTGGCAGGTGCGCGCCCCTCGATGAGTACTGCTTCCACCTTCGCTTTCAGGCCGCCTTTTCCGAACGAGAACAGGCCGAAGGGTTGCTTGCCTGCGGCCAAATCCTCGACAGCCCTATCGAAGCCTTGATCCATGTCGAGTTCGCTGACTATGATCGCCTTGAGTGAGTATTCCCGTCCCTTGAGATACAGGTTAATCCAGTTGGACAACGCTCCCTTGAGGGCCGTCATCGTAGCCTCGTCAGCGCGTTTGAGGCCGATCAGCATGTGGTAGACGTCGAACAGCCAACGTTCGGTATGCAGATCGGCCATTAGTTCCGCAAGCGCGGCTACCCAATTTTGAGATAGCCGGGCTCCTGCCAAATCTACGTTGCCCTCCAACGCCATTACGGGAATCTCACCGGAGTGAGTGCGGGCAGCGATACGATTGATCCGGGCTAGTTCCCCATGCGCAGCCAGCATCCTGGGCAACTCAGGTAGTTGCCCAGGGCAGGGGAGGTCGGAAACGCCATAGCTAAGATCACGGGCGTGACGGCGGCGCAGCTCACGAATCTCTGCGATGTCATGCTCATTGAAGAGCGGCTCGAATTTCTGGTCTGTGTTGAGATTATCGTCGAACCACTGGTGGAGAGGCCGTTCTTCGGCCACTGTCTTGGCCAAGTCCATCGGCAGGATTTCTGCATCTCCATAGCGTAGGCGCGCCAGGTTGCGCTCAGCATAGACATAGAGTTTCTGGTCAATCTTCTTGATCTCATCACGCAGTTCAGCGATGCGCATCTGCTTCTCGCGAATCTCTTCATCGATAAGCTTCGGATTGATGGACTTGGCTTCGTCGGCAAGAATCCTGACCGCGTGCTCGAGTTGGCGGGCACCTTCGCGATCATTGTGGATGACGGCGATGGCTAGGTCGCGGATGCCGTCCGGCAATTTCTCCTGTAGTGCGGTTAGGGCCTCGGGCGTCTTGGCGGTGACGAGGACGCGGCGTTTGGTGGCCAAGTAGTGGCAGATGACATTGGCGATGGTATGGGTCTTGCCCGTCCCTGGCGGCCCCTGAACCAGAACACCAACCGTGTCCTTGGCCTCCAACCGCCGGATGATCTCTTCTTGGTCATTATTGTAAGGAAGTGGGAAGAACAATGCTCCTTGCTTGCCCGTCTCTCCAGTCGTGCCACCTCGCTTATCCACACTGCTTCTGTCGACCAGTCCCACGCCGATTTTTGGACCTGATGTGGTTGCCGGCAAGGTGAGATCGGTGCCAGTGAGATCAATTAGTGTCCCGTCCAGCTGAACGGTCGGTGCATTTGAAGGTTCCTCGACGAATCGTACCCCAGGCTGGGGTAGTTCCGCTTCGCTCTCGACTTCGTCGACCTTTTTGATGAGACGACGGATATCGTCCTTACGGAAATCCTCGTTGCGCTGACGGACATAGATTACCCAGGTGTCTGTGATCCGTAGGACATCGTCGACCTTGGGTAGTGTGCGGTCGTTTGGATCGGCCAGATCCTCGGGATGATAGCGCCCCGAGGCTGACAAGCGGGCCGCACAGGCGCGTAAGACACTCTCGAAGGTTACCCTGTCAAATGGAGAAAAGCCCCGGTCGGGATCGTCGACGACGCGGTCGAATTGCTCTCCGACATCGCGCTGGGCACCCTTGCTTCCATCGATCTCCAGTGCGTGGAACGCCTGCAATACTAATCGTGGTGTCGACTGGCGGGGGCGGACAAGCAGCGTGCCGGTATCTTCTTCCATCTCGATTTCGACGAGTTGCTCGATCAGAGGAAGGCTGACTCGTTCGTTCTCGACCTTCCACCGGGCCATGCCGACGCCGAGCACCAGCTCGATGGGTGTATCTTCGCCCATAGATAGCATGCGCTGATGGATCTGGTAGAGTTTGTTATAGAAGTCGATGCTGCGTCGACGGGGGCGCTCGACCTCAGCCCATGCTGCCCACGGTCCGTCCAGGTAGTCTTGCCAAAGCCGACGGAACTCCGGCAAATTCGTCACCCGCAGGATGACATCCATGCGCTCAGGGAAAGCTTGGTCCGCTCCGATGGGCCGCATGATGTCGTCCAGGTCCGGCACCAAACCTGCCTCGCAGAGGTCAGAAATTTCCTCGATGCTGAGGTTGAGCATGCGCTCAGCCATTAGGCGAGGTGGATGGTCCGGTGACGGGTGGGGGCCAAAATCGACCCAACCCTGGAATACAGGAATCGCCTCCGGTGGCTGGCCTTCGCGCAGCCGTCGAATTCGCACCCAGGCTTCCTCCTCGACAGCAATGTCGACCCCTTCAAGTCCGACGACTTGATACTCGTGGAACTGCGGAAAAGGCTCGCGGGATAGGTCGAAGATCACCTTGTCGTTAATGGACAGCAACTCTTCCGTGTATCGGAGGATGTTGCCCAGGTCCTTCTTGGTTTTTGCCAACCCTGCCATCCTAAGGTCCCCTGCCACTCAATTATTGAGCATTCAAGAAGTTGTAACGCAGCGCATGCGTACGGGAAAGGCCCAAACGCCGAGCTCGAGGCCTTGAGTGGCCGGTACAAGGGAGGCCAGGCTTCGTGCATTAAGCCCATGCATGACGGCTGAGACCACTGTGAAGAGGCGCCGACGACACCATGAAACGGAATCCCCAGAAAGCCGGATTGTCCGCGCTGGTGCAACGCACGGTGGTTCCCACCTTCCCCCGGGGCGATCGACGGCGGTATGGGGCACCCGGCGGCGATCACGGGGTACTTGGAGAACATCGTGTGGGCGCAGAAATGGTATCTGGAACACCACGAACGCTGCATCATGGACGCGCTGGGCGCGCTGTCATTCCGGATGCGATGGAAATCAACACCCTCAGGGCACCCCAGCGGAAAGGGAAAGGGAAGCAACCCGGTGTCAAAATCTTGGACATCGCCCACGTCACCTGGAATTGACATATGCCACGACATATGTCATGTATTTGCCATGGAACCCACCCGCCACGTCAAGCTCTTCAAGAACGGCCGGAACCAGGCCGTGCGCATCCCCCGGGAGTTCGAGCTGCCGGGCGAGGACGCCGTCATGCACAAGGAAGGCAACCGCCTCATCATCGAGCCTGTCGCACCCAGGTCGCTGCTGGCGCTGCTGGCCACTCTCCCCGCACTGGACGAGGATTTCGCAGCCATCGACGACCTGCCGCCGGATGATGTGGCGCTCTGATGCGCTACCTGCTGGACACCAACATCCTCTCCGACCTCATCCGGCACCCGCAAGGGCGCGTGGCCGAGCAGATCAGGCGCGTTGGGGAGGCCGAAGTCTGCACCAGCGTCATCGTCGCCGCCGAGCTGCGCTTCGGCGCCGCCAAGCGCGGCTCCGCACGGCTGGCGCAGCAACTCGAGACGGTGCTGTCCGTGCTGGACGTGGTGCCGTTCGAGCAGCCGGCGGATGAGGCCTATGGCGTCATCCGGGCGCAGTTGGAGCTGGCAGGCACGCCCATCGGCGGAAATGACCTGCTGATCGCCGCCCATGCCAAGGCGCTGGGCTGCACCGTGGTGACGGACAATGAGCGGGAGCTCAGGCGGGTCGATGGGCTCGCGTGCGAAAACTGGCTGCGGGGATCGTGACTGCGCCATCGCGCTTCACGTGACCTTCTCCCACCGACTTCCCCCCACAATCCCCTCGGGCGATCAACGGGGGTGGGAGGCGATCTGGGGCCATGGAAGGGTACAACCAGCCCGGGTTGCATGGCGCGGCGTGGCGATGGTAGGTCATGAAGGGCCATCGCAGGCGGCCAAGGGTGACCTGATTTTTATTTCGAACCTACTACGAATCTGAGGGTCAGGAGTTCGAATCTCTTCGGGCGCGCCAGTTTCTCCTGAAGTTCAAAGCATTTTCAGAATCAGGTGATGGGTGTTGCCCTGCCACTCACGCAAGGCGGGCAAGGCCGCTCAAAACCAAGCGAACCAAATCCACCTGGCGCGATGTCCCCGTCTTGGCCAGGGCGCGCTTGCCATACGTGCGGACGCTGGTAAGCGTCACCCCCAACCGTTGGGCGATTTCATCCAGGGCCAAGCCCTCGGCCAACATTACGGCAACACGCGCCTCGGCCTGCGTTAGGCCCAGATTTTCCACCACAAAAGCAACCATCCTTGAGAAAGACCCAGGTGCGTCGCGGTGCAAATAAACAACAAAGGCGGCCACGGGGCTCGCGGCAATGCCTGTCATGTCCTCAATACGGCGAATGACAAGGCTAACCCTCTGACCGCCATCGTCCTCGGCGGTCATGATTTGCACGGGACACGCGGGGTCGGTGGCGACCGTTTCAAGCGCTTGCGCATAGTGCAGCTGCTTGCCACCCGCCAACCGCAAGCGATTTGCCACGCGCGAGATGGCGTGCCCCTCTGAGAGTATGAGATCGGCTTCGCCATTGCTGCCCGCAATGCGCCCCTGCCCGTCGAGCAGAACAGCACCCACCCCCAGGGCGGCAACCGTTTGCGCATAAAGCCGCGTTTCCACACGCTGCTTTTCCCGCCATAAATACGTACGCACGGCGCGATCCAGATGCGGCAGCAGATCGCTGATCAGCCGGACCTCTCCTTCACCAAACCGACCGCGCGCCATGTCCCGCGCCCCCTTCAGCCAGGCATCAACGCCGTCATGCCGGCCCAGATAGCAAAAGAACGCATGTTCGATGTTCAAGGGCTTGCAGAAGCGTTCATAATAATCGCTCCGCCGCAAGGCATCCCGCGTAATCAAATCCTCAAAACCGTATATCCGGCCTGCAATCATGCGTTCATAGCCAACCGGATCCCGAAATCTGTAAACGTCGCGGTAGAGCCTCTGCGCCGCACCGGAATCCCATTCCGCGTCGGCGACCATCACGCCGCCGCCACACTGGCCCACCGGCGTAAATTCGATCAAAATACTATTCGCGTTGGTGAGCGCGCGCAAAGCCGGCGCAAGCGCCACCCAAGGCTGCGCGGCAAGGGGGGCATCGTAGATCGCCGCCAGCACATCCTCTCTCATCGGCCACCACCTCTACCCCTCATGCCCCGCCGCGATCCATCTCCAATTGGAGACAGCCGCCGCGCGGGTGCGCGCCTATGGTCCCCGGACAACATGACATATTTGGAAAATGCATTCATGGCCCAAATCGCTCCTCTCTTGCCGGAAATCGACTTCGCCTACGACGATGTCACGAATCTGCACCAGTTGCTGGATGCTCTACGCCATCACGGTCCTGTCGTCAGGATCAAGTTTCTGGGCGCCCCGACATGGGCGATCCTCGACCACAAATTACTGAATCAGGCTTTTAACGACGTCAAGAATTTCGACGCGAGCGCCGCCTACCGCCTAAATTCCGAACCTTCGATGGGACGGACATTGCTCGCCATGGCGGGCGAAGAGCACAGAACAAGCCGCGCCCTGGTCGCCCCCGCTTTTCTGCCCGCCAAGGTCCGCTCTTATATCCAACCGCTGATCGAGCCCGTCGCGCATGAATTGCTGGATCGCATCGCGGGGAAACGCGAGGTCGATTTTGTTCAGGCCTTTACCCGCCCCTACCCTTTTACGGTCATTACCCGCCTGCTTGGGATTCCCGTCCACGATGAGGAGATTCTGCTGCAATGGGCGGTTAAACTGATCGATTTTCCCTGGGATCCCACGGGCGCCCTGGAGGCCAAAAAGGCTTTTGACAGCTACATGCAAACCATCATCGATGACCGCCGGCACAAGCCCACGGACGATTTTGTCTCCCTGTTGGCGCATGCGGCGTTCGAGGGACAAAAGCTCGATGATGAGCGCATCCTCGCCCTCTTCCGGCTATTATTCCCCGCGGGCTCCGACACGACCTATAAAAATGGTGGCAGCCTCTTCGCCAGCGTGCTGGCCGATCCAGAGCTGCGCGCCCGCGCGCGGCGCAGCGATCAGGATCGCGAGGCGCTCGTCACCGAGGGGTTGCGCTGGCAAACGCCAACGGCGATGCTCCCCCGGATGGCGACGGGTGATATCACGCTGGGCGGCGCCTCCATCAAGAAGGGCGATTGGGTTCTATTTGGCATTACCGCCGCCAATCGAGATCCGGCGGTCTTCCCGGATCCTCATAAATTTGATCCCACGCGCGATAACCGCGCGCTCATCAGCTTTGGGCGCGGCATGCATTTTTGCCTGGGCATGCATCTTGGCCGGCGTGAACTGGAAACCGCGCTGCGGGTCGTGCTCACGCGTTATCCCGACATCCGGCTCAAGCCGGGATCAGCGATCGAATTCGTCGGCGCCGTGCTGCGCGGCCCCCGCGCGTTATGGGTTCAACCTTATGGAGACGCATGAGCATGCAGGTTATTTTTATCGATAGCGAGGGAATGAAAACGACCATAACCGCCGCGCCGGGCGATAGCGTGATGCATTGCGCAACCGCGCATCTCGTGCCGGGGCTTATCGGTGAATGCGGTGGCGCGATGGCCTGCGCCACCTGCCATGGCTATGTCGGGGCGGATTGGAGCAGGCAACTGCCTCCCCCCTCGACACAGGAGCGTGAAGTGCTTTCCGGTTGTCTCGATGTACAGCCCCACAGCCGGCTCACCTGCCAGATCACGCTGACCGCGGCATTGGATGGGCTGACGATCACGCTGCCCGCATCTCAAACCTGATCATTGGCAAAGGCGGGCAAAGGCGGGCAAAGGCGGGGGCCCCCACGGCAAAACGGCGCCCGCCCACGCCGCCCAAGCCCATGCTCCACGTGAAACAAAACGCGCCGCCCGGCTAAAATGCCCCTGGATCAGGGCTCTTGCGACCGGCCGGCCGCCGGCGGGCCAAATAAAGTGCCGGCAGCAGGTTGGTGCTCAGCAGCGCGCTCCAGAGAATCCCGCCGCCAATCACCACCGCCAGGCCCTGCTCGGGGGCCGCGCCAACACCCATCCCCAAAGCGGTGGGCAACATGCCCAAAATCGCCACCGCGGTGGTGAGGAAAATAGGCCGGAAGCGGACATTCAGCGCCTCATCCACGGCCTCTTGCGGGGTCATGCCCGTCGCCTCGTTGCGCCGGACCCGGTCCAGCAGCACCACGCCATGATTCAAGCTGACACCCGCCAGCGTCAGAAAACCGATCAGCCCAATCCCGTTCAACCCAAGCCCGCTCACCGCCAGGGCCAGCCCGCCGCCGGTCATCGCCAGCGGAATTTGCGCCAACAGCAGCAGCGGCACGCGCTGGCCTGAGAAGCGCAGGAACAACACCCAGGCCAGCGCCGCGAGGGCGGCAAGAGCGGCAAGGCCCAGCCCCAATGCCGCGCGCTCCAACATCGGATAAAGCCCGCCAAACACGATCCGCTCGCCCGCCGGCAGCTTCAGCCCGGCCAAGGCGCGCCTGGCCTGGGCAATGGCGATATTGGGCGCGGTGGTGGGGGTGGCGAGGATCTCCAGCGCGCGGGCGCCGTCAATATGCATGAACTGATTCGGGCTGGTGACCAGCGCGACATGCGCCAGCGCCCCAAGCGGTGTGGCGCCGCGCGGCCCCACCGGCAAGGCCTTCAGCGCCGCCAGCGACAGCAAACGAGGGTCCGGCAGACGCAGATAAAGCGCCAGCGGCGCGGCGCCATCGGGTAATTGCGCCACGGTCTGCCCGGCCAGCAGGGCGGAGATCTCTTGGCTGAGTGCCGCCGGCGTCATCCCCGCCGCCGCCAGCGCGGTGACCCGCGGCACAATGCGGATTTGCGTCTCAGGGTAGCCCTCATCGTTGAACAAATCACTCAAGCTCGGCACGCGGCCAAGGCGCTGGACAATGGCCCGGGCCGTGGCCGCCATGCGCGCAAGATGAGTGCCAAACAGATCGAGCGCGAAGGGTTGCGGCAAGCCATCCAGACTCTCGCCCAGCCGTTCGATGGTCGGCGTGTCGATGCTGGTTTGCAGCGAGGGGAATTGTGTTTGCGCCTGTACGCGGTTGGCGATGGCATCCAGGCTCGCCCCACCCGCGCCCGGCTTGAGGCGGATACTGATCTCCCCCGCATAAGCGGGCTCGGTATAGGTTGATCCGGCGGCGGAGCCGATGCGCGCCAGCACATGCGCGATCTCTGGGTCTTGCAGCAGCCGGGCGGAGAGGCGGCGCATCAACGCATCCGTATCGGCAAGCGATGTGCCGGGAGCGAGGGTGAAAGAGTCCAGCAGCACCCCCTCATTGGGCAGTGGCAGCACATTCACCGAAACCAGACTCATCGCGCCAAGACTCAGCAGCAGCAGCGCCGCGCAGGCCAGCACGGCGCGTTTAGGCCAGGCCCGCGCCAAGCGGAACAAATGGCGATTCCAGCGCATCACCCGCATGAGCAATGTCTGGGCCGGGCGCGGCGGGCGCACGGCATGGCGTGGCAACAGCCCAAGACCCAGCGGAATCAGCGTCAGCGAGACCAGCAACGAGGCGCCGAGTGAAAACATCATCCCCAGCGCGAAAGGCACGCAAAACAGCCCCGCCAGCCCGCCGGTGAACAGCAGCGGCACGAAGACAAGCATGGTGGTGAGCGTGCCGATCATGTCCGCCGCCATGATCTCGCGCACCCCCCGCCAGATGCCGGGCCAAGTTTCATCGCCCACTTCCCAGCGGTGGAAAATGCTCTCCAGCACGATGATGGAATCGTCCGCCACCAGCCCCAACGCCACGATAATGGCGCCGAAGGTCAGCAGATTGAGGGTCTGCCCCGCGGCATACAATCCGGCGATGCCCAGCAACAGCGAGGCCGGCAGCGACAGGGCCAGCAGCCAAGCACCGCTGCCCATCCCCAGCATGGCGAGCAGCCCGGCAATGGCCAGCACACCGCCCATGAGCAGGTTGCGGCGCAGATCGGCGCTCGTCGCCCTCACCAGATGGCCCTGATCGTAAATCCGCACCACGGAAACACCAGCAGGCAACGGCACAGATTTGATGGCCGACGCCACGGCCCGGGTCACCGGCACGGTGGACGCACCTTGCTGTTTGAAAACAACCAGCTCTATGGCCGGTGCGCCATCGAGCAAAATGCGCTGATGCACGGGCTCCGTACTATGTATGACACGCGCCAGCGCGGCCAGCGGCAGGGGGCCTTGCGGCCCCTGCACCGGCACCCGTGCCAGCGCGGCGGCCCGCAAGCTGTTGCCAAACGTGATCAGGCTATCGGTATGGCCCAGGCTGAGCGCGCCGCCTGGCGCCAGCATGGCCTGCCCGGCCAGTGCCGTCTGCAAGGCCCGCACGGAAATGCCGGCCTGCGCCATGGCGATAAGATTAGGCTGTACCCAAAGCGCCTCACGCCCCAGCCCGGCGGCGGTCACAAGCTGCACGCCGGCTACCGCGCGCAAGGCTGGCACCAGCCGCAGCGCCACCGCCCGCGCCACCGTGGCCTGCGCGGTGCCCGGGGCAAAACGCACCGCGTAATCGGCCACTTCGTTGATGGCATTGCCCATGATTTCCGTAAAAGGCCGCGCGCCGGGCGGCAGGCTGGCCTGGGCCCGTTCAATGGCGCCGTTCACCGCCTGCAAATCCGCCTGGGCGTTGGTGGTGGCGGCAAACCGCAAATCGGTCTCCACCAGCCCGTCGCCGATGGTGCTGCGAACATTCGAGACGCCGGGTAAGCCAAGCAGCACCCCCTCCAGCGGGGTGGCGACCATCGCCTCCATGTCCGTGGCGGTGGTGCCGGGCAGATGCACCACGACGCTGATCTCGGGATAGGTGAAGGCGGGCAGCACCTCTTGCGGAATATTGACCAAGGCGTACAGCCCGTAACCCAGCAGGGCGGCATAAATCATCAGCCACAGGGCCGGACGGCTGAGCAGGCGGCGCATTGCAACGGGCATGGCTTAATCCGGCGGCTGGTAAAGGCCAGCAATACCGCGATGGTAGAGCAGAGCAGCATCCTGGACGATCACCCGATCCCCCGCCTTGAGGCCAGAGAGAATGGGGGTTTGCGTGCCCGCGGCCGGGCCGGGGACCACCGGCACGGCATGGTCGCCCTTGGCGCCGTGCAGCATCACCCACCAGCGCCCCTCATCGAGCACCAGCGCCGCGCTGGGCACCAGAAACACCGGGCGGGAGGGCAAAGACAGGCTGACACGGCCCGCTGACCCAGGCCGCAGGCCCGTACCGGCAAAAGCCAGCGCCAAGCCGCCATCCGGCCGCACGCCCAAACGGCCGCGCAGCGTAACGGGCACAGCGGGGGCGCCATCGGCGGGACTAAACCGCGCCGGCATGCCCGCCATAAGCCGGGCCGTTTGCGGCCCATACAATACCGCCCTTACCCAGGCGCCGGCGGCGGGTTGCACCACCGCCACGCCCTGGCCCGGCTGGAGCGACGCCCCCGCACCGGCCATGAGACGTTGCACCTGCCCGGCCACCGGGCTTTGCAGGCGGCAGGCCGCGCGCAGCGCCGCCAGATTGGCCCGCGCCACAAGCGCCGCCGCCTCGGCCCGCGCCACGGCCGCCTTCGTGGCAAGATGATCAGCGAATTTGCCCCGCGCCGCCGCCAAATCGGCCCGGGCCGCCGCACGGGCCGCGCGCGCGCGCGCCAGCGCCGCCGCGATCCGTGGCCCGCCCAGCCGCCCGATTGTCTGGCCCGGACGCACGGTTTCGCCCGACGCGACGGCCAAGCTGACAAGCGCACCCGCCCGCAAAGCCGTGATGATGATAGGGGTGCCCGGCCGTACCACGGCAAAGCCCCAGAGATGAGGTGCCTGTTGCGTGGCCCGCACCGTTATCCAGCCGGCCGGGGCCTGCGCGGTCAGGACGAGGGCAGCCAGGATGAGCCAGAGCGGGCGCGCCGCGCGTGAGCGTCGAATCATTCTGCCGTGATACGCCCGCCCCGGCGGCAAATTGGCGCTACTTTGATGATAATTTTATCATATTCAGGCGGCCATGGGGGGAAAATGCAGGGTCACCCGCGCGCCTTGGCCGGGCGGGCTCTCGATCGCCGCCCAGCCGCCATGCAGCTCCATGATCGAGCGCACGATCGACAACCCCAACCCCGCGCCCTGCGCCGCCCGGTGGCCGCGCGCCGGGTCGGTCTGGTAGAAGCGGTCGAACAGCCGGGGCAGATGCGCCGGCGCCACCCCCGGCCCTTGATCGGCGATCACAATCTCCACCCCCTGGGCCGGACCGCCCTGAATCGTCAGCAAAATCTCCGAATCCACCGGCGCATGGCGCACCGCATTGGCCACCACATTGCCCACCGCCTGGCGCAAGAGCAGCGTATCCGCGTAGAGCGTGGCCTCTCCCTCGATGCGCAGGCGCACCCTCTTGGGCCGCGCTTGCGTCTCATATTGCGCCGCCACCCAGGCGCAGACCTCACCCGCCGCGCAGCGTTCATGACGCAGCGCGTGGCTGGGATTCTCAACCCGTGCGAGAAACAGCAAATTCTCGATCAATCCGCTCAGGCGCTGGCCATCTTCCAAGGCCGAGGCGATGGCGGCGCGGTACTCGGCCGCATGACGCGGGCGGGTCAGGCAGACTTCCAGCCCGCCATTGAGATTAGAGAGCGGCGTGCGCAGCTCATGCGCGATATCCGCCGAAAAGCGCGACAGCCGCGCGAAGCTGGACTCAAGATTATCCAGCATCTGGTTAAAAACCCGCACCAGACCGGTCAATTCGCGCGGCCAGGGCGGTGCCAGCGGAATGCGCCGGGATAAATGCGCCGGGGTGATGCTTTGCGCCACCTTGGCGATCCGCGCCACCGGCGCCAAGGCATGCGCGGCGGCCCAACGCCCCGCCCCGAGCAAGAGCGGCACCATCAACAGAAAGAACACGGCCAAGGCACGGTGAAAATCCGTCAGCAGCGCGGTATCGCGCGTGATGTCGAGTCCGATTTGCAGCACCACATCCCGCGGCCCCTGGGGGCCATGCAAGGGCAAGCTGGTCAGCAGCCAGGAGGCGCCACCGCCATGATACGAAACAAGGGTAAGATTTTGCACGCCGCGCGCGGGCGGAAACAAGGTCGCGGGCAGCGTCTTGTCCATGCCCGGCGTTTCACCCGCCCGCCGTCCCGCCACCAGGACCCTGGCCTCATAGGCGCGCAGGCGCGCCCCCGAGGTCTCTTGCAGGATTTCCTTGACCAACGCATCCGGCGTGCCATCGCCATCGCTCAGATCATCCTGCAATTCGGCCGCTTTGGCCTGCAGAAAATCCCGGTGCGCGGTGGCGAAACTCGCTTCCAGCTTCCAGTTGGCCAGCAGCGCGAACACCCCCACCGCGAGCAGCGCCCCCAGCGTCAGCGTAAGGGCCAGGCGCCCGCTGATCGACGCCGGATAAACGGCGGACAGCTTCATGGATCGAGCACATAGCCCGTGCCGCGGATGGTATGCAGCAGGGCCGTCTGGAATGGCGTGTCGAGCTTGGCGCGCAGGCGGCGGATCAACGCGTCCACCGCGTTGGCTTGCTGGTCATGGAACAGGCCCCAGATCGCTTCGGCGATAAGGGTGCGCGAGAGCACCCGCCCCTGGTTGCGCGCCAATAGCAGCAATAGAGCATACTCCTTGGCGGTAAGGTGCAGACCCATGCCGGCGCGGGTGACACGATGGCGAAGCGTGTCGATCTCCAGCTCTCCCACCACCACCAGGCCGCCGCTTGGCGCCGCCTTAGGCAACCGCGCCAGATTGCGCAGCCTGGCCAGCAGCTCCGCGAAGGCAAAAGGCTTGATGAGATAATCGTTGGCGCCAAGATCGAGGCCGCGCACCCTATCTTCCACATGGTCGCGCGCCGTGAGGAACAGCACGGGGGTGGAGCGTCCCGCCGCCCGCAGCCGTTGGAGCACCTCCCAGCCATCGAGATCGGGCATCATCACGTCCAGGATGATCGCATCAAATTCGCCGGTCAGCGCCAGGGCCAGCGCGTCAGCGCCGTTGCTGACGGCATCCACAACATGACCATCCTCACGCAACCCTTTGGTGAGGTAGTCTATCGTTTTCTGTTCGTCCTCGGCTAATAAAAGCTGCATGGGCCGTTCTGCGAAAGCATGTCCTGGCCAGCATACCATCCTGAGCGCCTGTAGGAAGCCGGCATGAACGACCCCCTACCTTAGCGCTGACGCCGTGCTGGATCGGGTTGCGCGTCTTCCATAGCATAGGGGGGTAGGCTATAAAGCCGTATGACCCATACCGTTCGTGACAAGCAGCGCCTGCTGGCGCGCGTGCGCCGCATCCGCGGCCAGGTTGAAGCCATTGAGCGCGCGCTCGAGGGCGAAGCCGCGTGCGAGAAGGTGATGCATCTGCTGGCCGGCATGCGCGGCGCCACGGCCGGGCTGATGGCGCAAATCGTCGAGGACCACATCCTCACCCATCTCGTGGATGCCGAAAAACACCCCGGCGCCCTGAACGAGGACGCGGCCGAGCAATTGCTCGAAGTCGTCCGCACCTATCTGAAGTGAGATCCTGATGCAGACCGAGATGAGGCCCGAAGCCGGCCACAATCATATCTTCCTAGGCGCCGATCACGAACGCAGCGAGCGGCGCACCTGGTGGGTGATCTGGCTCTGCGGCGCGATGATGGTGACGGAAATCGTGGGGGGATGGCTTTTTGGTTCCATCGCCCTGGTGGCCGACGGGCTGCATATGAGCACCCATGCCGGCGCCATGCTGCTGGCCGCTCTTGCGTACAGATACGCCCGCCGGCATGCGGACGATCCGCGCTTCTCCTTTGGCACAGGCAAGCTGGGCGATCTCGCCGGCTTCACCAGCGCCATCATCCTGGCCATGATCGCGCTGCTGATCGGGTTTGAGGCGGTGAGCCGCTTCCTCTCACCCGTGCCGATCCATTTTGCCGAGGCCATTCCCATTGCCTGCCTCGGGCTGGTTGTGAACGTCGTCAGCGCCGTGCTGCTTTCCGGCGGGCACGATCATGGGCACAGCCATGGGCACGGGCATACGCATCACGACCATGATGACGCGCGCATCATCGCCACCTCCTTTGGCGAAGTTCGGCTGGAGGTTTTTGAGGAGGGCATGCCGCCGCGCTTTCGCCTTTATACCGCTCCTGGGCTCGATATCCCCGCCGACGCCGCCATGGTCGAGACCGTGCGCCCCGATGGCGCGCGCCAGAGCTTCGGCTTCGTGGCACAGGATGGCTATCTTGAATCCGCCGATGAAATTCCAGAACCGCATGAATTCAGGGCTGACGTCATACTCTTTGACCAGTCCTACAACGTCGCCTTCGAGGAACACGAGCACGCCGGCGGCTCTGCCGGGCGGGATAACAATATGCGCGCCGCCGTGGTGCATGTCGCGGCCGATGCGGCCGTCTCCGTGCTGGTGATCGGGGGGCTGCTGCTGGCCCGCGCCTTTGGCTGGCTATGGATGGACCCGGTGGTCGGCATTGTCGGCGCGGTCGTCATCGCGAGCTGGGCCATGGGGCTGATCCGCGACACGGGCAGCATCCTGCTGGACATGACGCCCGACAAGGGCATGGAACAGAAGCTGCGCGACGTGATCGAGCGCGACGGCGACGAACTGGCCGATCTGCATCTCTGGCGGCTCGGCCCTGGCCATCTGGGCGCGATCCTCTCCGTCACGACCTCAAGCAACCGTACAGCCCTCCACTATCGTGAGCGGCTTGGCCGGTTCAAATCCCTGTCGCATCTGACCATCGAGGTGCATGAATCCCAGCGCCGCAACGGGTAAGCCATCCGCCGCTGACGCCAAGCCCGGCTTATTTTTGCGGCTCAGCCCGCGCCCATTGTTCGTGCGCGGCCTCAAGCGCATCCACATTATCGCGCGTCCAGGCGCAAATAACGCTGGCCGCATCCAGAAAACTGCGGCCAAGATTGGTCAGCGCATATTCAACGCTGGGCGGGGTTGTGCTGAGCACCGTGCGGGTGACCAGGCCAAACCGTTCCAGTCCCCGCAATGTCTGGGTCAGCATTTTGGCGCTGATCGGGTGCGCATGGCGTTTCAGCTCGGCAAAACGCATGGCATGCGCGCCCAGCCGGTAGGTGACGAGCAGGGTCCATTTATCCCCGACGAGATCCATGATCTCGAGGGTGCGGGCGGCATAGGCCGCGTCGGACAGACCGCGCGCCTCTGGCATATAAGTATCCATAAGATACTAAATACCTGAAAGGTTCGTAATTGCCAATCGATACCATCGGTGTTTAGTGTAGCCTAGGGAGTAAAGACATGATCAATTTTGCAGGAAAAACAGCCCTCGTCACGGGTGGCGGCGCTGGCATTGGCCGCGCCATCGCCGAAGCCTTTGCCCGCGCCGGCGCCAATGTGGTTGTCGCCGAGATTGACCCAGCCCGCGCCGCCGAGGTGAAGCAAAGCCTGGCCGGGGGCGACGCCCTGGTCTCACAAACCGATGTCCGCGACCGCGCCGCCGTGGACGCGCTCATGGCCGAAACCACGCAGCGTTTCGGCGGGCTCGATATCTTGGTCAATAATGTCGGTGATTTTCTGGGGTTGGCCAAACGCTTCGAGCAATTCACCGATGAGGAAATCGACGCCCTTTACGCCTGCAACCTGAAATCGGTGTTCAACGCGACCCGCGCGGCGATTCCGGTGCTGCGGCCAGGCGGCAGCATTATCTCGCTCTCCTCCATCGAGGCCTTTCGCGGCATCCCCATGACCGCAATCTACTCCACCTTCAAACACGCCATTACCGGCTTCACGCGCAGCCTGGCGCTGGAGCTGGGGCCACGCCAGATCCGGGTTAACGCCATCGCGCCTGAAACCACTAACACACCGCAGGTTCCCGTCCTGGCCATGATCGCGCCGGAACATCGCGATCATATCGAGCGCTGGATTCCGCTGGGCCGTTTCGGCCAGCCCGAAGATGCCGCCGGCGCCGCCTTGTTCCTGGCCTCCGACCTTGCCTCGTGGATCACAGGTACGACCATCAACCTGGATGGTGGCGCGCTGGCCGCGGGCGGCTGGTACCGCGATCCCAAGGGGATTTGGACCAACGTGCCGGTGGTCTCCGGCAATGGCTTTAATTTCTGACCCCGCCTGAACAGCCTCAACTCGAAAAGGATTTTAGCATGCGCATTCTCGTCGTCGGCGGCACCGGTATGATCGGCGGCCATGCCGCCTTGCATTTGGCCGCACTTGGTCATGATGTCAGCATTGCGGGGCGCAACCCGCCGCAGCCAACCACCCCCCTGACCAAACTGCCCTTCATCAAGGGCGACTATATCGAAGGCACCTTCACCCGTGAGCAGCTCGCCCCGTTTGAGGCGGTCGTCTTCGCCGCTGGCAACGACATCCGGCACAAGCCCAAGGATGTCGATTTCGCCGCGCACGCCCTGCGCGCCAATGCCGAGGCCGTACCCCGTTTCGCCGCCCTCTGCCGTGAAGCCGGCGTGAAGCGTTTCGTGCATATTGGCAGTTTCTACCCCCACATCGCGCCGGAACTGATCGAGAGCAATGCCTATATCCGTTCGCGCAAGCTGGCCGTGGACGGCATCCTCGCCCTGGCCGGGCCGAACTTCCATGTCTGCAGCCTCGACGCGCCGTTTGTCGCCGGTGTGGTGCCCGGCATGAGCCTGCCCATGTTCGAGACCTATACGCGCTATGCCGAAGGTAAGCTCGAGGGCATTCCGCCGTTCGGGCCGGCCGGCGGCACGAATTTCATCTCCACCCGCTCGCTGTCCGAGGCGATCGCCGGCGCGCTGGAGCGCGGCGAATCCGGCAAGGCCTATCTGGTGGGCGATGAAAATCTGAGCTTCGCCGACTATTTCGGGCTGTTCTTCAAGGCCGCCGGTAATAATGTGCCCGTGCCCTCACTCGACCAGGAACATCCGCTGCTGCCCGACGCGGCCATTTACACTGGCCGCGGCAATATGGTGTCTTATGAGCCAGACCCGGCGGAAACGGCCCAGCTTGGTTACCGGCGCCATGATGTGGCGGCGGCCGTGGCCGAAATTGTCGCGGCGTTCCGCTCCCATGACTAAGCCCCAGCCCTCTGCCGCCTTGGTGCGCGAGGCGGAATATGCCTATCACCGGCTCGCCTGTCTTTACGCGCGGGCCATGGATAGCCATCTGCCCGAGCTGCTCGACCAAATTCTGTCCGGCGACGTGGTCATAGCCGGGCCGGCCTTTACCCTGGAAGGGCTGCAAAACGCCCGCCAGACGCCCGCGCAACTGCGCGAGATGTTCCTGAAAACACAGCATCTCGTCCATAATCAGACACTGACCCTGGTGGATGAAACACGGGCCGAAGGCGAAACCTATTGCACCGCCAGCCATATCTTGCGCCCCGCCGCGGGCACGGCGCAACATGCGGCCTTGGTCTGGGCAATCCGTTATCAGGATGAATTGCGCCGCGAGGCGGGGGAATGGCGGCTGGCCCGGCGGGCCTTGATTGTCGATTGGTCCGAGACACGGCCCATCGCGCTCGATACGCGCGGCTAGCCCCCTAAACGCGTGGCGCGCTGCCCCGGCCAGGGGTAACGCGCCATGCGGCATGTTTGTGCGTCACAATAACAAGGCGTCCACGGCCGCTGGCCAAGGAGGCCGGGAGGAAAAGCATGACAAACAATTCGTTAAACGGCATGGCCGCACTTGTTACCGGCGGCAGCGGCGGCATTGGCGCCGCCTGTGCCGAAGCGCTCCTGCGCGATGGCGCCGCCGTGGTCATCATGGGGCGCCACAAAGACACATTGGTGCAAACACGCGACAAGCTCTTAGCGGCGGTGCCGTCTGGCCGCGTGGAGATTTATGCCGGCAGCGCGCTGGAGACCAAGGATGTACAGGCCGCGCTGGCGCATACGCATGGCATGCTCAACCGGCTCGACATCATCGTGGCCACGGTTGGCGGCGGCGGCTTCAAGCCGCTGCTGATGCATGATGCCGACAGTTTCCGCGCCGAACTGGACCAGAATATCATCAGCGCCTTCCTGGCCATGCGCTATGGCGCGCCGCTCATGGGACAGGGTGGCTCCATCGTCTGCATTTCCTCAACCGCTGGCGTGACCGCCTTTCCCTGGCTTTCGGCCTATTGCACGGGCAAGGGCGGGCTTGAGAGCCTGATCCGCACCGCCGCCGATGAACTCGCCGCCGCCAAAATCAGGGTCAATGCCATCCGCCCAGGCCTGACGCGCAGCAACGCCACCACCTCGATGTTTGAAAGCCCGGATGTGATGAGCCGGTTCTTGGAGCAGATCCCGCTGCAGCGCGGCGGCGATCCAGCCGACATCGCGGCGGGTGTGCGGTATCTGGCGGGGCCCGAATCCGCCTGGGTCACGGGGCAGAGCTTTGCCGTTGACGGCGGGCACGAGCTGCGCCGCAACCCCGATCTCAGCCCTGTGATCAGCGCGATTTATGGCGAGCAAGCACTTGCCACGCTGCGCGCGGGCAAATCGCCCACCGACACGCCAGAGGCGGGCTAACTAGCCCCGCCCCCGGTACGGCGCCACACCCTGGTCGGGAATCCACGCCCCCCGGGGTGGTTCGCCGGTTTGCCAGAACACGTCGATCGGCATGCCGCCGCGCGGGTACCAGTAAGCGCCGATGCGCAGCCAGCGTGGGCTGAGCAAGGCCACCAGCCGGTCCGCGATCATGAGCGTGCAGGCCTCATGAAACGCGCCATGATTACGGAAGGATTGGAAAAACAATTTCAGCGATTTGCTCTCCACCAGCCAGTCGCCAGGGATATAATCGATGACCAGATGCGCGAAATCGGGCTGGCCGGTCAGCGGGCAGAGCGAGGTGAATTCCGGGCAGGTAAAGCGCACCACCGCGTCCTTGCCGCCGGTTTTGGCGGGCACGCGCTCCAGCACCGCTTCTTGCGGCGTTTGCGGCGCTTGCGCCTGGGCGCCAAGCTGGGTCAGCCCGGCATAGCGGTCATCGGTCATGTCTCGGCTCCTCTGCGCCAGCCTTCACGGGTGGCCGCGCCATAATCCTCGTAAGCACCGGCCAGAATGGCCGCGCGCGCGCCAATCATCAAGGATTGGTAATAGGTGAGGTTATGCGCCGTCAGCAGCATCGGGCCCAGCATTTCCTCGCACCGGAACAGATGGTGCAGATAGGCCCGGCCATGGCGCGTGCAGGCGAGGCACGGGCAGCCTTCATCCAGGGGCCGCGCATCGTCCTGGAATTTCGCGTTGCGCAGATTGAAAATCCCGCGTGAGGTGAAGGCCCGCGCGGTGCGCCCGGCACGCGTGGGCATCACGCAATCGAACATATCCACCCCGCGCGCGACCGCGCCCAGCAAATCATCCGGCGTGCCCACCCCCATAAGATAGCGGGGCTTGGCCGCGGGCAGCAGCGGCGTGGTGACATCCAGCACCGAAAACATCATCTCCTGCCCCTCGCCCACGGCGAGCCCGCCAATGGCATAGCCCTCGAAATCGAGCTCCCCCAGTGCTGCCGCCGATTCCGCCCGTAAATCCGGATAGACCGAGCCCTGCACGATACCGAACTGGCCATAGCCGGGCCGGGGGATGAAGGCATCGCGCGAGCGTTTGGCCCAGCGGGTGGACAGGCGCATGGAGGCAGCGGCCTCGACCTCTGTCGCCGGGAATTTGGTGCATTCATCCAGCACCATTGTAATGGTGGAATCGAGCAGATGCTGGATCTCGATCGAGCGTTCGGGCGTTAGATGATAGGCCGCGCCATCGATATGCGAGCGGAAGGTGACCCCGCTTTCATCGAGCTTGCGCAATTTGGCCAGCGACATGACCTGAAACCCGCCGGAATCGGTGAGGATGGGGCCTGGCCAATCCATCATTTTATGCAAGCCGCCCAGACGCGCCACCCGCTCCGCCGTGGGCCGGAGCATGAGGTGATAGGTATTGCCCAGCACGATCTTCGCGCCCGTGGCGCGCACGGCATCGGCCGTCATCGCCTTGACCGTGCCCGCCGTGCCCACCGCCATGAAGGTGGGGGTGGGCACATCGCCATGCGCGGTGTGCAGCAGCCCGGCACGGGCCATGCCGTCATTGGCCAGGAGGTCGAAAGAGAAATTCATGCGCGCTCCAGCAGGCAGGCATCGCCATAGGAATAAAAACGGTAGCCCTGCGCGATGGCATGATCGTACGCCGCGCGGATGCGGGCCATGCCGGCAAAAGCCGAGACCAGCATCAGCAGCGTGGATTGCGGCAGATGGAAATTGGTGACCAGCAGATCCGCCACCCGGAACCGGTAGCCGGGGGTGATGAAAATATCCGTTTCGCCGGCAAAGGGGCGCATTGTGCCATCCTCAGCCGCCGCACTCTCGATCAGCCGCAGCGCGGTGGTGCCCACCGGCACGATCCGCCCGCCGGCGGCGCGTGTCGCGTTGATCTCGGCGGCGGCCTGATCGCTGACAAAGCCGCGCTCGGCATGCATTTTATGCTGCGAAATATCCTGCACCCGCACAGGCAGAAACGTGCCCGCCCCCACATGCAGCGTGACCCGCGTGGTGGTTACCCCGCGCGCTTGCAGGGCATCCAGCAGAGCGGGCGTGAAATGCAGCCCCGCCGTGGGGGCGGCCACGGCACCTTCATGCGTGGCGAACATGGTCTGGTAATCCTGCGCGTCGCACGCGGTCAGCCCCTCTGGCCTTGCAATATAAGGCGGCAAGGCCAGCGCCCCGCAACGGGCCAGGGCCGCGCTGAAATCATCCGTTCTGAAGCGCAAAACCGCCGCCCCGCCCTCGTGCAGTTCGGCAACGTCAGCGGAAAATTCGGCGTCGATCACCAGGATATCGCCCGCGCGCACGCGCTTGGCATTGCGCAGCAGCACATGCCAGCTGCCATCATCCAGCCGGCGGTCGAGCGTGATGCCGATTGTCGCGGTCCCGCGCCGGGCGGTGAGCTGGGCGGGGATCACCCGCGTGTCATTCACCACCAGCCGGTCGCCGGGGCGCAGCATGGCGGGTAAATCGCGCACCACATGGTCAGACAGCCCGCTTGCCGCCACATGCAGCAGCCGGGCGGAATCACGCGGGCGGGCGGGGGCCAGCGCGATCCGCTCCGCCGGCAGATGATAATCGAAATCCGACAGATTCACGGGAGCTACCGACCCACCGCTCAGGCCCCCAGATAGGAGGCAAGCTCGATCAGATTGCCATCCGGATCCCGGCAATAGACCGATATGATATCGCCCAGCGCGCCGATGCGCGAGACCGGCCCGCGCTCCACCGTCACGCCGCACGCATGCAGATGCGCGATCACCTCATCCGGCCCCACGGCCACGACCAGGCACAGATCCAGCGTGCCGGGCCTTGCCTCCTCGGCATGGGGCGAGACCTCGTGCCCGACCTCGTGCAGATTGATCTTCTGCGCGCCAAAACGCAGGGCCGTGCGGTTATTGCCGCCATATTCCTCGCGCTCCATACCCAGCACGCGCTGATACCAGCCCGCCGTGGCGCTGAGGTCACGGCAGGTCATCACGACATGGTCGATCCGGTCGACGGTGAATTTCATGTAAGATCGGCGAAAAAATCGTTGCCCTTGTCATCGACCACG
>JAKBBM010000033.1 GCA_021808545.1 Pseudomonadota bacterium | reverse complement strand
GGTGCCTCGGTGATGCGCGTCAGCGCCTCGCCGCCATCGCCGGCTTCCTCCACACGGAAGCCTTGTTTTTCCAGATTATAGCGCAGCAAGGTGACGAGCGGCGCCTCGTCCTCGACAATCAGGATATAGGGCTTGTTATGATCCGACATGTTCAGCCATTGGCGGGGTGAGTGTAGGCCGCCGTCTGGTCTCCCTTGGGGCGGAAATCCGGCAAATTCTCGCCGGTGATCGCGTAATAGGTCAGTTCGGCGATATTGGTGGTATGGTCGCCGATCCGTTCCAGATTCTTGGCGATGAACAGCAGGTGCGTGCACGCGGTGATGTTGCGCGCATCCTCCATCATGTAGGTGATCAGCTCGCGGAAGATGGTGTTGTAGAGATCGTCCACCATCTGGTCGGCGCGCCATACGGCGATGGCTTTTTGCGGGTCGGCCTCGCCCACCGTGTCGATGCTGGATTTAAGGTTTTGCTGTACCATCAGCGCCATTTGCCCCAGCCCCGAGAGCGAGAAGCGCGTGGCGACCTGGTTAATGACGATGCTGCGCTTGGCGATATTGGCGGCATAATCGCCGATACGCTCTAGATCGGTGACGACTTTCAGCGCCTGGATGACTTGGCGCAGATCGTCGGCCACGGGCTGGCGCAGGGCCAAAAGCCGCACGGCGAATTGTTCCACCGCATGCTGCTCGGCATTGATCTGCGGGTCATGCTCGATCACGCGCGCGGCTAGTTCGGCGTCGCGGTTCAGCAGGGCGTTGGCGGAATCCGCCACGGCCTGTTCCACGAGCCCGCCCATGGTGGCGATCATGTCGCGGAGTTTTTTAAGGTCCGCCTCGAAGCTGGTGACGATATGTTTCGGTTCGTCGGGCATGATGGTCTCCGTTAGCCGAACCGGCCGGTGATATATTCCTGGGTCTTGCGCTCGCGCGGGGCGGTGAAGATCTGGCTTGACGGCCCAACCTCGACCAGCTCGCCGAGATAGAAAAACGCCACCTGATCGGCGCAGCGCCCGGCCTGCTGCATATTATGGGTGACGATGACGATGCAGAAATCCTGCTTCAGCTCGTCCACCAGCTCCTCGATCTTGAGGGTGCTGATCGGATCCAGCGCCGAGGTCGGCTCGTCGAGCAGCAGCACATCGGGGCGCACGGCGATGGAGCGGGCAATGCACAGGCGCTGCTGCTGCCCGCCGGACAGTCCGCTGGCCGAGCTATGCAGCCTGTCTTTCACCTCGCCCCACAGGGCCGCACGGGTCAGCGCCCATTCCACCCGCTCATCCGCTTCCGCTTTTGAGAGTTTTTCGTGCAGGCGCACGCCGAAAATCACGTTCTCGTAGATGGATTTGGGAAACGGGGTGGGTTTTTGGAAAACCATGCCGATGCGGCGGCGCAAATGGTTCAAATTTTGGCTCGGCGCGATGATATTCTGCCCATTCATCATCACCTCGCCTTCGGCGCGCTGGCCGGGATAGAGGTCGTACATGCGGTTGAGCACACGCAGCAGGGTGGATTTACCGCAGCCCGAAGGGCCGATCATGGCGGTGGTGCGCCGGTCGGGAAAATCGATGGAGACGTTTTTCAGGGCCTGGGTCTGGCCATAGTAAAAATTCAAATTGCGGATGGTGACGCGCGCGGCGGCGGTTTCCGGCGCCAGGGGGGACAGGGCGGGAAAAGCCTGGGGAGAAGACATTTGCTGCTGGCTCGCTATTTCCATGCACGCCTGCATAGGCGTGTTTCGTGACACTACGATGACGCTACCGTGAAGCTTCCATGACGGGAAGAAAAAAACACGGCGCCGCGCGGCTGTTGGCGGCAACATCATGAAAAACTGGCAAAAGTTTTTGGGGGTGGGGCGTTTTTGCAAAAACGCCCCACATTTTGGCGATGTTTTAACCCTTCACCGGCTTGGGCGGCAGCGCCAGAGCCAGGGAAAGCTCCTTGAGCCGGGCTGCGGGCACGGGGGCGGGCGCGCCCATCATCAGATCCTCACCCTGCTGGTTGAGCGGGAAGGCGATGACCTCGCGGATATTGGGCTCATCGGCCAGCAGCATCACGATACGGTCTATGCCAGGAGCTGCCCCGCCATGCGGCGGCGCGCCATAGCGGAAGGCATTGAGCATACCGCCAAAGCGGGCTTCCACCTCGTCCGGCCCGTAGCCGGCGATCTCGAAGGCTTTCAGCATCACATCCGGCCGGTGGTTACGAATGGCGCCGGACGACAGTTCGATGCCATTGCAGACAATATCGTACTGGAAGGCCTTGATGGTGAGCGGATCCTGGGTCTTGAGCGCCTCCATCCCGCCTTGCGGCATGGAGAATGGGTTGTGGGAGAACACAACCTGCTTCAGATCCTCGTCATACTCATACATCGGGAAATCGACGATCCAGCAGAATTTGAAATCGCCGGCTTTGATGAGGTTCAGCTCCTGGCCCAGCCGGGTGCGCACCGTGCCCGCGAATTTGGCGGCGTCGCTCTCTTTGCCAGCGGCAAAGAACACGGCATCGCCCGCTTGCAGGCCACAGGCCGTACGGATGGCCTCGGCCCGCT
Source organism: Pseudomonadota bacterium (assembly GCA_021808545.1). GTDB lineage: Bacteria > Pseudomonadota > Alphaproteobacteria > Acetobacterales > Acetobacteraceae > Acidocella. The sequence continues at coordinate 23,082 of JAKBBM010000033.1, read as the reverse complement.
CGGGCGCCAGATTTTTGGCGATCGGCCCTTGGGCGCCGGCCTCGTTCCAGGTGATATAGCCAAGCCCGCCAGCGCCTTCGGCGCGCGCCCATTCATTCAGCTTGTCGAAGAAGGAGCGCGGATTGCCGCCCGCTCCGGGTGCGGGAATGGCGCGCACAATGCCGCCGCCTTCGATGATCTTGGCGAACAGGCCAAAGGAGGAACCGCGGAAGGCTTCCGTCACATCCGAGATGATCAGCGGGTTGCGCAGATCTGGCTTGTCGGAGCCGTATTTCAGCATGGATTCATCATACGCAATGCGCGGGAAGGGGGGCTTGCCCACGGCCCGCCCGTCGGCGAATTCCGCGAACACGCCATGCAGGATCGGCTCGATGGTGTTGAACACGTCTTCCTGGGTGACAAAGCTCATCTCGAAATCGAGCTGGTAGAATTCGCCAGGCGAGCGGTCGGCGCGCGAGGCCTCGTCGCGAAAGCAGGGGGCGATCTGGAAATAACGGTCGAACCCGGCAACCATGAGAAGCTGCTTGAATTGCTGCGGCGCCTGCGGCAGGGCGTAGAACTGGCCCGGATGGTTGCGGGCAGGCACCAGGAAGTCGCGCGCCCCCTCGGGGCTGGAGGCGGTGAGGATTGGGGTTTGGAATTCGGTAAAGCCGGCCTCGGTCATCCGCCGGCGGAAAGAGGAGATGACGCCAGCACGCAGCATGATGTTTTTGTGGACCTGTTCGCGCCGCAAATCGAGGAAGCGGTATTTCAGGCGCAGCTCGTCGGGGTAATGCTCATTGCCCGCCACTTGCAGGGGCAGCACATCAGCGCCGGACTGCACCTCCAGCGTCTCCACCTTCAGCTCGATCGCGCCGGTGGGCAGTTTGGGGTTGGCCGTGCCCGGCGCGCGCTCAACCACACTGCCGGTGACGGTGATAACGGATTCGACCCGTACATGCTCAGCCAGGGCAAAAGCAGCACTATTGGTGGCGAACACGCATTGGGTCAGGCCAAAATGGTCGCGCAGATCGATGAACAACAGCCCGCCATGGTCGCGCTTGGCGTGCACCCAGCCAGAAAGCCGGGCCGTCTGGCCGATGTGGTCCGCGCGCAGGGCGGCGCAATGATGGGTGCGGTAGGCGTGAATCTGTTCCATGCCGGGGAAAGAAACCGGGGCCTGCTTCCTGTCAAGCGGTCAGGGAGGTAAGGACATGAACATGAGCGATTCAAAGATAGATTTTATCACCACCACGGAAGCCCTGGCCGGCTTGTGCGCGCGGCTGGCGGGGGAAGAATTCATCACCGTGGATACCGAATTCATGCGTGAGAAGACCTATTACCCCGAGCTGTGTCTGGTGCAGCTGGCCGGGCAGGGCGAGGTGGCGGTGGTGGACGCCATGGCGCCAGAGATCGACCTGGCGCCGCTGGGCGCGCTTTTGGCCCAACCCGGGCCGGTGAAGGTGTTTCATGCCTGCCGCCAGGATGTGGAGATTTTTCTGCAGCGTTTTGGCGCCGTGCCCGCCAATCTGTTCGACACCCAGGTAGCGGCCATGGTGGCCGGGTTTGGCGACCAGGTGGGCTATGATTCCCTGGTACAGGCGCTGACGGGCGGCCGGATCGACAAGGCGCACCGTTTTTCCGACTGGTCGGCCCGGCCGCTCAGCCCCGCCCAAATCGCCTATGCGGCGGCGGATGTGACGCATCTGCGCGATGTGTACGAGACATTATCGGCCCGCTTGCGGGTGGAGGGGCGGCTGGCCTGGGTGGCGCAGGAAATGCAGGTTCTGGCCGATCCGGCCACCTACCGGGTGGAGCCGGAGCGAGCCTGGGAGCGGCTGCGCCTGCGCACCAATAACCGGCGGCAATTGGCGCTGGTGCAGGCCATTGCCGCCTGGCGCGAGCGCGAGGCCCAGCGCATCAACATCCCGCGCGGGCGGCTGCTGAAGGATGAGCAGATCCCCGAAATCGCGGCCCTCGCGCCGGCTAATGCCGAGGCGCTGGCGCGCGCGCGTGGTGTTTCGGCGGGGTTCGCGCAAGGCAAGTCCGGCGCCTCGCTGCTGGCAGTGGTGGCGGCGGCCAAGGCGTTGCCCGAGGCAGATTTGCCCCGGGCGGAGCGTCCGCGCGATGTGCCGCGTGCCTCGCCCGCCCTGGTGGCGCTGCTGAAAGTGTTGCTGAACGCGGCGGCTGAGCAGAATAATGTAGCGGCGCGTTTGGTGGCCGGTGCCGATGAGATCGAGGCGCTGGCTCTGGACGAGACCGCGCCCAGCCCGGTGCTGGAAGGCTGGCGGCGGGACATGTTCGGCGAAGATGCGCTGCGGCTGATCCGGGGTGAGATTGCGCTGTCATCCCAGGGCAAGCGGGTCAAGATCATCGAATTGCGGGATTAACGCGGTCGGGCCGCGCCCGGACGCCAAAACCCGCCAAAACGCCCTGAAAATCCTTACTTCCAGGGTTTTCCACGCATTTTGGTAAGGAAAATACAGGAAACAAGGCAGAATCCAGGAGTGTAAGGCTTATCCTTACTCTCCTGGAAAAATCTGGGGTCGGCCAGAAAAATCCGGGAATCATAAAAAATCCTGGAATTGGCCGGGAAAAACAAGGAATTTTACGAAATCTTCAGAATTGCCCGCCAGAACAAGCGCAACAGCTTGGATTCAGGCGAGGCAGAGATGATTACCAGTAAACTCACGGCAAAAGCGCAAACCACCATCCCTAAGGCCATCAGGCGGCATCTTGGGCTGCAGGAGGGGGATTTGCTCGGCTACGTCATCGAGGGCGAGCGTGTGCTGTTGGCCAAGCCGCTGGTCAGGGCACCGGCGGCGGCGTCTGAGCTAACTGGCGAATGGGAGAGCGAGGCTGACCAGAGGGCGTTCTATGGTCTTTAAACGCTGGGATGTGGTGAAGCTGCCGCACCGCCTGCCAAGCCAGGCGGAGCTGGAATACCGGCCGGGGCTTGTCATTGTCGCCGGGGAGATTTTGCGTCTGCATGGGCTGCTTTGGGTGCTGATGATCACCAGTGCGCGCAATAAAGGCTGGCCGGGGGATATTGAGATTGCCGATTCCATCGCCGCCGGGCTGGGCGTGCCCTCGATCGTCCGCACCGCCAAGATTTTTACCGTGGAGGCGCGCGAGGCCGAGCTGATCGGCGCGCTGTTGGGCGAGCAGCGCAAGGCGGTGGGCGAGCAGGTTTTTGCCAATATGGGGCTGACCGGCGCCACCGTGTGAGGGATGGTTATACCTTATATTGTGGGGTCAACCTGGAATGGCCCCAAAGGTCACCACAATATCTTGATATGCGGATAAGCCTGCAGGGCCGGGCTGGCGGTGAGCAGGGGGCAGCCAAATTGCCGCGCCGTGGCGGCCAGCAGGCGCAAGGCCAAGGATTGGGGCGCGGGTTCGGGCAATTGCGCGGCCTGAATCGCCAGGGTCTGGTCGATGGGCACCAGCCGCACATTGGGCAGGGCGGTGATGTGGGCTAGCCAGGCGGCGGGGTCCATGCGCAGGGCCAGGCGGTTTTGCGTGGCCCAATGCGCCACCTCCCATGCCGCGACGGCGCTGAGCAGGATGGTGCCGTCCGGCCGTTCGGCCTCGATGGCGCCAAGCGCGCGCGGCGAGAGTTCGGGCTGATGGTTGATCCACCAGATCAGGCTGGGCGTATCCAGCAGCACCATGGCTATGCCTCCCAGGGCGGCTGGTCGAAGAATAAAACCGTGCCGCGCAGCGCCTCCAGCCGGTCGGGCGGCGGACGGCAGGGGCGGATTTCCAGCTTGGGCACGCCATTATCGGTGATGATAAGCGGCCTGCCACTGGATTCGATCTCGCGGAACAGCTCCAGCGCGCGGGGCTTGAACTGGGATTTGGACATTTTTTCCTGCATGACCCCATGGTCATAAGGAATGGTCACTAAGAATTGGTAAATTCAGGCTCCTAGCCGACCAAAATTAAACTTTTAAAAGTTTTTAGGGGTGTGGGGGATTTTTACAAAAATCCTCCACGAAGATGAGATCAGACCCGCTCGATCCGCGCCCCGCAGGCGGCCAGCTTCTGCTCGACCGCCTCATAGCCGCGATCCAGGTGATAGACGCGGGAAATCACCGTATCGCCCTTCGCCGCCAGCCCGGCCAGCACCAGCGAGACGGAAGCGCGCAGATCCGTCGCCATCACCGGCGCGCCGGACAGGCTCTTCACCCCCCGGATGATCGCCGAGGCGCCATGCACGTTGATGCGCGCGCCCATGCGGTTGAGCTCGGGCACATGCATGAACCGGTTTTCGAAAATCGTCTCCGTGACCATCGAGGCGCCGTCCGCCACCGCCATCAGCGCCATGAACTGGGCCTGCATATCGGTGGGAAAGCCGGGGAAGGGCTCGGTCATCGCATCCACCCCGTGCAGCCCGTTGGCGCGGGTCACGCGAAACCCCGTCTCTTCTTCAGAAATAACCACCCCCGCCTCGCGCAGCGAGGCCAGCACCGCGCCCAGATCGGCCGCGCGGGCATTTTCCAGAAAAATATCGCCGCCCGTAATGGCCGCGGCACAGGCATAGGTGCCGGTCTCGATCCGGTCGGGCAGAATGGCATGGGTGGCGCCGTGCAGCCGCTTCACCCCGTCCACCACCAGCGTGTCAGTGCCCAGCCCCTCGATGTTGGCGCCCATGGCGATGAGGCAGCAGGCTAGATCCGTGATTTCGGGCTCGCGCGCCGCGTTTTTCAGGATGGTCTGGCCCTCCGCGAGGCTGGCCGCCATCAGCAGATTCTCGGTCGCCCCCACCGAGACGAAGGGAAACACAAAGGTCGCCCCGCGCAGCCCGTGCGGGGCCGTGGCCTCGATATACCCGCCATCGAGCCGGATCACCGCGCCCATGGCCTCCAGCCCCTTTAAGTGCAGATCCACCGGCCTGGTACCGATGGCGCAGCCCCCGGGCAGTGACACGCGCGCCTGCCCGGCGCGCGCCAGAAGCGGCCCCAGCACCAGAATGGAGGCGCGCATCTTGCGCACAATGTCATAAGGCGCCTCGGTATTGGTGATTTGCCCGCCAAGCGAAATCGCGCGGCCCTGCCAATCCACCGCCAGCCCGTGCTGGGCCAGAAGCTCGGCCATGGTGGCCAGATCGGCCAGGCGCGCGGCATTGGTCAGGGTCAGGCGCTCATCGGTGAGCAGGCCGCAGGCCATCAGCGGCAGGGCCGCGTTCTTGGCGCCCGAGATGGCAATGCGCCCATGCAGCGGCACGCCGCCAGTAATGCGAATGGAGTCCATGTGGTTTTACATCCTTGGCAGCGAGACGCCGCGCTGGCCCATATATTTGCCGGATTTGTCGGCGTAGGAGGTCTCGCACGGGCTCTCGCCCTGCAGGAACAGGAACTGGCAGATGCCCTCGCCGGCGTAGATTTTGGCCGGCAGCGGGGTGGTGTTGGAAATCTCGATCGTGACCTGCCCCTCCCATTCCGGCTCCAACGGGGTGACATTCACGATGATGCCGCAGCGCGCATAGGTGGATTTACCCAGGCAGATCACCAACACATCGCGGGGGATGCGGAAATATTCCACCGTATGGGTGAGCGCGAAGCTGTTTGGCGGGATGATGCAGACCGGCCCCGTACGGTCCACAAAACTGGCCGGGTTAAAGGCTTTGGGGTCCACCACGGCGGAATCGACATTGGTGAAAATCTTGAAATGATCAGCGCAGCGGGCATCGTAGCCGTAAGAGGAGAGGCCATAGGAGATCGCCCCGTCGCGCTTTTGCTCATCGACGAAAGGCTCGATCATGCCCGATTCGCGCGCCTGCCGGCGGATCCAATGGTCGGGCATCACCGGCATGGGCTGTCATCCTTTTCGGTTGGGGGCGGAACGTCGGCGCTGCCGCGGGCCTGGGCCTTGCGGCGCAGCAGGTTGGCGCGCAGGGCCTTGGCCTCGGCAGCCGCGCGCGCGGCTTGGCGCGCGGGCGGGCCGGCCGTGACTTGGCCGGGTTTGGGGGGGAGAAGATTTTTCGGCGCCTGCATGTTTTCTTCAAACCAGGAAGCGTCTTGGCGTCAAGGGCAGTTGCGTTTGAGACGCGAGGGCGATATAGGGCGGGACCGCGCGAGGCTGTCATAGCTCAGGGGTAGAGCACTTCATTGGTAATGAAGAGGTCCTGGGTTCAATTCCCAGTGACAGCACCAGCGGGCTTGCAACGGGGCGCGGCTTGGTTTAGGCACCCCACACCCAAGCGCCCAGGTAGCTCAGTTGGTAGAGCATGCGACTGAAAATCGCAGTGTCGGTGGTTCGATTCCGCCCCTGGGCACCATTTTCTTTCAGATTACCAATATTTTTGTTTTTCAGCGCATGTCGGCTCTGGCGTTTTTTTGAGGCCCGGGCTAGAGGATTCGCTAACGCGCCAGGTCTATCTGAGTTGGGCCCCGAGCGTTTTAATAGGTATAATCTATGGCTTGACGAAATTAGCCTGGTTGAGCCGTTTAGCAGGAAAGAGGCTTAAAGAGATGTCGAAGGCGTTTATTGCTGAAGTTATCCAAAACTCCGCCGAGATTACCGGGGTCGCCGCCAACCGCGCCGCGTCCGACCTGATCGAGGCGATCGTCAAGGAAATGAAGAAGAACGGCAAATTCACCCTGCCGAGCTTTGGCACCTTCACTGTGCGCAAGACCAAGGCGCGCAAGGGCGTTAATCCGCGCACCGGCGAGGAGATCAAGGTCAAGGCCGGCAAGACCGTTCGTTTCAAGGCCTCGCCCTCGCTGAAGAAGATGGTCTGAGTCCTAAAAATTTTTATTTTGGGCGGCGCTGGTTTTTGCGAACCACGCCGCTTTTTTTTAACGCTTTGTTAGATGTCTAGATCATCGATCATGCCTGCGTTTTCCTGGATAAATTGAAAACGCAATTCCGGCCTCTTGCCCATGAGCTGTTCCACGAGGTTTGATGTCTCGGCCCTTGTTTCGGGTGTGGCGACAATCCGCAGCAGCGTGCGTTTGGCCGGATCCATCGTGGTTTCCTTCAGCACGGCGGGCGGCATTTCACCAAGCCCTTTGAAGCGGCTGATCTCGAGCTTGGCTCCGGGCTTAAAGCTTTTTACAAGTTTGTCGCGCGCGGCATCGTCCATGGCATAAATGCTTTTGGCGCCTTGCGTGATCCGGTAGAGCGGCGGCTGCGCGAGATAGACCCGGCCGTGGCGGATCAATTCGGGCAGTTCGCGGTAGAAAAACGTCATCAGCAGCGAGGCGATATGCGCGCCATCCACATCCGCGTCGGTCATGATGATGATACGCTCATAGCGCAGGGCGGCGAGGTTGAAGCCCGCCCCCGTGCCGCACCCCAGCGCCTCGATGAGATCCTTCAGCTCCTGATTCTGCCGCAGTTTTTCGCCAGAGGCCGAGGCCACGTTGAGGATCTTGCCCTTTAACGGCAAAATCGCCTGGCGGTTGCGGTCGCGCGCCTGCTTGGCCGAGCCGCCGGCTGAATCGCCCTCAACCAGGAAGATTTCGGTGCCTTGCGCGTTTTCCATGGCGCAATCGGCAAGCTTGCCGGGCAGGCGCAGGCGGCGCGTGGCCGATTTACGCGGCGTATCCTTCTGCTCCTTGCGCCGCAGCCGCTCTTCCGCCCGGTCGATGACAAAGGCCAGCAGATTATCGGCATTGGCCGGATCGCCCGCGAGAAAATGGTCGAACCGGTCGCGCAGCGAGGTCTCGGTGAGCTTGGCGGCCTCGGGGGTTGTGAGTTTTTCCTTGGTCTGGCCTTGGAATTGCGGCTCGCGGATGAACAGCGAGAGCTTGGCCCGTAAATGACCGGTCACGTCATCGGCAATCATCGCAGCACCGCGTTTGTTGCCGCGTGTCTCCGCCCAGGCGCGCAGGCCCTTGAGCAGGGCGGCGCGGAATCCGGCCTCATGCGTGCCGCCCTGCGGTGTGGGCACCGTGTTGCAATAGGTGTCGATTGCGGAATCGCCCTGCTCAACCCAGGCCAGCGCCCATTCCAGCCGGCCCTGCTCGGCGCCGCTGGCGCGCGCGGCAAATTTTGCTTCCCCAGCCCAGATTTCGGGCAGCACCAGCGTGGTCTCGCCCAGTTCGGCGGCCAATGAATCGCGCAGCCCGCCGGGAAAATGCAACTCGGCACTGGCGGGAATTTCGGAATCGGGCTTGAGCAGGTCGTGATCGCACGACCATTTGATGCGCACGCCCCGGAACAGATAGGCCTTGCTGCGGCACAGCCGGTATAGCCGGGCGGGGGAGAATTTCTGGGCGCCGAAAATCTCGCTATCGGGGATGAAGCTGATGGAGGTGCCGCGCCGGTTGGGTGCCGCACCCACCAGGGCAAGCTTACCCTGCGGCAGGCCGCGCACGAATTCCTGGCGGTAGAGTTTTTTGTCTCGCGCGACCTCGGCAACGAAGTGAGAGGAGAGTGCATTGACCACAGATGAGCCAACACCATGCAGTCCGCCCGAGGTGGCGTAGGCTTTGCCTGAGAATTTGCCGCCGGAATGCAGGGTGGTGAGGATCACCTCCAGGGCTGATTTGTCCCGGAATTTGGGGTGCGGATCCACCGGGATGCCACGCCCATTATCGCGGATGGTGAGCGTGTTGCCGGCCTCCAAGGTCATCTCGATGATGCTGGCATGGCCGGCCACGGCCTCATCCATGGAATTATCCAGGATCTCGGCGGCAAGATGGTGCAGCGCGGTCTCATCCGTGCCGCCAATATACATGCCTGGCCGGCGGCGTACGGGCTCCAGCCCTTCCAGCACCTCGATCTGTGCCGCGTTGTAGCTGTCCTTGGTGGGGCTGGTCTCGAATAAGTCGCTCAACGTCTTGGGCTCCGGCAGTCTCGGCGGTCTTGGTTGCCATGGCCCCAGGGCGGGATGCAAGAGGGACGCTGGCGGCGCCGGTTACGCGGGCAAAAGGGTCAGGGCGCGTTCAAGCCGATCCAGCCCGTCTTGCAATTGCGGATCCGGCACGGTCAGCGGCACGAGCAGGCGGATGGCGTTGCCGTACATGCCGCCCGAGAGCAGGATCAGTCCCAGATCCCGGGCCTTGGCGATCACGGTCCTGGTCATGTCGGGATCGGGCTCGTGGGTACCGCGGGTTTTCACGATGTCAAAGCCGATCATGGCGCCGGGGCCGCGGATCGCGGCGATGGGCACAATGTCATCGCGCTGGGTCAACGCCTCCAGCCGGGCCTTCATCCGCGCGCCGATGGCGTTGGCGCGCTCGACCAGTTTTTCCTCTTCGATGACATCCAGCACCGCGAGTGCCGCGGCACAGGCCAGCGGTGCGCCAGAATAGGTGCCGCCCAGCCCGCCCGGCTCGGCAGCGTCCATGATCTCGGCGCGCCCGATCACGCCCGAGAGCGGAAAGCCCCCCCCCGCGAATTTGGCGACGGTGATGAGGTCGGGCTTGATGTTGGAATGTTCGATGGCGAACATGCGGCCCGTGCGGCCAAAACCGGTTTGCACCTCATCGACGATGAGCAAGATGCCATGCTCGTCGCAAATTTTCCGCAAGGCGACGAGCAATTCCTCGGGTGCCTGGATGAATCCGCCCTCGCCCTGTACCGGCTCGAGCACGATGGCGGCGACGCGCGAAGGCTCGATATCGGCGCGGAACAGCAGGTCGATGCCGCGCAACGAATCATGCACCGTGACGCCAAATGGCGCGTGCGGGAACGGCACATGGTAGATCTCGGCCGGCAGCGGGGCGAATTTCTTTTTGTAAGGCAGTACCTTGCCGGTCATCGCCATGGTCAGCATGGAGCGGCCATGATAGCCGCCGGCAAAGGTGATCACGCCCGAGCGCCCGGTGGCGGCGCGCGCGATTTTCACGGCATTTTCCACGGCCTCGGCGCCGGTGGTGAAAAAAACGGTTTTCGCCGGACCATCGATGGGGGCCAGCGCGTTCAGCCGCTCGGCCAGGGCGATGTAGGCCTCGTAGGGCGAGACCTGAAAGCAGGTATGCGAAAATTGTGCGAGTTGTGCAGCCACGGCCGCCATCACCTTCGGGTGCCGGTGGCCGGTATTGAGGGCGGCGACGCCCCCGGCGAAATCGATATATTCGCGGCCTTCAATGTCCCAGAGCGTTGCATTCTCCGCCCGGGCGGTGAAAATCGGATGCGCGTTATTGACGCCGCGTGGAATCGCCGCCTGCCGCCGGGCCAAGAGATCTGCATTCTTGCTCATCCGGAACTCCTTTAACATAGCCGACATCTTACCAAGCCCGCCGCTTCCGCGCCCCGGCGTGAATCAGATGGCAGACCTGCCGCCAATGGCAGGGGGTGATTTATTTTGCCGGTTCGGCCTCGGCAAGGGCGAGAAATGTGGCGCTGAGCGCGATATCGGTTTGCAGCGCGCGGCGCCGCGCGGCGGCTTGCGCATCCTGGCCCCAATGCGCCTCTTGCCAAAGTTCATCGAGCAGGGCGGCCGCGCAGGCCGCATCCGGGGTTAGGGCACCGTGCCGTAGCGCCAAGCCCAGCACCAGGCTACCCAAGCCAGGTACAATCACCCCAAGCGCGGCCAGCGCCGCGTTGCTCTGTTGGCGGAGCATTTCAATAAGATACGGTCCCGTGCCGGGCGGCTGCTCAACAGGGCAAAGCCCTTCGGTCACGCGCAGCGTCAGGCCAAGCTCGGTCTCGGCCCAGCGCAGCCAGGGAGTCCATTGCTCGTGCTGGCGGGCGGCCAGGGCTGTGGGGCTTGTCGCGCGGTAACACAGCAGATCATTCAGCCCATAGGCGGCCAGTTGGGCGACGATATCCTCGCGGTGCGCGGGAATACGCTCCTGCGCGGTGCTAGCCAGGCGGGTTAAGGGCAGATCCTCGGGCGTGAAGTTTTCGCCTGCCTGGTCCCACTCCGCCGCGATGGCCTCGGTCAGGGGGCCGCTGCGCAGAATCAGTGGCGCGCCGCCCGGCAGCTTCACCGGGCGGGTGTCCAGCCGCACCTCAAACCCGCCCGGCGCGGCGGCGGCATGGGCCTGGTTCCAAAATCGTTTCATTTATTCAGCAATGTGTTCAGCAGGTTTTGCGGCGTCAGGGTTTGCGGCGCCGTGGTGCCGCCAGATGGGGGTGTGCCGCTACTGGCCGGCATGGGGCCGGACGCGCCCATGCGGGCCAGTTTCAGCGCGGCGGGGCAGACATCATTGGCGGTGTTGGTTGGGCCGGGGGTCAGCGCGCCGAGCAGCCCGCCCAGCAGGCTGGAAGGTTGGCTTGCCGCACTGCTACCTGCCACGGGGCTCAGGCGCGGGGCCGCAAAGCTGCCACCCACATGCACCGGCAGGCCAGTCCAGGCGCTGCCGAGCCGGATTTGCGGATGCAGGGTTAGGGCCAGCGTTTCGTTCGCGGTGTTCAGCCCGCCACCGCCCAGCACGCGCAGCCGGCTGGAATCCAGGGTCAGCGCGCGCAGCGTGCCCTGGCCGTCTTTCATGTCCAGCCGCAGGGCGGCGCAGCGCAGCGGCACCGGCCCTTGCAGGTTGGTCAGCGCGCTGGTTAGCCCGGCCTGTTGCGGGGCGAAGAACCGGGCGAGCAGAGCGCCGTTCACATTGTCGTTCACTGAGGCCAGGCCAAGCTGGCCGGTCAGATGCGCGGCGATGGCGCGCAAATCATTGCCTTGGCTGCTGGCGTTGAGCTGCGCCTGCACCGTGCCCTGGGTGCCCGCCGCTGGCAGGCCTGCCATGCGCAGCAAGGGGGCCAGCGCCAAGGCGGGCGCTTTCAGGTGCATTGTTTCGGTGGCGGGGTTGGCCGTGGCGTCGATTCCGGCGCTGGCCTGCAAGGTGCCGCCGGGCAGTTGCGCGCTCACCGGGCTGAGCGTGAGCCGGCCCTGGGCCAAGCGCGCCTGCAATTGCAGCGCGCTGTAAGTGGCTTTGTTCCAGATCAGCTGGTCGATATTGAGGGTGATGTTGGCGCTGGCGGCGCGCAGCAGGCCAAGCGGCAGCGGCAGGGCGGGGATGAGCCGCGCCGGTCCGGCCTGTTTGGCCGCTGGAGCGGGGCTTGGGGCCGGGCTGGTGGTGGGCATGGCCGCGCGCAGCGCGTCAGCGTCGATCGAGGTCGCGTTCAGCGACAATTGCAGGTCGGGATGCGGCTTGAAGATCAGGCTGGCATCGCCGGCGATGGCGGCATGGTCCATGGTCAGGGTCAGCCCGTCGAGCCCGACCGCGTTCAACAGCCCGTTACCGCCGAGATCGATGAGTGTCCCTTGCGCGTTGATGTTCTTCCAGCTGGGCAAGGATGTGCCCATGGCGGCCGATAGGGTGGACAAATCGGGGATTGAGGCTTTGAGCGCCAGCGCCGTGCCGGAGAGCGTGCGCGGGGTGGCGATGGCGCCGGTGATGCTGGCCCGGGCGTTGCCGAGCGTCGCCGTCAGGTCGATGGGAAAGCTCGGCCGCGGCGGCGCGCCGGCGCGCGGGGCTGGCGCCAGCAGCAACCGCAGCGCGCCAAGCTTGGCCGAGATATTAAAAGGTGTGGGCCCAAGCGTGCCCTGGGCGGTGAGGGTGAAGGGCTGGTCCAGCGCGCTGGCGCCGCCGCTTAAGCTGGTGAGTGTCAGCCCCTGCCGCCAGGCCGACAGATCGGACGGGCCAGCGCTGAGAGACAGGCGCGAGACGGCAGGCAGGGTCGCGCCGGTGCCGGAGAATTGGGCGTTGGCTTTCAGGTCTTGCAGGGCGGGCAGGTTGAGGCTTTGCGCCAGGGCCGGCGGCAGCGCCGCGCCGAGCGCGGATAGGTCGGGCACGGACAGGTCGGCCGTGAGATCATAGCCGCCCAGGCTGCGTGGCTCGGCCACCGTTCCGGTAACATGCGCCATGGCGCCGGCGAATTGGGCGGTAAGGTTAACCGGCCAAGGGCCGGACCCAACGCCCGAGAACCGCTCCAGCGGTCCAACCACGCCGGTAAGCCGCAGCGCCGCCGTGCCCAGCGTGGCCGCGGCCGAGATGTGCAGCGGGGCCGAGAGTGAGCCCGCCCGCCCGGTGAAGCTGGCGATATGGATGGTGCTGCGCGGATCGTTCGCCGGGCCGAAACGCAGCGTCGCATCGCGGATATCCACCTGTTTCAGCGCAATGGCAAAGGCCTTGGCGCGCGCCGAGGCGGCCGCTTGCGGGGTAAGCGGCTGGCGGGGCTGAGCGGGCTTGGCCGGGGTGAGCACCCAGTTGCCCGTGCCGGCCTTGTCGCGCTCCAGCGCCACGCTGGGGCTGATCAGGACAAGGCGCAAAATATCGATCCGATGTGAGAGCAGCGGCAGCAGCGCCACCTGGGCTTCCACCCGTTTGATGCTGACAAGGTCCTGCGCGGCATAGCCCGGCGGGTTGGATAGGCGGATATCCGTGGCCTGCAGCGTGGGAAAGAGCGACAGGCGCAGCGTGATCGGCCCGCCCAGGGTCAGCTGCCGGCCCGTGGCCTGGTCCACCGCGGCGATGATTTGCGGCGCATAGCGGTTGGGATTGAAATTGGCGAGGAACAGCCCCACCCCGGCCGCCAGCAGCAGCACGATCAGCACGGGGATGGCGGCCAGATAGCGCCAGCGGGCGGAAGAACGGCGGCGGGGGGTGTCCGCCTTGTTGGAGGGCCGGGTCATGAGACAGGGCATAATCCGTTTTTTGCCATTAGACGAGTGCTAAGCTTGTGAAGTTCGGGGAGTCGCGCTAGAGCCCCGAGCTTGAAGTGGAGGCTGACGCGGGCGTGGTGAAACTGGTAGACACGCCAGATTTAGGTTCTGGTGGCGAAAGCCATGGGGGTTCAAGTCCCTCCGCCCGCACCAGCCTGTTGTTGAGTTTTTGATTTTTGAGGATTTTTTCGTCCATGCAGGTTACCGAGACGCTGTCCGAAGGCTTGAAGCGCGGCTTTACAGTCGTGGTTCCCGAACCCGAACTCGCCGCCAAGCGTGAGCAGCGTTTGGCTGAACTGGGCAAGACCTTGCAAATGCCGGGCTTCCGCCCGGGCAAGGTGCCGCTGTCGCTGGTGCGCAAGCGCTATGGCGAGGCGGTGGCCGCCGAGATCATGGAAGCGGCGGTGAACGATGCTTCGAGCCAGCTGATGAGCGAGCGCAACCTGCGCCCGGCTGTGCAGCCCAAGCTCGAGGTCACCAAGCCGGGCCAGGAGTCCGATCTGGAATTCACGCTCGAGATGGAAGTGCTGCCCGAGGTGGCGGCACCCGATCTCACGGATGTGACGCTGACCAAGCCGGTGGCGGACGTGGCCGACCAGGCGGTGGAGGACGCGCTTGCGCGCATCGCGGCGCAGCAGCAGAGCTTCGCCCCGGTTGAGGAAACCCGCCCGGCCGTGGCCGGTGAGCGCCTGACGGTGGATTTCATCGGCCGTATCGATGGCGAGGCCTTCCAGGGCGGTACCGCCAATGATGTCGATGTGATCGTGGCGGGCCAGGGCTTCATCCCCGGCTTTTCCGAGCAGATGGAGGGTATGAGCGCCGGTGAGACCAAGACCATCACCGTGACCTTCCCCGAGGATTACGGTGCCAAGGAACTGGCCGGCAAGACCGCGGAATTCGAGATCACCGCCAAGGCGCTGGCCGTCGCCAAGACGCCCGAGATCGACGATGAGCTGGCCAAGGCGGTGGGGCTTGAGTCGCTGGATGAACTGCGCAACCGGGTGCGCGAGCAGATCGGCAATGAGTACGGCCAGATGTCGCGCCTCAAGCTCAAGCGCGCCCTGCTCGACGTGCTGGCCGAGCGCGCCCAGTTCACGGCGCCGGAATCCCTGGTGGAGGCGGAATTTGCCGAGATCTGGCGCCAGCTTGAGGCGCAGAAGGAGGCTGGCGGCCTCGATGCCGAGGATGCCGCCAAGGACGAGGAGACGCTGAAGGCCGAGTATAAGGCGATCGCCGACCGGCGCGTGCGCCTGGGCCTGCTGGTCGCCGAGATCGGTCGCGCAAACGAGATCGCCGTAAGCGACCAGGAGCTGCAGCGTGCCATGTTCAACGAGGCCATGCAGTATCGTGACCAGGCGCTGCAGGTGGTGGAATTCTACCGCAAGAACCCACGCATGATGGAGCGTTTCCGCGGCCCGATCTTCGAGGACAAGGTCGTGGATTTCCTGCTCGGCCAGATCAAGCAGGACGAAGTCAGCGTGACCCCGGAAGAGCTCGCCGCCGACCAGGAGGATTAAGCGCCGCCCGGCGCCCTCTCGCGCCCCCGCTTTACGCGGGGGGCGCGAATTTATGGCGCGGGAGACTAGACGCGGGCGCGCGATCCTCTAACTTGGCACGGTAGATGTGCCATTTTGCCCAGCGCGCTCCGGCAGCGAGGCCTGCGGTTATACAAAAACGAGGATACAAGGATATGTGGGATCGGGACCCTGTCGAGGTTTATAACAGCAACCTCGTACCCATGGTGGTGGAACAGACGGCGCGGGGCGAGCGCTCTTACGACATCTATTCCCGCCTGCTCAAAGAGCGGATCATCTTCCTGACCGGTCAGGTCTATGACCAGGTCAGCGCGTTGATCTGCGCCCAGCTCCTGTTTCTGGAGAGCGAGAATCCGAGCAAGGAAATCTCTTTCTACATCAACAGCCCTGGCGGCGTGGTCTCATCTGGCCTCGCCATCTACGACACGATGCAATATATTCGCGCGCCGGTCTCCACCGTGTGCATTGGCCAGGCCGCCTCCATGGGCAGTTTGCTGCTGTGCGCCGGCGAGAAAGGCAAGCGCTTCGCCCTGCCCAATGCCCGCGTGATGGTGCATCAACCCTCCGGCGGCGCTCAGGGTCAGGCCACCGACATCGAAATCCAGGCGCGCGAAATCCTGAATCTGCGCAAGCGGCTGAACCAGATTTATGTGGAGCATACCGGACAGCCGCTGGAGGCGATCGAGGCCAAGCTGGAGCGCGATACCTATATGTCGGCCCAGGAGGCCAAAGAGTTTGGCCTGGTCGATGACGTGGTGAAGAACCAGCAGGCCATGGCGCCCGCGCCCGCGGCTGAAACGCCGGCGGAGGATGGGCCCGAGGCCGCGGGCTGAACCGCCCCGAGGACGGGGCTGTTTGGCAAATCGTTTCTTTCCCGGCCGAAAGTCCGGGAAGTATCTTTTTTAATGCATTGAATTATATGCAAAAAAACTCAGGCTGCGGAAAGCTTGTCTGGGCGGGCGCGGGGGGGTAGTGTTTCCCCTTATCTTGCGCGCTGTGGGGTAATCATGACCGGCAAATCGAGCGACACCAAGAACACACTGTATTGTTCCTTTTGCGGGAAGTCGCAGCACGAAGTCCGCAAGCTGATCGCGGGGCCGACCGTGTTCATCTGCGATGAGTGCGTGGAGCTCTGTATGGATATCATCCGCGAGGAGCATAAGACGCATCTCGTGAAATCGCGCGATGGCGTGCCCACCCCGCGCGAAATCTGCAAAGTGCTGGACGATTATGTGATCGGCCAGGCGCATGCGAAAAAAGTGCTCTCGGTTGCGGTGCATAACCATTATAAGCGCCTCTCGCACGCCACCAAGAATAACGATATCGAGATCGCCAAATCCAACATCATGCTCATCGGCCCCACCGGCTCGGGCAAGACCCTGCTGGCGCAGACCTTGGCGCGCATTCTGGATGTGCCCTTTACCATGGCCGACGCCACGACCCTGACCGAGGCTGGTTATGTGGGCGAGGATGTGGAGAATATCATCCTCAAGCTGCTGCAGGCGGCCGATTACAATGTGGAGCGGGCGCAGCGCGGCATCGTCTATATCGACGAGGTCGATAAAATCAGCCGTAAATCCGACAACCCCTCGATCACGCGGGATGTCTCGGGCGAGGGGGTGCAGCAGGCCCTGCTCAAGATCATGGAGGGCACGGTGGCCGCGGTGCCGCCGCAGGGCGGGCGCAAGCATCCGCAACAGGAATTCCTGCAGGTGGATACGACCAATATCCTGTTCATTTGCGGCGGCGCCTTCGCGGGGCTGGAGAAGATCATTTCTGGCCGCGGCAAGGGCTCTGGCATTGGCTTTGGCGCTGATGTGCGCAGCCCGGATGAGCGCCGGGCCGGCGCCATCCTGCGCGGGGTGGAGCCGGAGGATCTGCTGAAATTCGGCCTGATCCCCGAATTTATTGGCCGTCTGCCGGTGGTGGCCACACTCGACGATCTGGACGAGACGGTGCTGATTGAGATCTTGACTAAGCCGAAGAACGCGCTGGTCAAGCAATATGCCCGCCTGTTCGAGATGGAGGGCGTTAAGCTCAGCTTCACCGAGGAGGCGCTAAAAGTGGTGGCCGGCCGGGCGATCAAGCGCAAGACCGGCGCACGCGGCCTGCGCTCGATCATGGAGGGCATTTTGCTGACCACCATGTTCGACCTGCCTGGCCTCGACGGCGTGGCCGAAGTGGTGATCAGCGGCGAGGTGGCGGAGGGCCGGGCCGATCCGCTTTATCTCTACGCCGAGAAACGGGCGGAAACGGCGTCCTGACATGGCCGGCCCCGCGCGGAAATACCGGGTGGGGCTTGGCAAGGCTCGTTGTCCAACCGATATGCCGATAGGTGGCCGGGTATCCGGCACCTCCTTGCTGTGCCGCTTGTGGGCAGAAGGTGAGTTATGAAGGATTTTCGTGATGTCTGACGTGCAAAAGTCTGCGTCGTCCGCTGAAACGCTCGCGGTGTTGCCGCTGCGTGATATTGTTGTGTTCCCGCACATGATCGTGCCGCTGTTCGTCGGGCGCGATAAATCGGTGCGGGCGCTGGAAAGCGTGATGAAGGAGGATAAGCAGATCCTTCTGGTGGCGCAGAAAAACGCGGCCCAGGATGACCCCGCACCTGAAGATATTTACCGGGTGGGCACGGTCTCCACCATTCTGCAATTGCTGAAGCTGCCCGACGGCACGGTGAAGGTGCTGGTTGAGGGGCTGCGCCGCGCGCGGATCACGGATTTCAAGGAAACCGAGGATTTCTTCGAGGTTGTCGCCGAACCGGTCGAGGATCGCGGCGATGACAGCAAGGAGGTCGAGGCGCTGGGCCGCACCGTGGTCGCGCAGTTCGAGCAATATATCAAGCTGAACAAGAAGATCGCGCCGGAGGTGCTGGTTTCGGTCAACCAGATTGAGAGCCCGTCCAAGCTGGCCGATACGGTCGCCAGCCATCTGGGGCTTAAAATCTCCGAGCGGCAGGAATTGCTGGAGCTGGAGAGCACCGCCGAGCGGCTGGAGCGCGTGTTCAACCATATGGAAGCCGAGATCGGCGTGTTGCAGGTCGAGAAAAAGATCCGCAACCGCGTGAAGCGGCAGATGGAGAAGACGCAGCGCGAATATTACCTGAACGAGCAGCTCAAGGCGATTCAGAAGGAGCTGGGCGAGGGCGAGGACGGTAAGGACGAGACCGCCGAGCTGGAGGAAAAGATCAAGGCGACGCGCCTGTCCAAGGAGGCGCACGAAAAGGCCATGGCCGAGCTGAAAAAGCTCAAATCCATGAGCCCGATGAGCGCGGAAGCCACGGTGGTGCGCAATTATCTGGACTGGATCGTTGGCATCCCCTGGAAGAAGCGCAGCAAGATCAAGAACGACGTGATCGCGGCGGAGGAGATCCTCAATGCCGATCATTTCGGGCTTGATAAAATCAAGGAGCGCATCGTCGAATATCTGGCCGTGCAATCGCGCAGCCCCAAGCTGAAAGGGCCGATTCTCTGCCTGGTTGGCCCGCCAGGCGTGGGCAAGACCTCGCTTGGCAAATCCATCGCCAAGGCGACAGGGCGCACTTTCGTGCGCATGTCGCTGGGCGGGGTGCGCGACGAGGCCGAGATTCGTGGCCACCGGCGCACCTATATCGGCTCCATGCCGGGCAAGATCGTCCAGGGCATGAAGAAGGCCAAGACCTCCAATCCGCTGTTTTTGCTCGATGAGATCGACAAGCTCGGCGCCGATTGGCGGGGTGATCCGGCCTCGGCCCTGCTCGAGGTGCTAGACCCCGAGCAGAATAGCAGCTTTGCCGATCATTATCTGGAGGTGGATTACGACCTCTCGGACGTGATGTTCGTGACCACGGCTAACAGTCTGCGCATGCCCCAGCCGCTGCTGGACCGCATGGAGATCATCCGCATCCCCGGCTATACCGAGGATGAGAAGGTCGAGATTTCCAAGCGCCATTTGCTGCCCAAGCAGGCGCAAGCGCATGGGCTGAAGGAGGGGGAGTGGTCCGTCTCCGACGATGCGCTGCGCGAGCTGGTCCGCACCTATACGCGTGAGGCTGGGGTGCGTAATCTGGAGCGCGAGATCGCCAATCTGGCGCGCAAGGCGGTGAAGGAGATCGTCACCGCCAAGGCGAAGAAGGTGACGATCACGAAGAAGAATCTCGACAAATTCTCCGGCGTGCCGAAATTCCGCTATGGCGAGACTGAGGCCGAGGACATGGTCGGTGTTGTCACGGGCCTGGCCTGGACCGAGGTGGGCGGCGAGATTCTCACCATTGAGAGCGTGGTGCTGCCCGGCAAGGGCATGATCCGCCAGACCGGCAAGCTGGGCGATGTGATGCAAGAAAGCGTGCAGGCGGCCTATTCCTATATCCGCTCGCGCGCGCCGCAATTCGGCATCAAGCCGCCTTTCTTCGACAAGCGCGACATCCATGTCCACGTGCCCGAAGGGGCAACGCCCAAGGATGGCCCCTCGGCCGGCATTGCCATGGCCACCTCCATTGTCTCGGCCATTACCGGCATTCCCATCCGCAAGGATATCGCCATGACCGGCGAGATCACGCTGCGCGGGCGGGTGCTGCCGATTGGTGGGCTGAAGGAGAAGCTGCTGGCGGCGTTGCGCGCGGGCATCACCACCGTGGTCATCCCCAAGGAGAATGAGAAGGATCTGGCCGAGATTCCGGCCAATGTGCAGAAGGGCCTGCACATCATCCCGGTCAGCCATGTTGACGAGGTGATCGCCCAGGCGCTGGTGCGCAAGCCCGAGCCGGTTGAATGGGACGAGGCCCCCGAAGAACATGCCAAGGGGGCTGAAGGGGCTGTTGGCGCGCCGCTGACGCATTAGCCGCCCTTCAAGGCTTGGGCCGTGCGGGCGATGAGCGCCAACACGGCCAAGGGCTGGCTGGCTGGTTTGACGGCCAACGGCCAAGTTCGCTATCTAGCCGCACCGCCATGTTTTATTTCAAGGGTATGTGTGCGGCTTTTTTTCGCTGAAACCGATAACAGGGAGTTCTGCCGGTGAACAAAAATGATCTGATCGCTGTCGTCGCCGAGGAGACGGATATTTCCAAGGCCAAGGCGGCGGAGGTCGTCGATGCGGTGTTCGCCGCCATCGAGAACACGCTGAAGCAGAAGGAAGAAGTCCGTCTTGTCGGCTTTGGCACCTTCGTGACCGCGGCGCGTGAGGCGACCAAGGGCCGCAACCCGCGCACGGGCGAGGAAATTGACATTCCGGCTTCCACCTCGGTGCGCTTCAAGCCGGGTAAGACACTGAAGGACGCGGTGAATTAAAATCATCGCTTGAAAAATATGGACGGTGCAGGCCGTCCAAATTTTTGCGGGCGGTTAGCTCAGCGGTAGAGCGTCTCGTTTACACCGAGAGGGTCGGCGGTTCAAACCCGTCACCGCCCATACGTTTTTGAATTTTCTACAAAATCTTCGTTTGGCTGAATTATTCGCGTGGATTTTCTGTAACCTGCTTGACGCTGAACGATTCCCCCATTACACCGCCGCTCACTGATTTGCGGGTGTAGCTCAGTTGGTTAGAGCGCCGGCCTGTCACGCCGGAGGTCGCGGGTTCGAGCCCCGTCACTCGCGCCAGTAAATCGTATTGTAGTCCATCGGCGAAGACCTGTCCTGTGCGGCAAAGTCTTGACCCCGCCCTGTTGCGGTGCGACATGGCGCATAGCGTATTTTTGTAAGGGTGCCCCGTCGTGGTGCCCTGCAAGGCAAGGAGACGAGCAGGTGCAACCGGTCCTTTCTCAATATTTTCCCATCCTTGTCTTTGTTGCCATTGGCACTGTGCTGGGGCTGGCCTTTGTGTTTGGCTCGCGTTTTGCCGCCCGGCAAAAGCCCTATGCCGCCAAGCTGGCCGCCTATGAGTGCGGATTCGAGGCGTTTGGCGATGCCCGCCGCAAATTCGATGTGCGGTTTTATCTGGTCGCCATTCTTTTCATTATTTTCGACATCGAGGTCGCCTTTTTGTTCCCTTGGGCGGTCTGCCTGTCGCGGATCGGCCTGACCGGCTTTTTTTCCATGCTGGGTTTTCTTGGGATTTTAACGGTCGGCTTTATATATGAGTGGAACAAGGGCGCACTGGATTGGGAGTAGCCTGATGAGCATGACCACGGACTCGAACCAGCTGGCCTGGAACCGCGACCATTTGCCGCCCGGCCCGGCGCAGGATGCCGTTATCAAGGGCATCACGGGTGAGATCGCCGGCAAGGGATTCGTGGTCGCGAATTTGGACAAGGTGGTGAACTGGGCGCGCACCGGCAGTCTGTGGCCGATGACTTTTGGCTTGGCTTGCTGTGCGGTGGAGATGATCCACGCCTACATGCCGCGCTACGATCTCGACCGGTTCGGCATTATTCCGCGCGCCTCGCCCAGGCAGAGCGATGTGATGATCGTGGCCGGCACGCTGACCAACAAGATGGCCCCGGCCCTGCGCGCGGTTTATGACCAAATGCCCGAGCCGCGCTGGGTTATTTCCATGGGCTCCTGCGCCAATGGCGGGGGCTATTACCATTATTCCTATTCCGTGGTGCGCGGCTGCGACCGGGTCGTGCCGGTGGATATTTACGTGCCCGGCTGCCCGCCCACCGCCGAGGCGCTGGTGTACGGAATCACCCAATTACAGAAAAAAATCCGCCGGACAGGGACGATCTTGCGTGACTGAAGAGACTAATATGGAAGATGCCGGCCTGGCGGCGCTCAAGGCCCTGCCGGGTGTTCGCCATGCCCGGCGCGAGCTGGGCGAGCTGGTTTTAGAGGCCGCGCCCGCCGAGGCGCTAGACCTGTTCGCGGCGCTGCGCGATAAGCATGATTTTGCCCAGATGATGGATATTTGCGGGGTGGATTATCCGTCCCGCCATCCGCGTTTCGACGTGGTGTATAATCTGCTTTCCGTTTCGCGGAATATGCGCGTGCGCGTGATTCTGGCGACGGATGAGGACGCGCCGCTCGCCTCCGTCTCGGATCTGTGGCCGAGTGCGGTCTGGTGGGAGCGCGAGGTGTGGGATCTGTTTGGTCTCAGCTTCACGGGGCTTGCCGATCATCGCCGGATTCTTTCCGATTACGGCTTCGAAGGCCATCCGCTGCGCAAGGATTTCCCGCTCACCGGCTATCTGGAGGTGCATTACGACGATGAGCGCAAGGCCGTCGTGTACGACAAGGTGAAGCTTACGCAGGAATTCCGCAATTTCGATTTTCTGTCGCCCTGGGAGGGGATGACGACCCTGCCGGGCGATGAAAAGGCGCGGGGGAACAAGGCATGAGCACGGCGCCTACCACCAAGACGTTCGAGTTCGATAATTACACGGTCAATTTCGGTCCGCAGCATCCCTCCGCCCATGGCGTTCTGCGCCTGATCATGGAGATGGATGGCGAGGTGATCGAGCGCGCCGACCCGCATATTGGTCTGTTGCATCGCGGCACCGAGAAGTTGATCGAGCATAAGAGCTATCTTCAGGCCGTGCCTTATTTTGACCGGCTGGATTATGTCTCGCCCATGTCGTGCGAGCATGCCTTCGCGCTCGCGACCGAGAAGCTGCTCGGCATCGAGGTGCCCGAGCGCGGGCAATGGATCCGCGTGATGTTCGCCGAGCTGACGCGGGTTTTGAACCATCTGCTCAGTGTCGGGCATTTCGCGCTGGATTGCGGCGCCCTCACCCCTGGCCTGTGGGGCTATGAGGAGCGCGAGAAGCTGCTTGAATTTTATGAGGCGGCCTCGGGGGCGCGCTTTCATTCCAATTATTTCCGCCCTGGCGGCGTGGCCAAGGACCTTCCCGCCGGGCTTGAGGATGAAATCGCGGCCTGGGCCGAGGAATTTCCCAAATTCGTCGATGATCTGGAGCGCCTGCTCACCGGCAACCGCATCTGGAAGCAGCGTGTCGTTGATATTGGCGTGATTTCCGCCCGCGATGCGCTGGCTTGGGGGTTTTCGGGCCCGTCTTTGCGCGGCTCCGGTGTGGCCTGGGACCTGCGCCGCGCCCAGCCTTACGACAAATATGCCGAGGTGGAGTTCGACATACCG
>JAKBBM010000032.1 GCA_021808545.1 Pseudomonadota bacterium | reverse complement strand
GCGCCAACTTGATCTATTATCAGCGCTTCACCTCCTTCAATCTGGATACGGGCAACACCTTGGTGCTGCTGCAATTCACGTTTAAAACCCTTGGAAATATCGGATTCAGCGCCCTATGAAATTTCTACTTCGCGCCGTTCTGCTTGCCTGCGCCTGCCTGACCGCGCCAACTCTGGCCGTGGCCGCAACATCTGATCAGGCCGGTCAATCCGTGCGCATTGCCGCCGTGGTCAATGGCCAGGTCATCACCACGCAAGATGTGGCCGCGCGCGCCAAGCTGCTGGCCCTTTCCACGGGCATGACCCCTTCGCCCGATGTTCTGGCCCGTCTTGCCCCGCAGGTGAAGCGCCAGCTCATCGACCAGACCTTGCAGATGCAGGAGATCAACAAGCTCGGCGTTGTCGTCTCGGATGATGACCTCTCCAAGGCCATCGCCCATATCGAGCAGAGCAACGGCATGCCGGCCGGCGTGCTGAATAAAAAGCTCGCGGCCGAAGGCGTGCCGTTTTCCACCTTGCTCGCGCAATTGCGCACCGAGCTGGGCTGGCAGGAGGTGCTGCGCAAGGTACTGGGGCCGGGTCTGACCCCCACCAAGGGCGATATCGAGGCCGAGAAGAAAGCCCTGAAAGCGGAGCTGGGCAGCACGCGCTATGAGCTGGGCGAGATTTTCGTGCCGGTGACCAACCCGGCGGATGAGGCAACCGCCCGCCAATTCGCCGCCACGGTGATCGCGCGTTTGCGCACCGGCGCGCCATTCCCGGTGATTGCCGCGCAATTCTCCCAGGCACAATCGGCCTTGTCCGGCGGCGCGCTGGGCTATGTGTCGCTCAGCCAGCTTGACACGCCGGTGGCCGACACGGTGCGGCAAATGCCAGTCGGCGCCATTTCCAATCCCATCCGCGTGCCTGGCGGTTACGAGATCGTGCAGCTGCAAGGCAAGCATGCGATCGGTGCGCGGAAACAGACGATCCTGGATATCCGCCAAGCCTATGCACCTTATCCTGCGGTCACCAACGGCCAGATCGGCCCCGCCCAGGTTACCGTGATCGAGAAATTCATGGCCCAGGCGCAAAAAGCCAATAGCTGCGCGGACATCGCGGCGCTGAACGCGGCTTACGGCAATAAGCGCCCGGCCGATCCGGGGCCGGTCAATCTCGCCACGGTCAGCCCGCCAGCCTTCCAGAAGATTCTCGCCGATCTTAAGCCCGGCCATATCAGCCAGCCGTTGGTCGAGCGCACGGGCGTTTCTGTCGTCATGCTCTGCTCTAGCAAACAGGAAGCCCCGCAACTGCCCTCCGATGATGATATCGCCAACATGATTGTCCAGCACCGGGTCGAGCTGGAATCGCAGCAATTGCTCGATGAACTGCGCCACCGCTCGCTCATCATCCGGCACTAAGCCATGCTGCGCAAAGGTTATGACCGGGTGATTGCTTTGGCCGAGCGGCCAAGCGCGCCCTACTGGCTGTTCGCCATCGCCTTCGCCGAGGCTAGTTTTTTTCCCATCCCGCCGGATGCGCTGCTGATTCCACTGGCACTTGCCAAGCCCGCGCGCGCCTTGCGTTTTGCCGCCGTGGCCACGCTCGGCAGCGTGCTGGGGGGCGCGTTTGGTTATCTCATCGGCTATTTGCTGTTTGCCAAGCTGGCGCAGCCGATCATCCATTTCTATCATTACGAGGCGGCCTTTGCCGCGTTTCAGCATAAATTCGCCGAATACGGGGTCGCCATTATCCTTATTAAAGGGCTGACGCCGATTCCCTATAAAATCGTGACCATCGCAGCCGGGGCGGCAGCGTTTAATTTCCCGGTCTTCATGGCGGCCAGCCTGGTGACGCGCGGCGGGCGGTTTTTCGTGGAGGCGGTGCTGTTGCGCTGGTTTGGCGTGCCCGCGCGCGATTTTATCGAGGCCCGGCTGGGGCTGATCACCGGGCTGCTGGCCCTTGGCATCATCGCTGGCTTCGTAATCCTTAAATACGCCTGATACCCACATGCCGCCCGGTTTTGGCCGGGCGCGGCAGAGAATCATGTGCGGCTTTCGCGGTCATGATCCGGGCCAAAACATCCTCTGGCCACGGGGACGCGCGGCCATTGGCGAGGTTGACGCTGACATACATGATTTCCAGCAGGGCGATGCGTGCCGCCTCGCCCGGGCGGTACATTTCATGCGCGAGATGGATGCGCTTTTCATCCGCGTCCATCAGGGTGGTGCTCACGAGCGCCTGGTCGCCCAGATACATTTCGCGCTCATAAATTGTATGTGTTTCGGCGGCGAAAAAGGAAAAGCCAGTGCCTTTGGGGTCGGCCCCTGACATGTCGAGTTCGGTGAAGAAAGCCTGCGAGGCCGCATCGAATAGGACCAGATAATAGGCCAGATTCAGATGCGGGTTGCCGGGCAGGATCCATTCGGGGCGAACTTCGCCCCGAATGCCGGTGAAGGGCGCTGCGATCATTTGTCGCGGAAATGCGTTTCCTTGGTCTCGATCGCGGCCTGCGCCGCCGCCAGCCGCGCCACTGGCACGCGGTAGGGCGAGCAGGACACATAATCCAGCCCCACGGACTCGCAGAAGGAGATGGAGGCCGGATCCCCGCCATGCTCGCCGCAAATGCCAAGCTTGAGCTGCGGCTTGGTCGCACGGCCCTTTTCGGCGGCAATGCGCACGAGCGCGCCCACACCCTCCACATCGATCGACACGAACGGATCTTTGGGCAGTACGCCCTGCTCCACATAGGCGGGCAGGAACTTGCCGGCATCATCGCGCGAGAGGCCAAAGGTGGTCTGGGTCAGATCGTTGGTGCCAAACGAGAAGAAATCGGCGGCCTCGGCGATCTGGTCGGCGGTGAGGGCGGCGCGCGGCAGCTCGATCATCGTACCGATTGAGTAGGTGAGCGTGGTGCCGGTTTCCTCGAACACGGCCTTGGCCGTGCGCTCAACCTGGGCGCGGGTAATGTCCAGCTCGCGCTTGGTGCCAACCAGCGGGATCATGATTTCAGGCACGGGCGCCTTGGTGGTCTTGGCGATCTCGATCGCGGCCTCGAAGATGGCGCGCGCCTGCATCTCATAGATCTCGGGGAAGGTTACGCCGAGGCGGCAGCCGCGATGGCCGAGCATCGGGTTGGTCTCGGAGAGGGCCTCGGCCCGCTCGCGGATGCTGGCGGCATCCATGCCAAGCGTTTGGGCCACTTCGGCCAGCTCCGCCTCGCCATGCGGCAGGAATTCATGCAGCGGCGGGTCGAGCAGGCGGATGGTGACCGGCAGCCCTTCCATGATCTGGAACAGGGAGCGGAAATCCTCGCGCTGATAGGGCAGCAGCTTGGCCAGGGCGGCGCGGCGGCCGGCCTCGTCGCGCGACATGATCATCTGCCGCACGGCCAGAATACGCTGCGGGTCGAAGAACATATGCTCGGTGCGGCACAGGCCGATGCCCTCGGCGCCAAAGCGGCGCGCTGTTTTTGCATCCAGCGGGGTTTCGGCATTGGCGCGCACCTTCAGGCGGCGCGCCTCGTCGGCCCAGCCCATCAGCGTGCCGAAATCGCCCGAGAGCTGCGGCTCGATCATCTTCACAGGGCCCGCGTAAATTTCGCCGCTGCCGCCATCGATGGTCAGGATCTCGCCAGCGCGCAGGGTCACGCCATTGGCCGAGAGGGTCTGCGCCCCGTAATCGACCGAAACGCCGCCCGCCCCGGCCACGCAAGGCCGGCCCATACCGCGCGCCACCACGGCGGCGTGGCTGGTCATGCCGCCGCGGGTGGTCAGGATGCCGCGCGCCGCATGCATGCCGTGAATATCCTCAGGACTGGTCTCGATCCGCACGAGGATGACGGCTTCGCCCTTCTGTGCCCGCAACTCCGCCTCATCGGCCGAGAACACCACAATGCCCGACGCCGCGCCCGGCGAGGCGGGCAGGCCCTTGGCGAAGAGTTTGGGGGTGGCTTTAGGGTCCAGCGTGGGGTGCAAAAGCTGGTCGAGCGAGGCGGGGTTGACGCGCATGATCGCGGTATTGCGGTCGATCAGCCCTTCCTCGGCCATTTCCACGGCAATGCGCAAGGACGCGGCGGCCGAGCGCTTGCCCGCGCGCGTTTGCAGCATATAGAGCTTGTTCTGCTGCACCGTGAACTCGATATCCTGCATATCCTTGTAGTGTTTCTCAAGGATTTCGCGGACTTCGCACAGCTCCTTATAGGCTTCGGGCAGGGCCTCTTCCATCGAGACTTCGCCCGGCTTGGCATAAGCCTTGGAGAGCGGGCGCGGGGTGCGGATGCCCGCCACCACGTCCTCGCCCTGCGCGTTCACCAGATACTCGCCGTAAAATTCATTCAGGCCGGTGGAGGGGTCGCGGGTGAAGCACACGCCGGTTGCGCAATCATCGCCCATATTGCCGAACACCATGGCTTGCACGTTCACCGCCGTGCCCCAATTGGCCGGAATGTCGTGCAGGCGGCGATAGACATTGGCGCGCGGGTTCATCCAGGAGCCGAACACGGCCCCGATGGCGCCCCAAAGCTGGTCGGCCGGGTCCTGCGGGAAGGGCTTGCCGATTTCCTCGGCCACCATCGCCTTGTAGCCTTCCACCACCTCTTGCCAATGTTCGGGCGTGAGGGCGGTATCCTCGGTCACGTCGGCTTCGAGCTTCACATGCTCGATAATCTCTTCGAAGCGGTGATGATCGACGCCGAGCACGACCGAGCCATACATCTGGATGAAGCGGCGGTAGGAATCCCAGGCGAAGCGGGAATCGCCCGAGCCGGCGGCCAGCCCCTGCACGGTGACATCGTTGAGGCCGAGATTGAGCACAGTGTCCATCATGCCCGGCATGGAGACGCGGGCACCTGAGCGCACGGAGACCAGGAGCGGCTTGTCCTTATCGCCAAAGGTGCGGCCCACCGCCTCCTCGATGCGCTTGAGCGCGGCATCGACCTGCGGCTTCAGCTCGGCCGGGTAGGTGTGGTTATTATCGTAATAGGCGGTGCAGACTTCGGTGGTGATGGTAAAGCCAGGCGGCACGGGCAGGTTGATGCTGGCCATTTCCGCGAGGTTGGCGCCCTTGCCGCCGAGCAGATTCCTGAGCGAGGCATTACCGTCATTCTGCCCGGCGCCGAAATTATACACCCATTTGGTCATGTGCTTCTGCTCCTGTCCTCAACCTTCAATCTTTGAAAAATCCGCGACCTGATCCACCGCCCCCACAAAGCGGGCGAGCAATCTCAGCCGATTGCGGCGTAATTCCGGCATGTCCGCGTTCACCGTCACTTTTTCGAAAAACGCGTCGATATGGGGCCGGATGGCGGCCAGCCTGCGCATGGCCGCTTCATAATCTTCCGCCTGCAAGAGCGGCGCGATCTCGTCGGCGGCAAGGGCGCGCGCCAGTGCGTGCTCCTCATCCTGCGCGAAAAGCGGTGCTTCGGGCGCGCCCTCATGCGGGCCGTCCTTGGCATTTTCGATTCTCAGGATATTTGCCGCGCGTTTGTAGCCTGCGAGAAGATTACGTCCATCCTCGGTGCGAAGCATCTCGCCCAGCGCGTCCACACGCTTCATCACCCGCACCAGATCGTCATCCGCGCCGGCCGCCAGCACGGCATCCAGCACATCGAATCTTTTGCCTTCGCCGCGCAGCTTAACGCGCAGCCGCTCGATAATGAAGCCAAACAAATCCGCGTTACCATCCAGCAGCGGTAGCATAGGCAGGCGCAACCCGTTTTCCAGGATGATGCGGATCACCCCCAGCGCCGCCCGGCGCAGCGCGTACGGGTCGCCCGAGCCGGTGGGTTTTTCACCGATGCGGAAAAATTCGCGCAGCGTGTCCAGCTTGTCGGCCAGCGCCACGGCCATGGGCACAAGGCCTTGCGGCACGGCATCGGACGGGCCCTTGGGCTGGTAATGGGCGCGGATGGCATCGCCCACATCCGGCCCATGGGCCCTTGCCGCGTAATACCCGCCCATAATACCCTGTAATTCGGGGAATTCCCCCACCATGCCGGTGACCAGATCGGCCTTGGCGAGCTTGCCGGCCAGACCTGCTTGGTCGGCAGCCCGGCCATCGGCGCCGAGCATCACGGCGATTTCACGCGCCAGCGCGGCAATACGGCCCGCGCGCGCGGCCTGCGTGCCGATTTTGGCGTGGAACGTGATTTTTTCGAGCTTGGGCAGCAGCGATTCGAGCGGGGTTTTTAAATCCAGATCCCAGAAATGCCGCGCATCGGCCAGGCGGGCGCGCAGCACGCGCTCATTGCCCGCGATAATCGCCGCCCCGCCATCGGGCGCTTCCAGATTGGCGATGAAGGCGAAATACGGGGCAGGGGCACCGTCCGCCGTGCGCAGGGCAAAATATTTCTGGTTGATCTTCATGGACAGCTCGCGCACTTCCGGCGGCAAGGCCATGAATTCGGGGTCGATTTTGCCGATCAGCGGCACCGGCCATTCCACCAGGCCAGTGACCTCATCGAGCAGCGCGTCATCCGGGGCAATGCTCAAGCCAAGGCGTGCCGCCTGTTCCGTCATGCCGGTCCAGATTTTTGTCCGGCGCTCATCCGGGGCGGCGATGACATGGTGCTCGCGCAGTTTCTCCTCCCACACGGCGGCGGAGGACACGTCAAACGGCCCCGGCCCATGCACGCGGTGGCCTTGTGTCTCGTTACCCGCCGTCACGGGGCCGAGCGAAAAGGGAATGATCTCGCCATCGAGCAGGCAGATGACCCGGCGCAAAGGCCGTACCCAGGTAAAATCGCCGCCCGCGCCCCAGCGCATGGATTTGGGCCAGGAGAAATCACTTAGGAATCTAGGTAGTTCGGCAATTATAACGTCTCTCGCCGAAGAGGGGATAAGTTTTCGGCGTAAATAATACTTCCCGTTTTCGGCGATTAGTTCGCTTCGTTCCGCATTATGTTTGCGTAAAAACCCTTCAATGGCTACGTCTGGCGCTCCTACGCGCGGCCCAACCGCCTCCCAGAAATCAGATTTTTTAGCACTGTCATCCGAGTTGACGGATGCGGTAAACGCAATTCTCCGCGGGCCATAAAAGAATTTGGCATTACTCGGTTGAAGAAATTGCAAAGCGTGCCCACAGCGCCGGGCTAATTCGGTGCCTGCGGCGGCCTGCATGCGTGCCGGAATTTCTTCCGAAAACAGTTCCAAGAATAATTCCGGCATTTTATTCCCCCGCTGCCCAGGCTTCGGCGCAGGCTTTCGCGAGGTTGCGCACCCGCGCGATATAGCTGGCCCGCTCAGCCACCGAGATCACGCCCCGCGCATCCAGCAGGTTGAACAAATGGCTGGCTTTAATGCACTGGTCGTAAGCCGGCTGGGCGACCCCGGCGGCCACCAGGGATGCGCATTCGGCCTCCGCATCCTCAAAATGCCGGGCCAGCATGTCGGTATTGGCGAGCTCGAAATTATGGCGCGAATAATCCCGCTCGGCGCGGAGAAACACATCGCCATAGCGCACGCCCTGGCCGTTAAAATCCAGCTCGTACACATTCTCGACACCTTGCACATACATGGCCAGGCGCTCCAGCCCGTATGTCAGTTCAACACTGGGCGAAACGCAGGCAATGCCGCCCACCTGCTGGAAATAGGTGAATTGCGTGACCTCCATGCCATCGCACCACACTTCCCAGCCTAGCCCCCAGGCGCCAAGCGTGGGGCTTTCCCAATCATCCTCGACAAACCGTATGTCATGCTGGCGGCGGTCGATGCCGATGGCGTCGTAAGAGGCGAGCAGCAACTCCTGAATATTGTCGGGGCTGGGCTTTAAGAGCGTCTGATATTGGTAGTAATGCTGCAAACGGTTGGGGTTTTCGCCGTAGCGCCCGTCAGAGGGACGGCGCGAGGGCTGCACATAGGCCGCGCGCCAGGGCTTGGGGCCAAGGGCGCGCAGCGTGGTGGCCGGGTGGAACGTGCCAGCCCCCATTTCCACGTCGTAAGGCTGCAGAATCACGCATCCCTGGCCTGCCCAGAATTGGTGCAGGGTCAGGATGATGTCCTGAAAACTTTTCGGGCGCCCGGCGGCGGTGTGGACTGTCATGGAGCCTTGTATAGATTGTGAAGCCTGTCGCGGCGCAGCAATACGGCCCCGCACGGCGAAGAGCAACCGCGAAGGGGCAATCCTCATGCGTAAAAACATTGATTGGCGGGTGATTGATGGGTGGGGTGTGGGGCTGGCGGTGCTGCTGGCGGGAGGCGCCTTCGCCTTCCGGCAACTTGCGATTGCACCGCGCGCCACGGTGGGGATGTGCGCTGCACCTCATGCGCCGGCTTTTTGCGTGCCCCGCCATTGGGTGCTGCTCGGGCAATATTACGGTGTGTTTGGCTGGGCGGCGCTGGCTGTGGGGCTGCTGGCCTTTTTTGGCGCCTCGCGCCTGGCGGGCGCGCTGGCGCTGGGCTTAGGGATTGCGGCGGTAGTGAATTACGATGGCACGCTGGGGATTGTTGGCGCGGCGCTGGGGCTGGCGGCTTGGCTGAGCGGGCTGACCCGCCGGACAGGGTAGGGCCGCTTACAGCCCGATTTTGCCCATGGCGAGGAATTTCTCCCGCCGTTTCGCGCGTAGCGCCTCAGGTGTCAGGCCAGTGAGCGGAGCCAGGGCCTTTTCCACCGCATCGCCCAGGGCGGTCAGCGCGGTTGCGGGTTCGCGGTGCGCGCCGCCCAGCGGCTCGGGTACGATCTCGTCGATCAAGCCCAATTTCTTCAGATCCTGGGCGGTGATTCGCATGGCCTCGGCGGCAACCGGCGCCTGCGCCGAATCGCGCCACAAGATCGAGGCGCAGCCCTCCGGCGAGATGACGGAATAAATGGCATGCTCATACATCAGCACCGCATTGCCAGCCGCCAGCGCGATCGCCCCGCCTGAGCCTCCCTCGCCGATAATGGTGGCGACCAGCGGCACCGGGGCGGACAGGCATGCCTCGATCCCGCGCGCGATGGCCTCGGCCTGGCCCCGGGCCTCGGCTTCGATGCCGGGGAAGGCGCCGGATGTATCGACAAAGGTGAGAATCGGCAGGTTGAAGCGCCCAGCCAGCTCCATCAGCCGCTTGGCCTTGCGATAGCCCTCGGGCTTGGCCATGCCGAAATTATGCTTGATGCGGGTTTCGGTGTCGGTGCCCTTCTCGGTGCCGATGACCATGACGGCTTGGCCCCGAAACCGCCCCATGCCGCCGATAATGGCGGCATCGTCAGCATAGGCGCGGTCGCCCGCGAGCGGGGTGAAATCCTCGATCAGCGCCGAGATCACGGCCAGCGCCTTGGGCCGGTCTGCGTGCCGGGCCACCTGGGTCTTCTGCCAGGGGGTCAGCTTGGCATAAATCGCCTTGAGCTGGCTGTCGGCCTTGGCGGAGAGTTTTGCCACCTCGTCGGCGATATTGATCTCGCCGGGCGCGGTCATTTGCCGCAGCTCCTCGATCTTGGCTTCCAGCTCGGCGACAGGTTTTTC
The DNA here is from genome assembly GCA_021808545.1 of Pseudomonadota bacterium. Lineage (GTDB taxonomy): Bacteria > Pseudomonadota > Alphaproteobacteria > Acetobacterales > Acetobacteraceae > Acidocella. The sequence continues at coordinate 16,612 of JAKBBM010000032.1, read as the reverse complement.
GAATTCAAGATATTGGCGCATGGGACCCCGCCTTTAGCACAGATATGGGCGCAGGAAAGACAGGGCTTAACTGCCGGTTCCGGTGGCGGCGGTGTGCGTGGCGGGTTTGGCCTTGCCCCTGTCCCACGGCGCGCTGCCAAGATTAACCTGTTTGGGGGTGGTATTGGCCGCCCCCATGGCGCCCACGCCAGCCCCGATGCCAGCCCCCACGACCACGCCGATCGGCCCGCCGACCAGCCCGATTACCGCGCCTGTGGCGGCTCCGCCGGCGGCGGTATTGCCAAGCCGCTCCGTGCCCGTGCCGCATCCGCTCAGCATCAGCGCCAGCCCCGCCACCAGAATCCTGCCTCGCATTTACCCCTCCGCCTATTGAGGCGGTTGTTTTGGCATGCAAGTCCGCGCTTTCCAAGCATTTGCCGGAATCATCCCTCCGGCGTACTGAAGCCGGGAAAAACAAACCAGGAGACAGCGGGAATGTCCGATCAGGTCGCAAATAGCCGGCGTTTAAAAGCACCGGGCTGGGTGGATGATTTCAAGGCCTTCATCATGCGCGGCAATGTCGTCGATTTGGCGGTCGGCGTGGTCATCGGCGCGGCCTTCACCGGCATTGTTAAAAGTCTGGTCGCGGATATCATCAACCCGGTCATCGGGCTGCTCACCGGGGGGAGCGATTTTTCCAACCATTTCGTCATCCTTAAAGGAGCGCCGGCGGCCACGCTGGCGGCGGCGAAAAAAGCCGGCGACGTGACCCTGAATTATGGCGTGTTCATCAACGCGCTGATCAATTTCCTAATTGTCGCGGTGGTTATTTTCTGGCTCGTCCGGCTGCTGCAACGGCTTTACAGAAAACCCGCCCCCGCGTCGGCGGCGCCGCCCGCCCCCACGCCGAGCGAGACATTGCTGGCCGAAATCCGTGACCTCTTGAAACAGCGCTGACGCGGGCAGATACATTCCAATACAGGAGAGGCTGGCTGCGGCTCTGGCGGTTGCGCGCCACAGGCGGTATCTCGACTGCGCAGTGAAGAGGAGCCGACATGTCGCAGAACACCGCATCCAGTCCGCAAAACCGCCAGCTCATCGCCATCTGGCTGTTTATTCTCGCCTTCATGATTTGGATTATGGTGGGACTGGGCGGCTACACGCGCGATTCCGGCTCGGGCTTGTCCATTATGCATTGGGAGCCGATCATTGGCATCTGGCCCCCGCTTTCCAAGGCGGCATGGGACAAGGTGTTCGCTCTCTATCAAACCATCCCGCAATACCAGATCCTGCATCCGCATATGGGGCTTGCCGGGTTCAAGGTGCTGTTCTGGCCGGAATATATCCACCGCATGTGGGGCCGCTCGATGGGTGTGGTGCTGATGGTGCCCCTGCTCATCTTCTGGGCCACAGGGCGGATTGAGAAAAAGCTCATCCCCTGGCTGTTCCTGCTGTTCGTACTGGGCGGGCTGCAAGGGGCCATTGGCTGGTTCATGGTCTCCTCCGGTTTCATGAAAAACAGCGTGGCGGTTGAGCCCTGGCGGCTTTCACTGCATTTCTGGGGGGCCATGTTCCTGTTTAGCGCCGTGTTGTGGACGGCGCTTAACCAGGCCAACCCTGAGCCCGCACGCCATGCCGGCATGCGGGGCTTGCGCCGCACGGCCTTTGTGGCGCTGGGTTTGTTGATGCTCACCATGTTCGCGGGCAATTTCGTCTCGGGCATTCATGGCATCGCCGATTTCAGCATCGCCAAGCATGTCGGCACCGGCCAACCCCCGGCCAACTGGCCGATGAGCGGTATTTTCACCAATCCCGCCACCATCATCTTCGACCATCAGCTGCTCGCGGTGCTCACCACCATCGCCATTCTCACCGTCACGGTGAAGGCCCTGCGCCGTGAGTCACCCGCCCCGGTGCGCGATGCCGCCCTGCTCATTGGCGGGCTGGTGCTGCTGCAATTCACGCTGGGGGTTACGGCGCTGGTGTCGGGCCGCTACGATCTGGGGGTTGCGCACCAAATGAACGCGGTGCTGCTGTTTGGCTCCGTCATCCTGCTGCTGCACAGGCTGCGCGGGGCCACGGCATGAAACCCGACAAGGTACTGGGCAACTGGACGTTGCTTCTGGCCGCCATGGTGTTTGGCATGGTGGTGGGCGGCGGGCATGCGCGCACCATTGGGGCCGGATTTTCCATCCAGGTCTGGCGGCCCATTACCGGCTTCATCCCGCCGCTCAATGGGGGGGGGTGGTCGCATCTGTTCGCCTTGTTTCAGCAGACCGCGCAATATCAGGCGCATCCCATCGATATGGCGCAGTTCAAGGCGCTGTTCTGGCCCATGTTTCTGGACCGTTGCTGGGGTCGGCTGATGGCGCTGGTGTTTCTGCTCCCCTTTGGCTGGTTTGTTTATACGGGCCGTTTGCGCGGCCGGCGCGCTTTGTGGATGGGTTTTATCTTCCTGCTTGGCGCCGGGCAGGCGACTTTTGGCTGGTACATGGTGCAAACCGGGTTGCGGCCGGGCGTGCTCTCGCCGCCCCCACTCTGGGGCGCGCCGCACTTCCTCTCCGCCATGTTCATTTTCGCCCTGCTGGTCTTAACGGGCCTCACCTTCCGCCAGCCCGAGCCCACGCCGATTAACGGTGCGGTAACCCTGCGCGGCTTCGCCACCGCGAGTGCCGTGCTCATCTACATCACCATGGGGTTTGGCGCGCTGGTCGCCACCTCGGGCGCGATTTCGGTGTTCAACACCTTCCCCACCATGGACGGGCGTTGGATTCCGCAAGGCTTCCTTGCCTTGCATCCGTGGGCTGAGAATTTCATCGCGAGCAAAGCTACCATTCAGTTCTTCCACCGGCTGTTTGCCACCATCACGGCGCTGCTTGTGCTGGGCACGGCGGTGGCGGGCCTGCGCACCAAGCTGCCGCCCGCCGTGCGCGATGGTTTTTTGCTGCTCGGCGGGCTGGTGGCATTGCAATATCTGCTCGGCATGACCACGCTTGTGCTTGACGCGCCGGAGTTGGGTTATGTGCATGAGCTGAACGCGGTGCTGCTATTCGCCGCCGCCCTTACCGTGCGCCATGGCCTGCGCGGCGCGGTGGCGGCAAAGCTGCCGCACGCTACACCCGCCCCGGCGGAATAGGAGAGCTAAGACCAAGATGACCACCGCCCTGGACACCGCCGCCCGCCTGTTTCATGAAAATGACGGGCTGGATCCGCACGCGGCGCGCGCGCATATCGAGGCCGCTTTGGCGGGCACGGATGATGGCGAGCTGTTTTTGGAATACCGGGAGTCGGAATCCATCTCGCTCGATGACGGGCGCATCCGCGCCGCCAATTTTGACACAAGGCGCGGCTTTGGCCTCCGTGCCGTGCTGGGCGAGGCCGCCTATTTCGCTCATGCCGGGGAAATTTCGGAACCGGCCCTGGCCCGCGCGGCCGAGACGATCCGTGCCGCCAAAACCATGGAACATGCCATGGTCGCGGCGGGCCCGGCGGCCGCTCCCGCCCCGCTTTATGCCGGGTTGAACCCGCTGGGCGAGGCGCCGTTCGCCAGCCGGGCGGATTTGTTGCAGGAGATTGACGCTTTTGCCCGTGCCGCCGATCCGCGCGTGGTGCAGGTGATGGCGAGCCTCGCCGGGGAATGGCAGGTGGTGGAGATTATGCGCGCCGATGGCTCCCGGGTGGCCGATCTACGCCCGCTGGTGCGCCTGAATGTCGCGGTGGTGATGGAGCAGAATGGCCGGCGCGAATCTGGCAGCCATGGCGCGGGCGGGCGCTCGGGCTATGGCCCGTTCATCGCGCCTGAATTCTGGCAAGCCGCCGTGCGCGAGGCGATCCGCCAGGCCGATGTGAATTTGCAGAGCGTGCCCGCCCCCGCCGGCGAGATGGAGGTGGTGTTGGGCGCGGGCTGGCCCGGCATTTTGCTGCATGAGGCGATCGGCCATGGGCTGGAGGGTGATTTCAACCGCAAGCGGACCTCGGCTTTCGCGGGGCTCATGGGCAGCCGGGTTGCGGCCAAGGGGGTGACCGTGATCGATGATGGCACATTGCCCAACCGGCGCGGCTCGCTCACCATCGACGATGAGGGTACCCCCACCTCGCGCACCGTGCTGATCGAGGATGGCATCCTGACCGGCTATTTGCAGGACCGGCAGAATGCCCGGCTGATGAATATGCGCGCGACTGGCAATGGCCGCCGCCAATCCTATGCCCACGCGCCGATGCCGCGCATGACCAACACCCTCATGCTGGGCGGCGAGGCAACGCCCGAGGACATGATCAAATCCGTCAAACGCGGCCTTTATGCCGTGAATTTTGGTGGCGGGCAGGTGGATATCACCTCCGGCAAGTTCGTATTCTCCGCCGCCGAGGCTTATCTGATCGAGGATGGTAAGGTCACCGCCCCGGTGAAAGGCGCAACGCTGATTGGCAACGGGCCCGATGCGCTGACCCGGGTGGAGATGATCGGCAACGATATGGCGCTGGACCCAGGGATTGGCACATGCGGCAAGAATGGCCAGGGCGTGCCGGTGGGGGTGGGGCAGCCCACCCTCAAACTCTCGGGGTTGACCATTGGTGGCACCGCGGCTGGATAGGCGGCCGCATCCCGCCGCCAAGGCGGCGCATTTTACAATAAACGGGAGGATATTATGGATTTACGCGATGAGGCGCGGCTTTTGGAATTGCCCGAAGGCTGGCAATTGGCCGAGGAGGGAACGGCGATCCGCCGGGACTTTTTGTTTACCGATTTCGTGGCTGCGTTCGGCTTTATGAGCCGTGTCGCGCTGCTAGCCGAACGGGCCGACCACCATCCCAACTGGTCGAACGTTTATAACCGTGTGGCGATTTTGCTGACCACCCATACCGCTGGCGGGCTGACGGAACAGGATTTTGCCCTGGCCCGGGCGATTAATGCTTTGAACGCGCCGGAAGCTGGGGCTGAGGTTTAGGCGCTGGTGGGGTAAGAGGTAGCGGCACCCAGCGCGGCCCGGGATTAACGCCCATGCTGGTGGCACCCTGCACCAGCAGCACGGCGGCAGGGGCTTTGGACTTGGCCAGCGCCGCCAGTTTGGCCTGCAAGGCTGGGGCGTTGGCCACGATCTCGCCATTCACCTGGCCGATGACATCGCCAGCGGTAATGCCGGCCTTGGCCGCAACGCCGGTAACGGAGAGGACACGTACCCCCTCTGGCGTGGGCTTGGCATCCAGGCTCAGCCCAACGGCTGGCAGCAGCACGGGCGGCGGGCCGGCTTGTTCCTTTGCGCGCATGGTTTCATCCAAGGCCGCTGGTGGGGGGGCGATGTCGATGCGGATATCGTGCCGGGCGCCATGGCGCCAAAAAACCAGCTTCACGCGCTGCCCGGCTGGGATCTCCGCCGTGCGGATCGTCAATGCGCGGGGATTGGCGATCTTGCGCCCAGCCAATGACAGCACAACATCGCCTGGCCGCAACAGCTTTGCGGAGGGGCCTTGTGGCGATACGGCGCCGATGAGCGCGCCCGCCTGTGCCGGGGTGTGGAATAATCTGGCCATGTCGGGGGTTACGTCCTCGGTGGAGAGCCCCAGCCAGCCGCGCCGCATGATCCCATCATGCGCCAAGGCTTCGGCCACGGGCTTGGCCATGGCGGCGGGAATGGCAAAGCCCACACCGTCCGACGTGCCGTTGGGCGCGTAAATGGCCGAGTTCACGCCGATCACCTGGCCCGCCATGTTAAAAAGCGGCCCGCCGGAATTGCCACGGTTAATGGCGGCGTCGGTCTGGATGAAATCGTCATATTTCGTGTCGCCGATCTGGCGGTGCAGGGCGCTGACAATGCCAGCCGTGCTGGTGCCGGCCAGACCAAACGGATTGCCGATGGCCAGCACCCAGTCACCCACGCGCAGTTTTTCGGAATCGCCGAAGCGGACATAGGGCAGCTTGTGCCCGGCCGAGATTTTCAGCACCGCGAGATCGGCCGCCACATCCCGCCCCGCAATATGGGCGGGATAGACCGTGCCGTCGGGGAAGGTCACCATCACCGTGTCGGCATCCTTCACCACATGGTTGTTGGTGAGGATATAGCCGGCTGGGCTGAAGACGAAGCCCGAGCCAAGTGATTCGATGGTTTTGGGCGGGGGCAGCACGGTGCCGGCCGCTGGCGTGGCGGTGCTGTCATCGTTGTTGTTCGTGCCGTCATGATTCTTTTGCCCGCTTTTGGCCGGCGCCGGGGCCATGGCGGCGATGCTGACCACGGCCGGCATCACCCGGGCTGCCAGCGCCTGAAAGGAGGGTGGCAGGCTATTGGCGCGCGCGGCGGCGGGCGCGGCGAGCAGAAGCAAAGCGAGGAGCAGGCGCGGAGGGGCGTTCATGCCGCCGATTTTCGCGGGCCGCGGCCTTGCGCGCAAGAGGCTGGACAGCACGGCCCGCCAGTCTATGTCTAGGGCATGAATGAACAGGATATTCGCGCCGCTTTGGCGTCGTTTAATGTGCGGGACCGGCTGGAGGGCGTGCATGTCCAAGATGGGCTGGCGCAGGTAAGCCTGACCGCCACCAAGGCCGAGGCCGCCGGGCTGGAGCCGCTGTGCCGGCAGATCGAGGCGGCCTTGCGCGCGCTGCCTGGTGTGCGCGCGGCCAATGTGGTGCTGACCGCGCATGCGCCGCCGCCATCCAGCTCCCGGCCAGCCGCTGAAAATTTACTGCCCGGCGTGCGCAAGGTGATCGCCGTGGCCTCGGGCAAGGGCGGGGTTGGCAAATCCACCGTGGCGGTGAATCTGGCCGTGGCGCTGGCGCAAGAAGGGCATAAGGTCGGGCTTTTGGATGCCGATATTTATGGGCCCTCCCTGCCGCTGATGCTGGGGGTGCATGCAAAACCCGAAGTGCGCGACGGGCGGATCATCCCGCTCAACGCCTGGGGGCTGCGCACCATGTCCATCGGCTTTTTGGTGCCCGAGGATAAGGCCCTGATTTGGCGCGGGCCGATGGTGATGGGCGCTGTGAACCAAATGCTGGGCCAGGTGGAATGGGGTGAGCTTGACGTGCTGGTGGTGGATATGCCGCCCGGCACGGGTGATGCGCAGCTTACCCTGGCGCAGAAAGTAAAGCTGGCCGGGGCGGTGATTGTTTCCACCCCGCAGGATATCGCCCTGCTCGATGCGCGGCGCGGGGTGCGGATGTTCGAGCAGGTAGGCGTGCCCGTACTCGGCATTGTCGAGAACATGTCTTATTTCTGCTGCCCCAATTGCGGGCACCGGGCCGAGATTTTTGGTCATGGCGGGGCCGCGGCCGAGGCGAAGCGGATCGGCGTGCCGTTTTTAGGCGAAATTCCGCTGCAGCTTGCCATCCGTGAGAGTGGCGATGCAGGTACCCCCATCACCGTTGCCGACTCTGGGAGCGAAGAGGCCGCCGCCTTTGGCGCCGTGGCCGCCCGGGTGAGCGCTGTGCTCGCGCGCTGATGGTCGAGATCGGGTTCTATCACCTCACCCGCAGCCCGGTTGCCGTGGCGCTGCCCGCTTTGCTCGCTCGGACACGGGCTCTGGGCGAAAAGGCACTGGTGGCCTGCCCGGACGAGGCGACGCTCAAGCATTTGGACGCCGCCTTATGGACCTGCCCCACGCCCGACTGGCTGCCGCACGGCACGGCCGCCACACCACATCCTGAATGGCAGCCCGTCTATCTGACAACGGGGCCTGAGAATCCGGCCAAGGCGGCGTTTTTATTCCGCATTAGCGGGGCGGGCGAGGATGTGGCCGCCTATGCCCGCGTGTTTGATTTGTTCGATGGCACGGACGAAGCCCAATTACAGGGCGCGCGCGCGCGCTGGCGCGCGGCAAAAGCGGCGGGGCATGCGCTGACCTATTGGAAACAGGAGGAAACCGGCTGGGTGAAGGCTGGTTTGTGAATTGTTCCCTGTGGCTTGCCCCGCGCGGTTGACAGCCCCGCCCCAAAGGCGCTGGAATGGGCGTACCGAGGGGTACTCCGGCTAAGGAGTTGAGATTTCGCTGGGTGTGAAAACCCGCCGCGATAAACCCTTTGAACCTGATCCGGTTAACACCGGCGGAGGGACGGGGGTTTTCGAATAACGCATAAGCTCCCGTGCTCCGTATTCTGATGAGGAGCACGCCTATGACCATCCAGACCAAGCCTGAGAATGTAACCACGGGGCCGATCATCGGCTCACGCCGGGTTTATTCAACCCCGCCCGGGCGGCCCGATATCGCCGTGCCCTTCCGCGAGGTGGCGCTGCACCCCAGCGCCAATGAGCCGCCTTTTTGGCTGTATGACAGTTCCGGCCCTTATACCGATCCGCAAATCCACATCGATTTGAATGCGGGCGCGCCCAAGCCTCGCGCCCCTTGGCTGGCGCGGCGCGGCTTTGCGCCCGTGGCGGGGCGTGCCGTGCGGCCTGAGGATAATGGCTTTGCCGGGGAGGGGATGCTCGTCCCTCCCTGTCCGGCGCCGCATGACATTTTGGCCGGGCAGGCGCAAATGCCGGTCACGCAATATGAATTCGCGCGGGCGGGGATCATCACCGAGGAGATGATTTATGCCGCGCACCGGGAGAATCTGGGCCGCGCCCAGGCAGCCGACGAGGCCAAGGCCCGCTTGGCCGATGGCGAGAGTTTTGGCGCCGCGATTCCAGAATTCGTAACCCCTGAATTCGTCCGCGCCGAAATTGCCGCTGGGCGGGCCATCATCCCCGCCAATATCAACCACCCGGAAGTGGAGCCGATGATCATCGGCCGCAATTTCCTGGTCAAAATCAACGCCAATATCGGCAATTCGGCGGTCACCTCCTCGGCCGCCGAGGAGGTGGAAAAGCTGGTCTGGGCCATTCGCTGGGGCGCGGATACAGTGATGGACCTCTCCACCGGGCGCAATATCCATAATATTCGCGGCTGGATCTTACGCAATTCGCCGGTGCCCATCGGCACCGTGCCCCTCTATCAGGCGCTGGAAAAAGTGGGCGGCGATGCGGCCAAATTGAATTGGGAGGTGTTCCGCGACACGCTGATCGAGCAGGCCGAGCAGGGGGTGGATTATTTCACCATCCATGCAGGGGTGCGCTTGGCCTATGTGCCGCTCACCGCCAAGCGCGTGACGGGTATTGTCAGCCGCGGCGGCTCGATCATGGCGCAATGGTGCCTCTCGCACCATCGGGAGAGTTTTCTGTATGAGCATTTTGACGAGATTTGCGACATCATGCGCGCCTATGATGTTTCTTTTTCGTTGGGCGATGGCTTGCGCCCCGGCTCCAACGCCGATGCGAACGATGCAGCGCAATTCGCCGAGTTGGAGACGCTGGGCGAGCTGACCCGCATTGCCTGGGCCAAGGGTTGCCAGGTGATGATCGAGGGGCCGGGCCATGTGCCGATGCATAAGGTCAAGGCGAATATGGACAAGCAGCTTGCCACCTGCGGCGAGGCGCCGTTTTACACGCTGGGGCCGCTCACCACCGATATCGCGCCGGGCTACGACCATATCACCTCCGCCATCGGGGCCGCGATGATCGGCTGGTTTGGCACCGCCATGCTTTGCTACGTGACACCTAAGGAACATCTCGGCCTGCCCGACCGCGCGGATGTGAAAACCGGCGTGATCACCTACAAGCTTGCCGCCCATGCGGCGGATCTGGCCAAGGGGCACCCGCTAGCCCGGCTGCGTGACGATGCGATTTCGCGCGCGCGCTTTGAGTTCCGCTGGGAGGATCAGTTCAATCTGGGACTGGACCCGGACACGGCGCGGCAATTCCACGACGAAACCCTGCCCAAGGAAGCGCATAAGACCGCGCATTTCTGCTCCATGTGCGGGCCAAAATTCTGCTCGATGAAGATCAGCCAGGATATTCGCGCACAGGCGCTCCAAGCAGACGGCATGCGCGAGATGAGCGAGACCTTTAGTAAGGCTGGCGGGCAGATTTATGTGCCCGCCGGCACGGGCGACTGAACCCGCAATTGCGCGCGCAGCCGCACGGCCAGGCGGGGCATGGCGGCGGCCACGGCGGGTGAGAGCGCGGCGCCGAAACTATAATCGGCGCCCTCCATGGCGTAGATAACAAGCTGGGGCGGCAGCCGCCCCAGCGCCTTGGCCAGCGCCAGCGTCTCGGCCAGGCCCAGCCCGTGGGTGGAGCCGGGTGCCAAGGGCATGGGCAGGCCCGGGCTTGTTGCCTCCAGCCGGTGAATTTGCCCTGGATTTGGGCCAGCCGCCGCATCCACCAGGATCACCTTATCGAAATCCCGCCAATCATCGAGCAGGCCGGGCCCGGCGGCGTTGCGCTGGAGCAGGGTGATGTCCGCCGCAACGGTGCCGGCAAGCAGGCGCAAGGCGGCATGGCCCAGCCCGTCATCCCCCCGGTCGGGATTGCCAAGCCCGATCACGCAGCTCCGGCGCATGCTCACCGCCCCCGCACCGAGAGTTTGAGGAAATGGCAGGAGCAGGAAATGCAGGGATCGTAATTGCGGATCGTCTGCTCGCACAAAGCGCGCAGGCGCTCATCCTCCAGCGCCAGGGCGCCTTGGGCGACATCGCGCAGATCCTCCTCGATGCTGAGCTGGTTTTGCGATGTCGGCGGCACGATGGTGGCGTTTGCGATGCTGCCATCCGCACTGAGCGCGTAACGGTGATAGAGCAGGCCGCGCGGGGCCTCGGTGCAGCCATGGCCGATGCCAGCGCGCGGGGTAAGCGGCAGGGCAGGATGCGGCGGCATGTCATAGGCGGCGATGAGCCGCAGCGCCTCATCGCAGGCATAAACCAGCTCCACCGCGCGCACGATGATGCTCTGAAACGGGTTGCGGCAGACAGGCCCCAGCCCGGCGGCGCGCGCCAGATCCTGAATCTCGCCCGGCAGCCGGTCGAAATTCAGATTATAGCGGGCAAGCGGGCCCACCAGATAGCTGCCGCGCCGCTTGAGCACCGCATGCAGCGCGGTGGAATGGGCGACATGCCGTTCCTCGAACTCATCGCTAAAGGCATGGGCGGGAATGTTCAGCCCCCGGCTGGAGGTGATGCGTCCCTCATTGAACGGGTAATCGCGCGCATGCCGCAGGGCGACGAATTCATAATCGCGTTCATAGGCGGGGAAGGCAAAGCCAGCCACCCAGCGCAGCAGGGTTTTGGCATGGGTGCGGGCTTCGCGCAGCTCATCGGCCAGGGGGGCAAGCTCATCTGGCGTGGGTAGGCGGTAGAACCCGCCCACGCGCACATTCACCGGGTGAATCTCGCGCCCGCCTAGCACGCGCAGCACATGATTGCCGGCTTTTTTCAAGGCGAGCCCCGCCTCCACCATGGTGCCATGCTGGCCCGCCATGGCAATCGCATCGTCAAACCCCAGAAAATCCGGCGCATGCAGCATCACCACATGCAGGGCATGGCTCTCGATCCATTCGCCGCAATAAAGCAGCCGGCGCAGGGCGCTGAGCTGGCCCTCCACGCGTGTGCCCAGCGCATCCTCCATCGCGTGCACGGCACTCATCTGGTAGGCCACCGGGCAGATGCCGCAAATGCGCGCGGTAATATCGGGCGCTTCCGCGTAAGAACGACCGCGCAGCAGGGCCTCGAACAAACGCGGCGCCTCGAAGATCCGCAATTGCGCGGATGTGACCGTGCCATCCTTAATTTCGAGATCGAGTGCGGTTTCACCCTCAACGCGCGACATGTAATCGACCGCGATGCGTCTAGCCGTCATGCGCGTCTCCTTCCTTGGCAAAGGCGGGCGCGGCGGCGGTTATGCCCCTAAAGGCGCGGTGGATATCGCGCTTTGTCGCCCCGGTTTTGGCCCACACCGTGGCAAGAGAGGCCGTGTTGGGCTGTTCCATGGGGCCAAAACAGCCATAGCAGCCGCGCCGGTAGGCGGGGCAGATCGCGCCGCACCCAGCATGGGTCACCGGCCCAAGGCAGGGCGTGCCTTGTACCAGCACGCAAGGCGTGCCGCGTGCTTTGCAGTCCATGCACACGCTATGCGCGCCGATGACCGGCTTGCGTCCGATTAGGAAGGCGCTCAGCACTTCCAGCAGCTCAGCCTTGTTCACCGGGCAGCCTGGCAGCTCGAAATCCACCGGCACATGCAGGGCGATGGGCGTGGATTTGGCCAGGGTCGAGATATAGTGCGGCGAGGCATAAACCGATGCGAGCATCTCCTGCGCATCGGCGAAATTGCGCAAGGCTTGGATGCCGCCCGCCGTGGCGCAAGCGCCGATGGTGATGAGGCGCTTGGATTGCCGGCGGATTTTTAAGATACGCTGGGCGTCATGCGCGGTGGTGATGGAGCCCTCGACTAGGGCGAGATCGTACGGCCCCTTGGCCATGGTGCTGGAGGCTTCAGGGAAGTAGGCGATCTCGACCGCGCCGGCCAGAGCCAGAAACTCGTCCTCGCAATCGAGCAAGGAGAGCTGGCAGCCATCGCAGGAGGCGAATTTAAAGACCGCGAGCCGGGGTTTGTGTGCCGCCATGCTAAATCTCCCGGAGCCTTAGCCGCTGAGCGACCTGGTCGTAGCGCATCACCGCCCCGGTTTTGCAGATGAAATCCGCCCCGAACTGGCAATGGCCGCACAGCCCGAGCGCGCATTTCATGTTGCGCTCCATTGAGAGATGGATCCGATCCATGGCCACGCCCGCATCGTGCAGGGCGGCGCCGCAAAAGCGCATCATCACTTCCGGGCCGCAGACCATGGCCAGCGTGTTCTGCGCATCGAGCCCCAGCCTTGGGATCAGCCGCGGCACCACGCCGACATTGCCGTGCCAGCCCGCATCCGCATAATCGACGGTGACATGGATATCCACATCCAGCCGCTGGCGCCAATGTTCCAGCTCGTGCCGGTAGAGCAGCTCATTTGGGCTGCGCGCGCCGTATAGCAGGATCAGCCGGCCATAAAGCGGGCGGGCGGCCAGCAGCCGCAGGATGGCCGGGCGCAGTGGGGCCAGCCCCAGCCCGCCGGCGATCAGCACCACATCCAGCCCCTCGGCCGCGCGCGTGGGCCAGGCGGTGCCAAAGGGGCCGCGCACGCCCAGCATCGTGCCTGGGTGCGCCTGGGCCAGGGCGGTGCTGATCGCGCCCATCTCGCGCACCGTATGGGTCAGGCAATCGGCCTGTGCGGGATCGCCGCTAATGCTGATCGCGGCCTCGCCCACGCCAAACGCATAGAGCATGTTGAACTGTCCGGGTTCAAAAGCAGGCACGGCCCCTTGCGCGGGCACCAGCTCCAGCGTGGTAACGCCGTGCAGCTCGCGCTTGATGCGCCGCACGCGGTAGGGGGCGGGGCGCAGCGGCGCGGCCTTCATGGTTTGGCGGTTCCGTATACGTCGAGCATTTGCAGCCGGGTCTGGTCCAGCCGGGCGCTGAGCTCGGGCAGGAACCGCTTCATCATCTCATAGCCCAGATGATGATCGGCCTCGCATTTGGCGCGCAGGCATTGCGCATCCAGCCCGATGGCGCGCACCAGCCCCACCGCGCGCGCATCAAACCGCCAGCGATAGGGCGGCACCAGCCAGGATGTGCCGAGAATATCGCCCTCGCCCTCGGTTGCGAACATTACGGGCGCACGCCCAGGCGGTGCGATTTCGAGCGCCACGACGCCATGGCGGATCAGGTAGATCTGGTTCACATCCTCGTCCGCGTGGAACAGGTACTGCCCCGGCGTGAAGCGCAGATTGCGCGCGCAGCCCGCCACCAGCGCGCCCAGCTCAGCCTCAAACCCGGCGAAGAAACGGTGGGCCAGAACGATGCGCTCAAGCGTTTCCATGCTGATCCTCCTGATCGTGCGTCGCGCGGCCAATCGCCGCCGCCTCGGCCGTGATGTCGATGGCCGCCGGGCACCAGGTGAGGCAGCGCCCGCAGCCGACACAGCCCATTTCGCCAAACTGGTCGACCCAGTTGGCAAGCTTATGGGTGAGCCAATGGCGGTAGCGCGCGGCGATGCCAGCCCGCACGCTGTCGCCATGAATGTAGGAAAAATCGAGCGTGAAGCAGGAATCCCAGCGTTGTTCGCGCACCGCCTCGGTGCCGGCGAGGTTGGTGTGGTCCTCCAGCGTGGTACAAAAACAGGTGGGGCAGACCATGGTGCAATTGCCGCAGCTTAAGCAGCGCGTGGCGATCTCATCCCAATGCGGGTCCTCCAGATTGGCCTGCAGGCGCTCCTTCAGCCCGTTTGTTTCCAGCGTGCGGCCCATATGTTGGGCCGTGTCGGCCAGAATCGCGGCTTCTTGCGCGCGGTCGGCCTCGTTTGCGGGCGTGTGGGGCAGGATGGCCAGAAGTGCTGCCCCGCGCGCGGAACCCGCACGAATGAGAAATTCATGCCGGGTTGCATCCAGCAGCTCGGTCAAAGCGAGATCATAGCCGGTTTGGGCCGTAGGGCCCGTGCCCATCGAGGCACAAAAGCAAGTGCCACCCGCCATGCCGCAATTCACCGCGATGAAAAACGCCTCCGCCCGCCTGGCCGTGTAGCTGGCATCGGCATAGGCGTTGTCGCGCAAGATCCGGTCTTGGATGGATATGGCGTGCAGCTCGCAGGCGCGTACGCCAAGAAAAGCGAATTTGGGCGGTGCTGTATCCGCGGGCAGGATGTCGAAATCATCCGCGGCCGGATCCGCGCGGCGGGCGCGCCAGAGCGTGTGCCGGGGCGGCTGCAAAAAGCGCCGCCAGGCTTGCGGCCCCAGCGCATAGCCGAATAAGGCGTTATCGGCGCGGCGTTCCATCCGGTACTGCCCGGCCTCCTGCCGGTCGGTCCAGCCGGCAGGAAGATCGGCCAGCTTGGTAACCTCATCGTAGATGATGGCCTCATCGCGCAGGCGCGGGCCAAGGATGTGGTAGCCGCGCGCGCCAAGCGCATCGAGCAGGGCCTGCAGCCCAGCCAGGGTCAGGCGGTATTCCTCGCCCAAGGCTCTCTCCCTCTGCCATCCGCACGCAGAGGTCGCATGAATCGCATGGTGTGCCCTTGATCTTGGTCAAGAGCAGGGTGGATCAGGCGGTTTTCAGCAACGGGCGGAGCAGGGTTGCGAGCTGGGGCAGTTTGGGGCGCGCGGTTGGCAGGGTGGGAAGAATGGCCACGGCTTTGCCGGTGGGGCCGAACAGATAGGTGGCATCGCTATGGCCGACGGCGGATACGGGATCGGGCGAATTGGGGCCGCTGGGGGCCTTGTAATAAACGCCATAGCGTGCCGCCAGGCGCCTGAGCTGGTCTGGCGTGCCGCGCAGCCCGGTAAAGATGGGCGGCGCGCCGAACTGGGCAAGAAAGGTTTTGAGCCGTGCGGCGGTGTCGTAATCCGGGTCGATTGTTACGAACAGAATGCGCAAGCCAGCGGCCTGTTTGCCAAGCCGGTGTACGAGCCGGGCGGCGTTTTGCATGGTCAGCGGGCAGGTGTCCGGGCAGCGGGTGAAGCCGAAATAAAGGATGACGGGATGGTCCTGAAAGGCCGCCGCCGTGACAGGCTGGCCGGTTTCGGCATCTTCCATGCTAAATTGCAGGTCGGGCAGGTGCCCAGCAATGGGAATGGAAGCCGGCATATCCGCCCAGCCATTATGGGGAATTAAAGCCGCCAAGCCACCGGCAGCCAGGCCGCCGCGTAGCACCATCCGCCGGGTGGAGGTGAGCGGGCTGGTGCGGGCAAGGTGCATGGGCGGGAATCCTTGAGAGTATTTGCCGTATGGGACCAGCAGGATAGCCAAAGCCGTGCCACGTGGCAAAACCGATGCGTTCTGAAATATGCCGCGTTTGCCTGTTTCGGAATCAGGGGGCGGATGAAAGGACGGAGCCTGGTTTGAAATTGGTTTCACCCGCGGCGTTGTTCTTAAAGACATTGCCCTTCATTTGCAGCCCGTGAAGCTGGGTGCCTTTTACCACCATCACCCCGTATTTCTGGGTTTTCGTGGCCTGGGTATTGGTGAAGCGGTTACCTTCGACAAGAATATTTTTTGGTGAACCAAACCCAACGGTCAGCCCGCCTTTGAACGGGCCCTTGTCCCATTGTTCATTGTCAGAGAGTGTATTGTTCAAGATTTTTATGTTTTTGGTCTGTGTTTTGTGATCATAGCCCTGGAACAGGCCAATGCCAGCCTGGCCGCAATGGCTGATCTGATTATCTTCGATTGTGGTTGTTTGCAGGCCGGGCGCATCGATGCCGTTACCGGGCGCGCCATCGATTATATTGTCTTTAATCAGCCCGCCGGTTGAATGTTGCACGAACATCGCCGCTGGATAGTCGGGCGATGGCAACAAACTGCCTTCTTGGTTCTGTAGATCAAAATGATTGCCGATGATTCGGAAACCACGCTGGTTGCTCATCTGCAGGGCGTCCAGGCCGATATTCTGAAACCGGTTGTTTATGACGGCGTTGTTCTGATTGTCGCCACAGCAAAAGACGAGCCCTTCAAGCCGATCGGCCCGCCGGTGCGTGATTTTCCAATGGTTGCCGATATCTATGAAGCGGCTATTCTCGACCAGGGAATTGCGGATTCCACCATGCAGCAGCATGCCCATGCCGCGCGCATGCTGCACGGTCACGCCGCTCACGGTTACGTCGTTGGCGATTGTTATCGTGATCAGGGGAGAAGAATTTTTAAAATTTCCGCCGCCGCCATCAAATATCACCCCGCTGATCGTGACATGATTGATCCCCCGGCCGCGCAGCAGCACCGGGTTGGAGCGGTTGCCTGGTGTTGGAAGCAAC
>JAKBBM010000031.1 GCA_021808545.1 Pseudomonadota bacterium | reverse complement strand
TTTCTGCTCCGCCGCCGCGTCGCCCGGATTGCGGTCCGGATGGTATTGCATCGCCAGCTTGCGGTAAGCTTTTTTCATTTCCTCGGACGAGGCGCCGCGCTGCACCCCCAGCGTGGCGTAATAATCCTGTTTAGCCATGGCGGCGCTGCATTCCTCGATCTCGTACTATAGGAAAAATCCCGGGAGACGATCTCCCGGGATTTTCTGTTGAGACGCCAAACCCCGGATCAGGCGGGCTTGTTCTTGTCGTCGACATCCTCAAAATCGGCGTCCACGACCTTTTCACCCTCAGGTCCGGCCTCTTGTGCCGCGGCACCGGCCTCGGGGCCTTGCGCCTTGTACATGGCCTCGCCGATCTTCATCGCCACCTGGGTCAGGCGTTCGCCGGCGGCCTTCACCGCGTCGGCATTATCACCCTCCAGGGCCGATTTGGCCTCGGCCACGGCGGCTTCCGCCTCGGTCTTGTCGGCCGGCTCCAGCTTGTCACCGGCGTCTTTGAGCGTCTTCTCGACCTGGTTGACCAGCCCCTCGGTATGGTTGCGGGTTTCCACCGCCTCGCGCCGGGCCTTGTCGGCGGCCGCGTTCTCCTCGGCCTCGCGGACCATGCGCTCAATATCCTGCTCGGACAGACCGCCCGAAGCCTGGATGCGGATCTGCTGTTCCTTGCCGGTGGCCTTATCCTTGGCCTGCACGGAGACAATGCCATTGGCGTCGATATCGAACGTCACCTCGATCTGCGGCACGCCGCGGGGGGCAGCGGGAATACCGGTCAGGTCGAAATTGCCGAGCAGCTTGTTATCCGCCGCCATCTCGCGCTCGCCCTGGAACACTTTGATGGTGACGGCTGTCTGACCATCATCGGCGGTGGAGAAGGTCTGGCTCTTCTTGGTCGGGATGGTGGTGTTGCGGTCGATCAGGCGCGTGAACACCCCGCCCAGCGTCTCGATACCAAGCGAGAGCGGCGTCACGTCGAGCAGCAGCACATCCTTCACGTCGCCCTTGAGGACGGCGCCCTGGATGCCCGCGCCAATCGCCACCACCTCATCGGGGTTGACGTTGCGGGCTGGTTCCTTGCCGAAGAAATTCTTCACCGTCTCGATGACCTTGGGCATGCGGGTCATGCCGCCCACCAGGATCACCTCGTTAATCTCGCCCGCCGTCACCCCGGCATCCTTCAGCGCGGCACGGCATGGGGCCAGCGTGCGCTCAACCAGATCATCCACCAGGCTCTCCAGCTTGGCGCGGGTAAGCTTGAGCACGAGGTGCTTGGGCCCGGACGCATCGGCCGTGATGAAGGGCAGGTTGATCTCGGTCTCCTTGGAGGAAGAGAGCTCGATCTTGGCCTTCTCGGCGGCTTCCTTCAGGCGCTGCAGGGCCAGCTTATCCTTGCGCAGGTCAATGCCCTGATCCTTCTTGAACTCGTCGGCCAGGTAATCGATCACGCGCTGATCGAAATCCTCACCGCCCAGGAAGGTGTCGCCATTGGTGGATTTCACCTCGAACACGCCATCGCCCAGTTCGAGGATGGAAATATCGAACGTGCCGCCGCCAAGATCGTACACGGCGATGGTGCCGGCATTCTTCTTGTCCATGCCATAGGCGAGCGCGGCCGCGGTGGGCTCGTTGATGATGCGCAGCACATCCAGCCCGGCGATCTTGCCGGCATCCTTGGTCGCCTGGCGCTGGGCGTCGTTAAAATAGGCAGGCACGGTGATGACCGCCTGCGTCACGGTCTCACCCAGATACGCCTCGGCGGTCTCCTTCATCTTGGTGAGGATGTAGGAGCTGATCTGCGAGGGGGAATATTTCTGGCCCTTGGCCTCGACCCAGGCATCGCCATTATCGCCGCGCGCGATGGTGTAGGGGACAAGATCCTTGTCCTTGGCCACGGTGGGGTCATCATAACGGCGGCCGATCAGGCGCTTGACGGCGAACAGCGTGTTGGTGGGATTGGTGACAGCCTGGCGCTTCGCGCTTTGGCCCACGAGACGCTCACCCGAATCGGAAAACGCCACCATGGACGGGGTGGTGCGCGCACCTTCGGCGTTCTCGATCACGCGAACGTCCTTGCCCTCCATCACGGCGACGCAGGAATTGGTGGTACCAAGGTCGATACCGATGACTTTACTCATATTTTCGCTCCTTTATAGCGGCCCGCGCCAGCCCGAAGCACCGGGGCGGTCCCTTTGAACTAGGCCATAATCTAGGCAAACGGCGCCCCGGGCACAAGTGGAAATCTCTTGGCCCCGGGCGTCTTGAGGCGTCAGGCCGAGAGTGACGCCGGCGCGGTGCGCGCGCGTTTGGTAACCAGCTTGTTCAGCGCATGCACATAGGCGCGCACGGCGGCCACGATCGTGTCCGTATCTGCCCCCTGCCCGTCCACGCTCTTGCCCTCTTCTTCCAGGCGCACGGTGCAGCGGGCCTGGGCATCGGTACCTTCCGTCACCGCGCCCACCGAGAAAAGCCGCAGCTCCGCCGTATGTGGAAAAATGGCGCGGACGGCGTTGAAGGCGGCATCCACCGGGCCATCGCCACGTGCATCGGCGGTGGCGGGCGTGCCATCCACCTCCAGCTCCAGCAGGGCGCGCGGCTTGTCCTTGGACCCGGCCCAGACTTCCAGCGAGATGAATTTGATGCGCTGATGACCGCGTACCACCTCGTCATCCACCAACGCCACAATATCGTCGTCGTAAACCAGCTTCTTGCGGTCGGCCAAATCCTTGAAGCGGCGGAACGCGTCATTCAGCGCGTTATCGCCCAGATCGCCATAGCCCAGCGCGTTCAGCTTGTCGCGGAAGGCGGCGCGGCCGGAATGTTTGCCCATCACCAGCGCGGTCTTCTGCCAGCCGACCGATTCGGGGGTCATGATCTCATAAGTGGCGGCATTCTTCAGCATGCCGTCCTGGTGGATGCCCGATTCGTGCGCGAAGGCGTTGCGGCCGACAATGGCCTTGTTCGGCTGCACATCAAACCCGGTCACGGTGGCCAGCAGCTTGGAGGTGCGCAGAATCCGGGTGGTCTCGATGCCGTGATGGTACGGATTGGCGTCGGGGCGGGTGCGAATCGCCATCACCACCTCTTCCAGCGCGGCATTGCCGGCACGCTCACCAATCCCGTTGATCGTGCATTCCACCTGCCGTGCGCCGGCATGCAGGGCCGCCAGCGTGTTGGCAACCGCCAGCCCCAAATCATTATGGCAATGGCTAGAGAAGATAACCCGCTCGGCCCCCGGCACACGGGCGCGCACTGTGGAGAAGATGCGTGCCATATCCTCCGGCACGGCATAGCCCACCGTGTCGGGGATGTTGATGGTGGTGGCTCCGGCTTTAATCGCGGCTTCCACGCAGCGGCACAGAAACTCGATATCGGTGCGGGTGCCGTCCTCGGCGGACCATTCCACATCGTCGGTGAATTGCCGCGCCAGCGTGACCGAGCTGGTGACATGCTCCAGCACGGTCTCGGGCTCCATGCGCAGCTTGTACTTCATGTGCAGCGGGCTGGTGCTGATGAAGGTGTGGATGCGCTTGCGTTCGGCCGCGCGGATGGCCTCGCCCGCACGGGTGATGTCGTTCGCCGCGGCGCGGGCCAGTCCGGTGATGACAGGCCCCTTCGCTGCCTTCGCGATGCGGCTGACCGCCTCGAAATCGCCGGGCGAGGCGGCGGGAAAGCCCGCCTCCAGCACATCCACGCCCAGCTCGGCCAACATCTCCGCCATGCGCAGCTTCTCCTCGATATTCATGGAAAAGCCGGGGGACTGCTCGCCATCGCGCAGCGTGGTGTCGAAGATGATGACGCGGTTTTCGTCCATCTTGCCGAAATTAGGATGATCGATCTGGCTCATATGTCTGCTCTTCCGTTTTCAAATGCCGTTTGCTTGGTTGAGAGGCATTCCCCTGAGCGGCGGGCGCGGCGCTGATGGCACGCGCATAAAGGATCTTACGCGCTCAGGGGCGGGTAAGTCGAAGCAGCAGCCCGGCAAGGGTGGGGGCGAAAGCCATGCGCTGGAAATAAGGGATTTCAACCGGCCGCGCAAGAGATTTGCGGCTTATCCCTCGCGTGTCAGCTCATACAGCGCCACAGCGCCGGCGGCGGAGACATTCAAACTCTCCATCCCGCCCGGCATGGCGAGCGCGCAAATCTCGTCGCAGGTTTCGCGCGTCAGCCGGCGCATGCCCTCGCCTTCCGAGCCCAGCACCAGCGCCACGCGCCGGCCCGCGAACGCTTCGCCGCGCAGCGTGTTGGTGGCATGCCCATCCAGCCCCACAACCCAGACATTCGCGGATTTCAGCACGATCAGGGCGCGGGCAATGTTGACGATGCGCAGTAAGGGCAGGGTTTCCAGCGCGCCCGAGGCCGCCTTGGCCAGCGCGCCGGTTTCCTCGGGGGCGTTGCGGTCCTGGGTGATCACGGCGCAGGCGCCAAAAGCCTGGGCCGTGCGCATCAGCGCGCCGACATTGCGCGGGTCGAAAATCTGGTCCAGCACCAGCACCGGGCCGGGGCGTTTGAGCGCATCCAACAAGGCCGGCGCCGCCAGCTGGTCGGCCAGCAGCGCCACACCCTGATGCACAATGCCCGAGCCCGGCCGCGCGCCGAGGATCTCGTCGATCCGCGCGCGCGGAGCAAGTTCCGGCGGCAAAGGCAGCGGGCCGTCGCATTCCAGGGTCAGCACCGCCTGGGCTTCCTCGGTCAGCACCAGGCGGCGCAGCCGCCGCGCCGGATTCTTCAGCGCCGCCGCCACCGCATGCAGCCCATACAGCCACACCGTTCCCGCCGGCGCCGCCATACCGCGCCCCCCCTGCCCGCGCCCAGAGTCGCGCCCATGGTCGCGCCGCCCCTCGGGCCGCTCGCCACCGCGCGGCTTGGCCTGCGCGGGGCCTGTTTTATGTCTTGGCGGACGGTTTTGTGTCATGCGTCTTCACTATCTCTACCCTCTTGCGTTGACAACCAAGCCAGATTCAGGGAAATGAGCCACCATATGGAAGGGTGCCCGAGTGGCTAAAGGGGACGGACTGTAAATCCGTTGGCGTGCGCCTACGTTGGTTCGAATCCAACCCCTTCCACCATTCCCCCCCGGTACCAGACCCGCGCAACGCAGATGGGCCGGTGAAATCGTCTAACTGCGGTGCGCGCGTATTTTATGCGGGTGTAGCTCAACGGTAGAGTCCCAGCCTTCCAAGCTGGTTGTGCGGGTTCGATTCCCGTCACCCGCTCCATGATTCGGTCCGGTCTTCCGTGCGAAGCGCCACGAAAGATGCGGCCAAGACTTGACACGAGACGCGCCAGCGTGTGGAAGGCGCTTTCCGTGCTGGTACGGATAGGGGCGTAGCTCAATTGGTTAGAGCGCCGGTCTCCAAAACCGGAGGTTGAGAGTTCGAGACCCTCCGCCCCTGCCATCCCGCTCCGGCACGATCGTCTCTGTTTCTTCGGAGTGTGGTTTTGGCGTTCAACCTGGTGAAATATTTGCGCGACGTGCGCGCCGAGGCGGCGAAAACCACCTGGCCCACCCGCAAGGAGACGGTGCAAACCACCGGTCTCGTGCTTGCCATGGTCGCCATGACAGCATTGTTTTTCCTGGCGGTCGACCAGATTATTGGCGCGGGCATGCGCATCCTTTTCGGCGCCGGAAGTTAGGGATTTTGTCGATGGCCAAGCGCTGGTACGTGCTGCATGTTTATTCTGGTTTCGAGAAGAAAATCGCGCAGCAAATTAGAGAACAAGCCGAACTGAAGGGTCTGGCCGAGCAAATCGGCGAGATCGTCGTGCCGACCGAGGAGGTGACCGAGGTCCGGCGCGCGCAAAAGGTGAATACCGAGCGCAAATTCTTCCCCGGTTATGTCCTTATCAACATGGATATGACCGACGATGCCTGGCACCTTGTCAAAGACGTGCCCAAGGTCACGGGCTTCCTCGGCACCAAGCTCCGGCCAACCCCGATCTCGGATTCCGAGGCCGAGCGGATCATGAAGCAGCAGAGCGAGGGCACTGAGACGCGCCGCCCCGCCGTGATCTTCGAGGTGGGCGAGCAGATCCGCGTGGCCGACGGCCCCTTCGCCAGCTTCAATGGCGTGGTCGAGGAAGTGGACGAGGACAAAGGCCGCGTGAAGGTCTCGGTCTCGATCTTTGGCCGCGCCACGCCCGTGGAGCTGGAATACGCCCAGGTGGAGAAACTCTGACAGGGTTGCAATCGCCCGGCGGAGCGCCCATCTCCGGCGCACCTTAAATGCTGGGAATAACGGGTGTCTGACGAACAAATCTCTGCCTGGAAGCGACGGCTTGGCTTCGCCGTCGGTATCCTTCTCCTGCTGGCCGCCTTGGCCTGGCTCACGCATTATCTCCTGATCGGCCGCTATTTCGTCGGGACCGACGACGCCTATATCGCGGCCGATTCCAGCCTGATCGCGGCCAAGGTCAGCGGCTATGTCACGAAGGTGGCGGTCAAGCAGGGGGAGCATGTGACAAAGGGCCAGCTCCTGGCCGAGATCGACCCGCGCGACTACAAGGCCGCCCTGGACAGCGCCACGGCCGATATCGCCGCGGCTAACGCCAGCATCGCCACCGACAAGGCCGAACTGGCCCTTCAACAAGCCAAGATCAGCGCCGCCCAGGCCGCGGTTACGGGCGACACCGCCCGGCTGCAGTTCGCCGCCCGCAACAACACGCGCTATGCCGCCTTATCGGCCAAGGGGGCCAGCACCCGCCAGCAGGCCGAGCAGGCCGCGACTGATCTCGCCACATCCCGCGCACAGCTCGCCGCCGACCAGGCCAATCTGCACGCCGCCCAGCGCCAAACCAGCGTGCTCACCGCCACGCTGGCCCAGGCCCAGGCCGCTTTGGCCCAAGCCCAGGCGCACGTAGCCCAGGCCAGGCTCAATCTCGCCCATACGCGCATCATCGCCCCCTTTGCCGGCAGGGTGGGCAACAAAACCGTGACCGTGGGCAATTATCTGCAGCCAGGCACGCAGATCATGGCCATCGTGCCGCTCTCACAGGTCTATGTCCTCGCCAATTACAAGGAAACGCAGATCACCAATATCCGCCCCGGCCAGCCTGTGAATGTGCATGTGGATGCGTTCCCCGGCCTGCATGTCAGGGGCCATGTCGGCACGGTCTACCCAGCTTCGGGCCAGGAATTCGCGCTGCTGCCGCCCGATAACGCGACCGGCAACTTCACCAAGATCGTACAGCGCGTGCCGGTGAAGATCCTGCTCGACCTGACCCCGGACGAGATCGGTAAACTCAGACCTGGCCTGTCCGTCGAAACCGAAATCGATACGCGCGCCCAGCCGTGAGCGACAAGACGGCCGAAGCCGTTCCATTCCGCACGTGGGTTGCGGTGGTCTCAGCCCTGCTCGGCGCCTTCATGGCCGTGCTCAACATCCAGGTCGTCAACACCTCCCTGCCTGACATTCAGGGCGGCATTGGCGCCGGGCTGGATGATGGCGGCTGGATTTCCACCGCCTATCTGATCGGCGAAATCATCGTCATTCCCCTCTCGGCCTGGCTTTCCGACGTCTTCTCCCTGCGCCGCTATTTAATCGGCAGCACCATCTTGTTCCTGGCCTTCTCCGCCGCCTGCGGCCTTGTCAGCACCTTCCCCGAAATGGTCGTTCTGCGGGCCTTTCAGGGATTTTCCGGCGGGGTGCTGATCCCGCTGTCGCTAACCTGCGTTATCATTCTGCTGCCGCCGGCACGCCGGCCCACCGGCTTTGCCATGTTCGCCCTTACCGCCACCTTCGCGCCGGCCATCGGCCCCACCGTCGGTGGGGCCATCACCGATCTTTACGGTTGGCGCTACATCTTCTTCCTCAATCTGGTCCCTGGCTTTTTCATGCTGAGCGGCCTGTTTTGGGCGCTGGAACCCGCCCCCATGCGGCTGGAAAAATTCTTCCGGGGTGACTGGCTTGGCATCCTGTTCATCGCGGTCGGGCTGGGCGCGCTGCAAGTGGTCCTGGAAGAAGGCAATAAGGATGATTGGTTTGGCTCACCCTTTATCACCCGGCTGTCGGTCATCGCCGTCGTCGCGCTCAGCCTGTTCCTGTGGCAGGAGCTAAAGCCCAGCAACAAGACCCCGTTGGTCAATCTGCACCTGTTCGCGCGCTGGAACTTCAAATTCGTCTCGATCGCCAACTTCATGCTCGGCTTCGTGCTGTATGGCGCGGTTTATCTCATTCCGCTCTATCTCGCGGTGGCGCACGGGTACGATGCGCGCCAAGCCGGCATTGTCATGGCCTGGATCGGGCTACCGCAACTCGCCATCATTCCTTTCGTCCCCTATCTGATGCGCCGCTTCGACCCGCGCTGGCTGCTGGCCCTGGGCTTTTTGCTGTTCGCCATCAGTGCCTTCATGAACATGAATCTCGGCCCCAATGATAGCGGCCCGCAATTGCTGGTCTCCAACCTCGTGCGCGCGGTGGGGCAGGCCTTGGTCTTTCCGCCCATCACCATGATCGCGACCGCGGGGATTCCGCTGCACGAATCGGGTACCGCCTCGGCATTGTTCAACATGCTGCGCAACCTTGGCGGCGCGGTCGGCATTGCCGTGGTGCAGACTTTTCTCACCAACCGAGAAAAATTCCACTCCGCCATCATTACGCCTGACGTCAGCCTGCTGAATGCGGCCACCCGCGAGCGGCTGGCCATGCTGCAAAATTATTTTCAGACACATGGCATGAGCGACATAGCCGCCGCCCGGCATCAAGCCATCATCGCCATCGGGCGCGAGATCAGGCTGCAATCCGACTATTTTGCGTATGGCGATGCCTTTGCCCTGCTGGGGGCGGGCATGCTCGCCGCCCTGCTCGCCACCTTGCTTTTACGCCGCATCAGCGGCGAGGCCCCGCCAGGCGGCCATTAAAATTTCATGGCATCCATGCACGCACGGATTGACCTTGATCATTTCCGCTTGTTCCCTTCCACCTGAAAACAGAGGCGTGGCGCTGATTCGCGCGATCGGCCCGATCGCGAAATCATCACTTCCCGGCCCCACGATTTTGGGCTAAGGTTTTGGAAATATTGGAGGAACTTGCATGTCTCGTGTCGCTCTGGTCACTGGTGGAACCCGCGGTATTGGCGCCGCCATCAGCATTGCCCTGCAAAAGGCGGGGCGCATCGTCATCGCCAGCTATGCCGGCAACACCGAGGCCGCCGCCGCCTTCACCAAGGAAACGGGAATTGAGACCGCGCGTTTCGACGCCGGTAATTTCGAGGAATGCCAGAAGACTGTGGCGGATATCACCGCCCGCCATGGCGCCATCGAGATTCTCGTGAATAATGCTGGCATCACGCGCGACTCAGTGATCAGCAAAATGACCCGCGACATGTGGGATGCCGTGGTCGACACCAATCTCGGCTCCTGCTTCAACCTGTGCAAGGTCACGTTCGATGGCATGAAGGCCAATAAATTCGGCCGCATCGTCAATATCGGCTCCATTAACGGCCAGGCCGGCCAGTATGGGCAAGTCAATTACGCCGCCGCCAAATCGGGTATTCACGGCTTCACCAAGGCCCTGGCGCAGGAAGGGGCGCGCTATGGCATTACCGTGAATGCCGTGGCGCCCGGCTATGTCGATACCGACATGGTCCGCGCCGTGCCACCCGACGTGCTGGAAAAAATTATCGCCAAGATCCCCCGCGGACGCCTAGGCAAGGCCGAGGACATCGCCCGTGGCGTTGCCTTCCTCACCGCCGACGAGGCCGATTTCATCACCGGCTCAACGCTGTCCATTAATGGCGGCCAGCATATGTATTGACGTAAAACGCCGCCTTTCTTGCAAGAAAGGCGGCGTCCAAACGCGTTTACACGCCCGGCAGAAGCCCAACCAGCCGTTCCGCCTCGGCCACGATGGGTGAAGCGATCGCCTCGGCCCGCCGCGCGCCATCGCGCAGGATATGGTCCAGACCCGTTGGATCGGCGAGATACTCACGCGCGCGCTGGCCAATCGGCTCGATATGCGCGATCAGCGCCTCGGCCAATTGCGCCTTGAACGGGCCAAAGCCTGAGCCGGCGAAATGGCGCAGCACCTCATGCGGGGTCTTACCGGTAATGGCGGCATAAATCCCCACCAGATTGCGCGCCTCGGGCCGGCCTTCCAGATCATGCACATGCTCGGGCAGCGGGGCTGGGTCCGTTTTGGCCTTGCGGATTTTCTGCGCGATCACATCCGCCGTGTCGGTCAGGTTGATACGCGACTGGTCCGACGGGTCGGATTTGGACATTTTCTTGGTCCCGTCGCGCAGCGACATCACACGCGCGGATTCTTTGAGCACCAGCGGCTCAATGCGCGGGAAAAAGGCGACGCCGAAATCATGGTTGAATTTCTCGGCAATGTCGTTGGCCAGCTCCAGATGCTGCAACTGGTCATCCCCCACCGGCACCCTTGTGGCGTGATAGGCGTGAATATCGGCGGCCATCAGGTTCGGGTACACGAACAGGCCGGTGGAAACCTCTTCCTGGTTCTTGCCCGCCTTATCCTTGAACTGGGTCATGCGCTTGAGCCACCCCATGCGCGCCACACAGTTGAAAATCCATGCCAGGCGCGCATGCGCCGAGACCGCCGATTGATGGAACAAAATGCTGCGTTCGGGCGCGATGCCGCAAGCCAGCAGCAAGGCCGCCATTTGCCGCGTCTGCTCTCTTAAGGCCGCCGGCTCTTGCCACACGGTCAAAGCATGCAGATCGACCAGGCAGAAGATGCACTCATCCTCGCCTTGCTGCAGCGCCACCCAGTTGCGGATGGCGCCAAGATAATTGCCGAGTGTGGCGATACCGGTGGGCTGAATGCCGGAGAAAATGCGTGCCATGAATGTCTCCCGTGTGGGAAAACGGGTTACAGGCTGCCCGTGCGGGAGACAAGGCGGCAAACATCGGCAGGCATCGGAACAAGACCGGAGCTGTAAAAATTTTCAAAAAAGAATACTTGGCGGAACGCCGGTCCGGGACCATGTCAAAAATTGCAATTTTATCAAAGGATAAGAGATGAGACATTTTTCTGTCATCAACTTTGTCCTGAGAGGCGGCCTGGGACTTGCCGTTCTCCTGGCCGTTCTGGCGCGCCCTGCCCATGCGCAAACCCCCTCGCCACTGGCGGAATGGCAATATTCCTCGGGCGTGCAGCTGCAGCGCCTGTTCGAGCCGCATATTCCCAAATGGCAGGTGGAAATTGGGCTTGGCACCCAGTTTGGCCCGGCAGCCGACGGGCTGGCGCGCGATAGGGTACAAGGCGGCCCCGCCATCGACATACGCTATAAAGACATCGCCTTTCTCTCCACCGGCGAGGGGCTGGGCGTGAACCTGTTCAGCTTCCGCCATATCAGCGTGGGTGCCGCGATCAGCTACGATATGGGCCGCTCACCCCATGTGGATGGCGAGGCGCTGAACGGGCTGGGCACCATCCACCCGGCCCCGGAACTTAAATTATTCGCCACCACCGTGCTCTCCAAGAGCTTTCCGCTCACCATCCGGGTGGATATACGCAAGCAGCTCGGCGCGTCCTTTGGCTATGTGGGCGATGCGGGCGCTTATATGCCCATGCCGGGCAGTTCGGCCAAATTCGCCTGGTTTCTGGGGCCAACCGTCACCTTTGGCGATGCGCGCTACATGAACACCTATTTTGGCATCAGCCATACCCAGGCGGCGAGCAGCCAATATGCCTATTACAAGGCCAAGGGCGGGTTTAAATCCGCGGGGCTGGGCCTGACCGCCATTTATTTCGCCACCCCGCATATCATCCTCAACATGAATGCCGCCTATCAGCGCCTCTTGGGCAGTGCTGCCGACAGCCCCATCACCCAAACGCGCGATGAGGGGGTGGTCTCGTTCTCGGCGATTTATAAATTCTGATTGGCGGGGCGGCGGCGTTTGAGTAACCGGTTCAGCAGCGCCATATCGAAGGCGCGCAGCCAAATCCCCGGGCCAAAATAAAACACCGCCCCCACCAGAACCAGGAGCAAAAATTCCGGGATGGTGGTACGCCCGGCGGGCAGCAGGCACTCGGCCCCATACAAGGCCGCGGCCATCACGGCACCCGCCAGCAGCGTGCGCGGAATGCGGCTCCGGGCCAGCTGGTCCAGCACAAAATGCCCGCGCCGGCGCAGCAGCAGCAGCAAAAGCCCCACATTAAAGGCCGAGGACAAGGTGGTGGCCAGGGCCGGCCCCACCGCCTTGAGCGGATGCATGAAGATGAGATTGAGGCCCAGATTCAGCGCCACGGCGGCCAGGCCGATTTTCAGCGGCGTTACCGTATCGCCTCGCGCGAAAAAACCCGGCGTGAACACTTTTACCAGCGCGAAAACCGGCAGGCCAAGCGCGAAGGCCGCCAGCACATGCGCCGCCAGCGTGGCATTATGCAGGGTGAAGGCGCCGCGCGCGAACAGCACATCCATCACCGGCCGGCCCGCGACCGATAACCCGATCGCAGCCGGCAGGGTCAGCATTAGCACGCCCTCGACCGCGCGGTTAAGCGTGGCGAGTGCTGCCCCCTCCTCGCCGCGCGCGATGTGGCGGGTGACCGCCGGCAGCAAGGCGGTGCCAGCCGCGGTGCCGATCACGCCAAGCGGCAGCTGGTTCACGCGGTCGGCATAATAGAGCAGCGAGACCGAGCCCGCCGGCAGCAGCGTGCCGATGATGATGTCGATGGAGACATTGAGCTGTGTCACCCCCGCCCCCACCAGGCCCGGCGCCATGCGCTTGAAGAGCAGGCGCATGCGCGGCGTTAGGCGCAGGCGCGGCAGGCGCAGGCGCATGCCCGCGCGGCGTATGTCCCACAGCACCAAGGCCAGCTGCGCGACACCAGAGACACTGACACCAACGGCCAGCGCATAACCCGGATTGGGCATATAAGGGCTGAGGCCCAGCATGAAGCTGATGGCGAAGATATTGAACAGCACCGGCGCCGCCGCCGCCGCCGCGAACCGCCCCATGGCGTTAAGCACGCCCGAGAACAAGGCGGTAAGGCAGACGAAGAACAGATACGGGAACACAATGCGCGTGAGCGTGATGGCGAGCGCGAATTTTGCCGGATCGGCGGTAAAGCCCGGGGCCAGCACATACAGCACCCAGGGCATGAAGATTTCACCCAGGGCGGTTAGCAGCCCGAGCCAGAATACCATCACCGCCGCGGCCTCGCCGGCAAAGCCGGTGGCGCTGTCCAACCCCTCTTTCTGCATGATGGTGGAGATGGCGGGCACGAAGGCGGCGTTGAACGCACCCTCGCCAAACAGGCGGCGGAACAGATTGGGCAGGCGCAGCGCCACAAAGAACGCATCCGCCACCGGGCCAGTCCCCAGGATGGCGGCGATGAGAATGTCGCGGGCGAAACCCAGCACGCGGCTGGCCATCGTCCATATCCCGACCGTGAAGGCGCTGCGCAACATGGAAGCGGCTCTTACAGGAGCGCGCTGGTCCTGGCAAAACGTGCCAAGCCACCCGGATCGACGGGAATGGGGTGGGGAAGCTGCCTTTCCGCTTGGGAGCATCCCGGCTGGTAAAGCGGACCTATGCCGTGGCTGAGACTGTCGCGTAAATCCTACAGACCGTGTGAAAACCCTGCCTGATCTGCGGTTTGGGCGGCTACAGACGTCGCGGCGCAGCCTTTTCTGGCGTTGATTTCCGCCGGCGGCGGCGGAAACCCCGCTTGTTACGCCATCACGCTCCCGCTGCGGCGATCAATCCCGGTACGCCGACCAAGCGTGATGGCCCTTCTGATGTTGTAGGCCAGGGCGGTGAGGCTGAACTCCCCGCGGACATTCTCCAGCCGATGCATAAGGAATGCGCCCTGGTTCATCCACTGCTTGATGCTACCGAACGGATGCTCGACCATCTCGCGGCGCCGGTCCATCATCTCCGGCCGGGCGGCGAGCCGGGGGGCCATACGGTCCATGACCGCCTCATTGTCCAGGCGGGACATACGGCGATAGGTATTGGCCGTGCAGCGCGGCTTGAGCGCACAGTCCTGGCAGGCTTGGCGGTTGCAGTAATCGAACTTGCGGTTGTCCCACAGCCTGCCTTCATAAAGCGGCGCCAGCATCGCCCCACCCGGGCAGACATAGACATCCTGCTCCAGGTCGTAGCGGAACGCCCCCTTGGGGAAGAGCCCGTCGCGGGCGGCTACGCCCCTGACCGGCTTGGGCACATAGACGGTGATGCCCGCCGCCTCGCAGGCGGCGATGTCCTCGATCTTGTAATAGCCCCGGTCGGCCACGGCTTCGATGGCCACCACACCCAGCGTCTCCATGGCGGCGGTCACGGTGGGCGCCAGCAGGCCCATGTCGAGCACTTGATTGCTGACCTTCTGTTCGGCGATGAGCCCGGGCTTGGCATCAACGGCCAGCAGCTCCCGCCCGAACAGGCCAAGCTCCCGGCACAGAATGACAAACCGGCGGAACACCAGCCTGAAGGCAACTCGGTTCTCACGCCGGAAATCCGCGATGGTCTTGAAGTCCGGCTTGAGGTGCCGCAGCAGCCAGATGACCTCAATGTTACGCCGTGTCTCGGCCTCAAGCCGCCTGCTTGAACGCACGCGGTTGAGATAGCCGTGCTTCAGCAGATCCGCAGGGTGGTAGCCGGGACGGTCCGTCGCCTTGGCCGTGGCCCTGGCAAAGCCCAGCCCCGGCAGGTCAAGCTCGTCAACAAACACCTCAATAAAGCGGACCGGGTTCTCCGGCCCCACATAGTCGTCCACCGCCTCGGCAAAAGCAGAAGCTGCGAACGCGCCGTCCCCGTCATGTGCGCCGGGGCCAAGCCTATCATCAGCCAGCGATGGGGGGAATCGACAAGGCAGGGTTTTCACAGGGTCTGCGTAAGTTTATGTCACAGGTTTGGATAGCTTGCCCCGTCGATATTGGTACCGTGATGATGCCGATATCAAGACTTCTGCACCGGCCAAATGCGGGCAAAGGTCCACAGAGTAACGCACGCGCTTGACAAAGTATACTTAATTTATATATTTTATCTTATCAGGATAAATACCATAAACTAGGTATAACATGAATCCGATACGAAATCCTTTTGCGCCTGGAGCGGGGAGTCCCCCACCAGAACTTGCTGGTCGAGATAGTGTTCGCGAAAAAATGCGCCAATGCCTGGGCCGCCTTCGTATCGGCCGGCCAGCAAAAAGCATGATGCTTGTTGGTCTGCGTGGCGTCGGAAAAACGGTGCTCCTAGACCAGATGATGAAGGACGCTGAAGCTGATGGGGTAATTACCATTCGCATTGAAGCGCCGGAAGGACGATCATTGCCTGCAATGCTGGCACCGCAATTGCGTTTGGGATTGCTTCGCCTGAACCGCGTCGCCCAAGCAAAGGAGTTTGCGATCCGCGGTCTCAAAGCGTTGGCCGGGTTCGCGAGCAAACTAAAGATGACCTACAAAGACATCGAGGTCGGCTTTGATTATGAGCCAGAACCAGGCCTTGCCGACAATGGCGACCTTGAGGGCGACCTAAGCATGCTGCTTGAGCAAGTAGGATTAGCCGCCAAAGCGGGGAACACTGTCGCGGCGATTTATATTGATGAACTGCAATATGTAGAGGAGCCGCAACTGGCAGCACTCATCTCAGCCCTTCACCGCTGCTCACAGAGGCAGCTTCCGATAACCGCTGTTGGTGCAGGATTGCCTCAACTGCGGGGCAAAATGGGTGAGGCAAAATCATACGCCGAGCGCTTGTTCGATTTTCCAGAGGTCGGTCCGCTAAATCCACAAGATGCAGCCGAAGCCATTGTAAAACCTATCGAGGAAGAAGGAGTTAACATAAACCCAGATGCCGTAGAACTCATCGTCCAGGAAACAAAGGGATATCCATATTTCCTGCAGGAATGGGGAAAGCATGCGTGGGATATCACGCAACAAAGTCCGATTACGGTTGAGGACATTAGAAGTGCTTCTGATCAGACTATTGCAGCTTTAGATGAGAGTTTCTTTAGAGTAAGGTTTGATCGGCTCACCCCAAAAGAAAAGCAATATCTACGTGCAATGGCTGAATTAGGACCGGGACCTCACAGATCTGGCGATATCGCGGACGAACTGAGCCGCGCAACTTCGTCATTGGGGCCAATCCGGAGCAGCTTGATTGTAAAAGGGATGATTTGGAGCCCAACGCATGGTGATACGGCGTTTACCGTACCTTTATTTGATGAATTTATGAAAAGAATTATCCCAGGAAAAGACTGGGCTAAAGCAGATGCATGACACAACGGCAGGATAACGCCCATATCGGGGGCAAGATGTCGTACAATTTATAAACCATGCGACAATCACCCCTTTTTTGAGGCATATAGCATTCTCGTGTCGCACATTTTTGTCGCTTGATACGATCTCCTGCGACACAAATCCGCGACGGTTCGCCCTGACGGCTATCAAGCCTTGTTGAAGGCAGAGCGTGCGTCCGCCAAGGCCCGGAATCCGCCGCTCAGTGCGGCAGAATAAACCCATCGGCCGGGTATACCGTGCGTCCCAGCGCATGCGCCGGCGCGTACCAAACACGCACGCGGCGCCAATCATTCCGGCGTGAGACATCGACCACCGGCACCCCATGCTCGATCCGGCGCGGCAGCCAGTTGGATTGCGTCACCAAAATCTCGCGCCGGGATTTCACCGCCGTCACCACCGCCACATGCCCATCGCGCATCGGCCCATGCCGTTTGAGCACCAGCACCGCCCCGCGCCGGGGTTTATGGACGCGCGGGTAGCGTCCCGCCGCCTCACCCCACCATTGATAGGCATCGCCATCGAGCTTTATGCCCGAAACCGCGCGCGCATAGGGCACGCAGCTCAGCCTTGTCGGCCGGCCAAAGCGGCTGGCGGGCGGCAGGCCCGGCCCGGCACAGGCGGCCAGAAGCGAGCAGCAGAGCAGAACGAATAGGGCGCGCATCATGCCGCATTTTGGCCAAGGCCGCCGCGCCGGGACAAGGGGCCGCGCTTATGCTTGATCCGGCCCAGCACAGCGTCTAGCCTGCGCGACATGTCCGCCCTCTCCATGCATTCGCCCGTCGGCGATCTGACCCTGTTCGCGGAGGATGACGCCATCATCGCCTTGGAATGGGGCTGGGGCAGTGTGCAGGACCCATCCGACCTGCTGCGCCGGGCCAAGGCCGCGCTGGATGATTATTTCGACGAAATCGCCCCCCTGCCCGACGATCTGCCGCTCAATCCCGGCGGCACGCCCTACCGGCGCAAGGTCTGGGCCGCCTTGCGGCAAATCCCGGCGGGGCAAACCCGCACCTATGCCGAAATCGCGGCCCTGGCCGGGGGCAGCCCGCGCGCGGTGGGTGGGGCCAACGCGGCCAACCCCATTCCGCTGTTCATTCCCTGCCACCGGGTGCTGGCTAGCACGGGGCTCGGCGGCTATTCCGGCGGCGAGGGGCTGGCCACCAAGCGCCAGCTGCTCGCACTCGAACAACGGTTCACAGCAAGACATCAATGACCAAGGCCATTCGCATCCACGCCACCGGCGGCCCCGAAGTGCTGAAATGGGAGCAGCTGCCCACCCCGCAGCCCGGCCCCACAGAAGCGCTGATCCGGCATGAGGCGGTGGGGCTGAATTTCATCGATATTTATTTCCGCAACGGCCTCTACAAAACCGCCCTGCCCACAACGCCGGGCATGGAAGGTGCCGGCACCGTGCTCGCCGTGGGCGAGCACGTCCAGGACCTTACCCCCGGCGACCGTGTGGCCTATGCGGGCGGGCCGCTTGGCGCTTATGCCACGGAACGGGTGATCCCGGCCGACCGGCTGGTGAAGCTCCCGCCCGAGATCGATACAAAAACCGCCGCCGGGGCGATGCTCCAAGGCATGACCGCCTATTTCCTGCTGCACCGGACCTTTGCGGTACAGGCGGGGCAGACCATCCTCGTCCATGCCGCGGCTGGCGGGGTGGGGCTGATCATGTGCCAATGGGCCGCCCATATCGGCGCGCGGGTCATTGGCGTGGTCTCAACCAAGGCCAAGGCCGAAATCGCGCGCGCCCATGGGGCCGCTCATGTCATTGTCGGGCATGAGACTCTCGCGGCCGAGGTCAGGCGCCTCACCGGCGGCGCCAAGGTGCCCGTGGTGTATGACGGCATAGGCCGCGATACATTTGATGCCAGCCTCGATTGCCTGGCCCCGCTTGGCCTCATGGTCAGTTACGGCAATGCTTCCGGGCCGGTGCCGCCATTCGATATTTCGATTCTAAACGCCAAGGGCAGCCTGTTTCTTACCCGCCCGGGCTTTGCCACCTATACGGCCAACCGCGCCGATCTGACCCAAGCCGCCGCGGGCCTGTTCGCCGTTCTCAAGAGCGGGGCCGTGAAAATTCATATCAACCAGAGCTTCGCGCTGGAAGATGCCGCCCTGGCGCATGAGGCGCTGGAAGCCCGGCGTACCACCGGCAGCACCGTACTGCTGCCCTGATACCCGCACGCATGAAACCAGGCCAGGCCCTGCTGCTCTTCACGGCGACACTGGCCGTGGCCATCCCGCTCTGCATCCTGTTCGCCGACCAGCCCGTGGCTTTGTTCTGCCACCAATTCACGGCCTATAAACGCCTGTTCCAGGTTTGCGCCGCCCCCTCGCTGCTGGCGCTGCCCGGGGCGGGGCTGTATCTCATCTGGGCGGTGTGGCGGCATTTGCGCGGGCGCGCGCCAGGCCCCAGGCTGTGGCTGGCCATGAGTCTTGCCACCATGGCCGCCACCGCCGCCAAGGATGAGCTGAAATGGGTGTTCGGCCGCCCTTGGCCCGGCACCTGGATGAAATATGGCATCTACCAGTTCCATCCCTTCACGGTTAGCCTGTTTTTCGGCGCGTTTCCCTCGGGCCATACCGCCTATATCTCGGCCCCGCTTGGCGTTTTGTGGGTGCTGCGCCCGCATCTGCGCTGGCTGTGGGGCGGGGTGATCGGGCTTGTGATGGCCGGTCTGGTCGCCGCCAATTACCATTTTCTGGGCGATGTACTGGGCGGGCTGCTCACCGGCACGCTCTGCGCCTGGGGCACGCTGGTGCTTATGGGCGGGGCAGGCGCACCATGGGCTTCTTCAGGTGGATATGGCAGAGATGGTAACGCATCACCGGCTCAACCCCGCGCGCGCGGATGATATCGGGCAGCGGATCGGGGCAGGCGCGTGCGCCATTGCGGGTAATCAGCAGGCCCAACTCCCCTTTATGGCCGGTTTTTGACCAGTCGAAATAGCGCCAGCGTTTGCCCTCGCCCAACACCGGCACGTTGGGGGACACATAGCGGGCCAGTTCGGCGGCGGTGCCGTAATCATCGGCCATGATGAACGCCGGATGCGAGGCCGATGCCGCCCGCGCCAGGCCCGGCCAGCCAGCCAGTTGCAGGGCTGACGTATCCAACCGGGCGGGCACCGGCAGCGGCGCCGCCACCGCCTGTAAATAAACCAAGCCGGTCATGCCAAACCCCAGCGCCAGAGCGGGGCGGCGCCAGCGCGCGAGCATGTCCATCGGCAGCAACGCAGCAGCCAGGCAGGCGGAGGGATAGAGAATCGCCACCCAATTGCTCTCCACCCGGTTGGAGATGACGTGTTCCAAAAACACCGCCCCCGGCACCAGCGTGAGCCAAAGCAGCAGCCGCGCGCCGGGCGTGGTCTCGTGCCGCAACCGCCACAGCCCCACCCCCGCGAGGATGAAGATGCCCGGCGTGAACAGCCCGAACTGGCTGCCCACAAGCTCGCCAAAAAACTGCGCGGCCCGGGCGGGGTCAAACTGCATGACCCGCCCGCCCTGCTTCAAATAGCTGACCCAGCCATGCGCCGCGTTCCAGGCAATATCCGGCGCGAACAGCGCCACCGCCAGCACAATCGCGGCCCAAGGCCAGGGTGTGCGCAACTGCGCGCGCCCCTGGCGTGCCGCGAGCAGCCAGAAAAACACAGCGGCAATAAACAAGGCGGCGGTATATTTGGAAAAGAGCATGCATCCCGCCGCCAGCCCCACGGCCAGCCACCAGCGCGGATTTTGGCTTTGCAGCAGACGGGCCAGTGCCGCCAGCCCCGCGATCCAGAAAAACAGGAGCGGGGTGTCGGGCGTCATGATGATGGCGCCGGCACCAACCATCAGCGTCGCGTTTAGCAGCAGGGCCGCGCTCAGGCCAACGCGACGGCCTGGGATCAGCCGCTCGCCCGCGTCCCACAACAACACCGAGCCCAACGCCGCCGAGAGCGGGCCCAGCAGCCGCACGCCCAGCGGACCAGGGCCACACAGCAGCGTGCCCGCCTTGATCCACAACGCCACCATCGGCGGATGGTCGTAATAGCCCGTCTGCAGATGCGTGGCCCACAGCGCGTAATAGGATTCATCCGGGGTCAGCGGCAGCCAGGCCGCGAGGAAAAGACGCAGCACGGTGAGTGCCGCCAGCGCCGCGAGCGCCGCGAGCGCGCCCCGCATCAGCGCACCCGCCAAACCAGCGTGGCGGAGACGGCATAATTCCACACCACCCCCACCGCGGCCCCAGCGGCCCCAGCCAGCAGCCCGTGTCCATCCGCGGCATAAAGCGTGCTGGCAATGCCGATATTGGCAACCGCCCCTAAGCTGCACACCGCCAAAAACAGCACCAGCCCACGCCAGGCGCGCGCGCCTTTCAGCCGCTGGGTGCGGTAGGTCAGCTGATTATTGAGCTGAAAATTCGCCATCATGGCAACCAGCGTGCCCAGGCTCTGCGCCTGTTCAAAACCAAGCCCGCCCGCGCGTGCGGCCTGCAGCACCGCAATATTCACCAGCACGCCAAAGGCGCCAACCAGCGCGAAGGATAAAAAGCGCGGCGGCACCAGCCCGCCCAGGGCCTTATCGATCAACAACCCCGCGAATTGCGCGAGCACCAGCGCGTCGAGCTTGCTCTCACCGGCGGCGCGGGGGCGGAATTTATATGCAATCTCGGCCATATTCAGCGGGCGGCGCGCGGCCAGCATGAGGTCGAGCAGAATCTTGAAACCCTGGCCGGTCAGGCGCGGGGCCAGCTCGTCGAACAGCGCGCGGGGCAGCAGGAAGAAGCCGCTCATCGGATCGCCAAGCCGACTGCGGGTGATCAACTGGGCGATGCGAATACCAGTCTCGGACAAAAACACCCTGAGCGGCGAGGCCAGGCCCGCCGAATCGCCGCCCGCCACATGCCGGCTGCCCACCGCGATATCAGCCCCTGCCCGCACCGCCGCCAGCATCTCGGGCAGTTTGGTCTCATCATGCTGCAAATCGCCGTCGAGCACGGCGATATAATCGGCCGAGGAGGACATCGCCCCCTCGATCACCGCCGAGGACAGGCCCCTGCGCCCAACCCGGCGGATGCAGCGCACGCGCGGATCATCCCGCGCGATGGCGCGCGCCGCAGCGGCGGTGCCATCGGGGCTGTCATCATCCACGAACACCACCTCCCAGGCGATATCCGCAAGGACCTTATCCAGTGCCGCGACCATGGGGGCCACATTGGCCCGCTCATTATAGCACGGCACCACAACCGTAAGGGTAAGAGGCACGGGATTAGAGCGTTTCGAGCACCGCCTCGGCGCGGCTGACCTCAAACCCGCCCGGCTCCTCCACCGCCAGATGCGTCACCACGCCGTTCTCGGCCACCAGGGCAAAGCGCTGGCTGCGCATCCCCAGTCCGCGCGCCACCAAATCCAGCTCCAGCCCCAACGCACGGGTAAAAATACCGGAGCCATCGGCCAGCATGGTCACGGCCTCACCTACCTTCTGGTCCTTCGCCCATGCTCCCATCACAAACGCGTCATTCACCGCCATGCACACAATCCGGTCCACGCCCTTGGCCTTGAACTCGGGGGCGAGCTTGACAAAGCCCGGCAGATGCTTGGCGCTGCATGTCGGGGTAAAGGCGCCCGGCACGGCGAACAGCACCACCTTACCCTGGCCCAGAAGCTCAGCGGTATCGGCCTCACGCGGGCCATCAGCGGTTGCCACCATGAGCTTCATGGCTGGAATCTTGTCGCCTGTCTTGATCATGATATTCCGTATTTCCCTGACAGATGAACCTTCGTAGACGAACTACGCCAACCCGTGAAGGGTTGGGCCACATGCCCTGGGGCTGGCCGCGCGGCAAGCCCGTGAATATATTACCCAAATGGTTGACACTAAATTTTCTGCACCCAGCACACCGGACTGGCTGACCGGGCAACTTCTCATCGCCATGCCCTCAATGCGCGACCCGCGTTTTGCGCAAAGCGTGATTTTTATTTGCGCGCATAGCGAGGAAGGGGCGATGGGCGTGATTCTCAACCGGCCGCTGCGCGCGCCGACATTCACCGATCTGATGCGCCAGCTCGAGATCCAGCCCATACCGCCGCGCCGCGAGCTGCCGCTGGGCACTGGCGGGCCGGTGGATGATAATCGGGGGTTCGTGCTGCATTCGGCCGATTGGGCGGACGATGGCAGCCTGGAGGTGGACGGCGCGCATGTGCTCACCGCCAATCTCTCGGTCCTGCATGCGGTGGCCGAGGGCGGCGGCCCGCAGCGGGCCCGACTTGTGCTCGGCTATGCTGGCTGGGGGGCTGGGCAGCTGGATGAGGAAATCCGGGAAAATGCCTGGCTCAGCACCACACCGGACGAGGCGATCATCTTCGACACCGCCGATGAAACCAAATGGCAGCGCGCCCTGGCCAACCTGCGCATCGACCCCGGCAAACTCTCGGGCCTGACGGGGCGGGCATGAGCGCGCGTCTCGTCATCGCCACGCATAATCCGGGAAAATTGCGCGAATTCCAGTCGCTTCTCGCGCCTTTGGGGATAGAGGCGACATCTGCCGGCGCGCTTGGCCTGCCAGAGCCGGATGAAACCGCATCGGATTTCGCCGGCAATGCGCGCCTGAAGGCCCTGGCCGCGGCATCGGCCGCGGGCTTGCCCGCTCTGGCCGATGATTCCGGCTTTTGCGCCGCGGCACTGGATGGCGGGCCTGGTGTTTTGTCCTCACGTTATGCGGCGGGGGATTACCCGGCGGCGTTCGCGCGGATCATCGCCGCCGCGCGAACGGCCGATGAATGGCGCGCCTGGTTTACCTGCGCTCTGTGCCTCGCCCAGCCCAACGGCACGACCCAAACCTATATCGGGCTGGCGCATGGGCGCATCGCCCAAACGCCGCGCGGGCAGGACGGATTTGGTTACGACCCGCTCTTCATCCCCGATGGCCATATCCAGACCTATGCCGAGCTGGGCCACGCGGCCAAGGAGAACATCAGCCACCGGGCGGCCGCCGTGGCTCAGCTCATGGCGGCCCTGCATAACGGCGCCGCCACGCTGACCAGCGCCTGATCCGCCGCTGGTCAGTTGCAGTCATTCCCCTTCAGCGTCACCCCGGCGACCTTGCCGTCGCGCACCAAAAAAGTGATCTCGCAGGACCAGACCAGAATATTGCTGGGCAGGCCCGCCGCATATACCGTGCCGCCATAGGGGCCCCAATATGGCCCCATCGGGCCAATAAGGGCTGGATTAGGCTGAATCTGCGCCTGGCTGCGCATATAGGCGAGATAGGTTTCACCATTCACGGTAATCTGCTTATCCGGCACACCCAGCGCCTGCACCAAGGTTGCCTCCGGCGCGCCAATATAGGCGGCCATGCGCGATTGCAGCCCCGGCCCCGTGGCGCAACCCGCCAAAGACAAGGCCAGAACGGCAAATAACGGTACAAACGGGCGCATCAGCGGTCTCTCCATCAGGCACCGTACAAATTAGCAGCTTTCCGTAACCGGTTAATGACAATCGTCAGGCAACCACAACACATCGGCAATGCGCCGGGCCGATGTGGCCAGCATCGCCAGCCGGTCAAACCCAAGCGCAATCCCCGAACAGGCGGGCAAGGTGCCAACCGCGTCCAAAAACCCCTCATCCATCGTCCAATCCTGCCCGTACATGGCATGGCGGCGGGCGCGATCGGCTTCAAAACGCGCGCGTTGCTCGGCCGCATCCGTCAGCTCGACAAAGGCATTGGCAAGCTCGATCCCACAGACATAAAGCTCAAACCGCTCGGCCACGCGCGGATCTTCCGGGCAACGCCGGGCCAGGGCCGCTTGCTCGGCTGGCCAATGGGTCAGGAAGGTGGCGCGCTCACGGCCCAGATGCGGCTCCACCCGCTCCAGCAGCAGGCGGAAGAATAAATCCTCCCAATCCTCGCCGGCGCGCAAATCCACATCCGCCGCGGCGGCCAAAGCCATGACATCGCCCGCGCTGGCCAGCACATCCACCCCCGCATAACGCGCGAACGCCTCGGCCATGGTAAGATGTTCCGGCGCATCCAGCACCGTGGTGATCCCCTGGCAGGTAACGGCGGGGGGCAAGATGGCGCGCAGCAGGGCGAAGGTTTCCTGCATCAGGGCCGGCATATCGGCCCCCATCCGGTACCATTCCAGCATGGTGAATTCAGGCGCATGCGTGCCAGACCAGGGCTCATCGCGCCAAACCCGGGCGAGCTGAAAAATCGGCCCCGATCCGCCCGCCAGAAGCTTTTTCATCGCGAATTCCGGGCTGGTATGCAGCCATTGGCCCGCCCCGGCCGGGCGGGCGCGCAAATGCACCTCCTCGCCCGGGGCGGGCACGGCGTAAGGTGTTTCCACCTCCATATAGCCGCGCGCGGCAAAAAAGGCGCGCACGGCAGCGGCCAATTTGGCGCGGCGGCGCAAAAGAGGGAGACGGTCGGGCAAGGTCTGCCAGGGTTGAGAGCGCATGCCAGGCAGGATACACCGCGCCGATGCCGGACGGAATTTCTCCCAAACCCCGCACGCTGCGCACACCAGATGAGCTGGTGCAGACCGGGCTGCTGCCGCCCGCGCGCCATGCGGACGCCATGGCGGTGGCCGCGCGCTATGCCATTGCGATTCCGCCCGCCCTGGCGGCGCTGATTAAGGCACCTGACGATCCGCTCGGCCTGCAATTCATCCCCGACGCGGCCGAGCTGATTACCGCCGCGCATGAAAGTGCTGATCCCATCGCCGACGAAGCGCTCTCGCCCCAGCCTGGCATCGTGCATCGCTATCCGGACCGCGCGCTGCTCAAACCGCTGCTGGCCTGCCCCGTCTATTGCCGGTTCTGCTTCCGGCGCGAGCAGGTCGGCCCCGATGGCGGGCTGCTGAGCGAAACGGAGCTGGAGGCCGCTTACGGCTATATCGCCGCGCATTCCGGCATCCGGGAGGTGATCCTGACCGGGGGCGATCCGCTGATCCTCTCGCCCCGGCGGCTGGGCGGCATTTTGCGGCGGCTGGAAGCCATTGATCATGTCGAGATCCTGCGCATCCATAGCCGCGTGCCGGTGGCCGATCCGGGGTTGATCACCCCTGCCCTGCTTTCAGCGCTTGATATCGACAAGCCGCTTTATATCGCCATTCACACCAACCATGCGCGCGAGATCACACCCACCGCCCAAGCCGCCTGCCTCCAGCTTGCCCGCCAGGGGCACCCGCTATTGGGCCAAAGCGTGCTGCTCGCGGGCGTGAATGACGATGAGGCCACCCTGGCCGACCTGTTCCGCGCCATGCTGCGCGCGCGCATCAAGCCCTATTATCTGCACCAGCTCGACCCCGCCCCCGGCACGGCGCGTTTTCATGTGCCGATTGAGCGCGGGCGCGAAATCTTGCGCCGCCTGCGCGGCACCATCAGCGGCACCGCTCTGCCCACCTATATTCTCGACCGCCCGGGCGGGGTTGGCAAAATTCCACTCTAATCTGCATCCACGCGGGGCTGGGCTGCGTGCCCGCTCTTGCTTATTGCATCGCAACACGGGCATAAGGCGCCATCAGCCGCGAAAGCGCGACCGGATTTTTGATCCGGCCTTGGCGGCTGATCTGCTATTGCAAAGGCGGGGACGCCTTTGTCGGGGCAATTTCTTCCCGTCCTTTCCAATATCGCGCGTGGAAGCCGGACAATAACGCCATGGAGGCTCTCCCTGGCGCCGGAGACGTTTATTTTTATGACTGACAAGAGTTTCGCCGATTTCGGCTTTGCTGGATCGATCCTGACCGCGCTGCGCCAGGCTGGCTTCGAAAAACCCACCCCCATTCAGGAAGGCGCCATTCCGGCCGGACTTACGGGCCGCGACGTTCTGGGCATCGCCCAAACCGGCACCGGTAAAACCGCCGCCTTCGCCCTACCCATTTTGCAGCAGATGGCCGCCAACCCGCTGCGCCCGCGCCGCTT
>JAKBBM010000099.1 GCA_021808545.1 Pseudomonadota bacterium | reverse complement strand
CAGACTGCCAGCCCCCATTTTGGCCATGAGGTTGGCGCGATGCACCTCAACCGTCCGCGCACTAATGCCCAGCGCATAAGCAACCACCTTGTTCGGCTGGCCCGCCACCAGCCCTTCCAGCACCTCACGCTCACGCTGGCTTAAAGAGGATAGCCGCGCCTGCGCGGCCCCGACTTCGTCTCGCGCCTTGGCATCAGAGGCATAACGGTCAAACGCAGCGTGGATGGCGCTGATCATCAGCTCATCGGAAAATGGTTTTTCGATAAAATCCACCGCCCCGGCCTTCATCGCCGCCACGGCCAGCGGCACATCGCCATGCCCGGTCATCACAATCACCGGCAGGTTGATGCGCCTGTCCACCAGCTCGCGTTGCAGTTCTAGCCCCGAGAGGCCCGGCATCCGCACATCGGTCACCACACAGCCCGGCTGCACCGCGGCCAACGCATCCAAAAACCGCGCTGCGGATTCGTACGTGCGCACCGCGAATCCCGC
Source organism: Pseudomonadota bacterium (assembly GCA_021808545.1). Taxonomy (GTDB): domain Bacteria; phylum Pseudomonadota; class Alphaproteobacteria; order Acetobacterales; family Acetobacteraceae; genus Acidocella. Next base: position 4,900 of record JAKBBM010000099.1, on the reverse strand, counting down.
GCTGGTCAGCAAAAACGCCAAAGACTGGCGCACGGCCAGATCATCATCCACCAGATGTACCACCGGATCGGGGGTCATTCATTGTTTCCGCACGGCATGGCCGGCAAGGTAAAACAAAACAACGTCCCGCCGCCAGCATTTGGCTCAGCCCAGAGGCGGCCGCCATGCGCCTCGATGATGGTACGCGAGACAGACAACCCCACCCCCATGCCATGCGGCTTGCTGGTGACAAAAGGCTGAAACAAATCGGCCCTGATATGCGGGGCTATACCTTCGCCTGTATCGGAGACACTGACCCGCACCAGCTCCTGCCCCGCGGGTGCCGTGGCAATGGTCATATCCCGGCGCTCGCTGCGCTCCATCGCCTCCATCCCGTTGCGGATGAGGTTGAGCAGAACCTGCTGCACCTGCACCTTGTCAGCCATTACGCAGGCACAATCGGGATGAAAGGAGAAATTGACGCGCACCCCCGTCTCACGCGCGCCGATCAGGGCCAGTGCGCCGGCTTCCTCAATCAGCTTGGGCAGATTTTCCGTCTGCCGCGCGGTTTCGCCCCGCGCCACGAATTCACGCAGGCGGCGGATGATCTGCCCAGCCCGCAAGGCCTGCTCCGCCGCGCGCTCAATACCATCTTGCAGCATCGCATTGTCACCCGCACCGCGTTCCAGCAGCCGCCGGCAGCCATTCAGATAGGTCACCACCGCCGTCAGCGGCTGGTTCAACTCATGCGCCAGGGTCGAGGCCATTTCCCCCATGGCGGTGAAGCGCGACATATGCGCGACTTCCGCCTGCAATTCATGCAGCCGCGCCTGGGTTTCCTGTTTTTCCGTCAGATCGCGCACAAAGCCGGTAAAAGCAGGCCGGCCGCGCAACTGCATCTCGCCAATATAAAGCTCCATGGGAAAGGTTGAGCCATCGCGGCGCAGCCCGATCACCACGCGGCTGGAGCCGATAATCCGCCGCTCGCCCGTGCGCTGATACCGGGCGAGATAGTCATTATGCTGTTCGCGATAGGGCGAGGGCATGAGCTGATTGACATTGTGGCCTTTAATCTCGGCCGCCTTGTAGCCAAACAAGGCTTCCGCGGCGCTACTAAAGGAGTCGATCAGCCCAGCTGCATCGATCACGATCATCGCATCTGGCACCGTGTCCAGAATGGCCCTCAGCTGTGCTTCCCGCTCGCGCAGCACAAGCTCCGCCGCACTTGGGGCCACGCCGCCCATGCCTTGTTCGGCGCTGTCCATCTGCCTCACCTCATCGGAGCGCATCAACGAATCTCACCAGAACAATATTACAATGAATAGCTGCGGAAAACAAAATTTCTCCGTACAGGCGGTTGAACGAATTTTTTACCGAATGAGACGGATTACAAAAATAAAAAAGAAACAGATTACAAAAATAAAATATATATAGCGCGCCCGAACGGGCGCCGATACGGCGCGCCGCGGCCGACAAAAAACCCAAAACAAGACCGCAGCCATGAAAAAGGCCATGAGGCTTCACACCTCATGGCCTTTTTGGTGGGGTTGACGGCTGATTTAAGCGCGCAATGCCGTGGGCAGGGCCTGAATGGCATGGTCAAGCAAGGCCGCATCGGCCGAGGCGCCAAAATTTTCGCGCAGCATCCGCACCGAGGCCGCTGTGGCGACATCCACGGCAATGGCCCGCACTTCCTTCAGCGCCTGCGCCTCGGCGGCGGCAATCCGCTCCAGCGCCATGCGCTCACGCCGCGCGGCGGTGGCCTCTGCCTCGCCCGCCAGCTCAGCCGCGAGCCGGGCAGCCTCCTCATGCGCGGTTTGCAGAATCATCTTCGCATCGGCCGCCGCCTGGGCTTGGCGGGCCTGCGCCTCGGCCAGCATGGCCTCGGCTTCTTCCTTCAGCTGGGCGGCTTCGGCCAGCGTCTCTCGTATATGGCGGGTGCGGGCATCGAGCATGCCCGCGATCGCCGCCCAGAGCTTGCGCGCCGCGAGGACAGCGAAAATGACCACGGCCACCAGCACCCAGAAGGTGCCATGGGTCCAGGGGGTGACGTGAAGGGAGTCATATTCCATGGTGCTATGCCACCTTCCGCGCGGCCAGCGCCTCGTCCAGACACGGCGCCAGGGCTGTTTGGGCGGGCGGGCTGCCCGTGAGTTTCAACAAGATGGAGCTGGCCGCCTCGGCCGCCACGGGCCGGATCGCGGCCAGCGCGGCTTTCTCGGCCTCGGCAATCTGCGCTTCCGCCGCGCTGAGCTTGGCCTCAAGCCGCGCATTCAGCACCTTGGCGTCGGCCTCGGCCTTCGCCTTGGCATCGGCCACGGCTTTGGCCACCTCGGCCTGGGCGGTGCTGCGGGCCTGTGCCATGGTCGCGTTCATCTGCGCCACGGCGGTTTCCGCCGCCTGCTTGGCTGCGCGGGCGGCGGCCAAGTCACGGGCGATGACTTCAGCCCGATTTTCCAGCACTTTGCCGATTTCCGGCAGCCCCCAGCGGGAGAGCAGCAGATACAGCACCACCAGGATCACCACCATCCACAGAATCTGCGTGGAGGTGAGCGGATCAGCGAAATCCATCTGCGGCATGGTGCCTTCCGCCACGGCGGCGGAAGGTGCCAAAACCAACAGCAGGGCGGTGCTAAAGCGGCGCATCAGGTGAACAGGATGACCAGCGCGATGACCAGCGCATACAGCGCCACGGCTTCCGTCAGGGCGAAGCCGAGCAGCACATCGCGGAACATGGTGTCGCGCGCGGCCGGGTTGCGGCCGACGGAGGAGACGAACGAGCCGAACAGATTGCCGATACCAACACCCGCACCGGCGACACCGATGGTAGCAAGGCCGGCACCGATATCCTTGGCGAGCAGAGCGGCAGACTGGGGATCCATGTAACTTTCCTTTCCGAGAAACTTTTATTGGTCGAGGTCAGTGCATATGCACGGCATCGTGCAGATACAGGCACGTGAGGATGGCGAACACATAGGCCTGCAGTCCGGCCACCAGCAATTCCAGCGCCGCCAAGCCGATATTAAGACCCAGCGGCACGATTGAGGCAAAGGCACCCAGAATGCCAAAGCTGGCGGTGAGCAGCAGCATGAAGCCGGCGAACACTTCCCACATCACGTGCCCGGCGGTCATGTTGGCGAACAAACGGACCGAAAGCGATACAGGCCGCGAAAGGTAGGAAATGATCTCGATGGGCACAAGCAAGGGCAGCAGCCAACCGGGCACGCCGGCGGGCACGAAGAATTTAAAGAATTTCAGCCCATGCGTATAAAACCCAACACCGGTTGAGAACACGAACACGAACAGCGCCAGCGACAGCGTGACCGCGATATGCGAGGTGAAGGTAAAGAAATAGGGGAACAACCCCAGCAGATTGCCCAGCAGAATGAAGCTGAAAATAGTGAAGACCAGCGGGAAAAAGCGCAGACCTTCCTCGCCGATCGTATCCACGCACATATTATGGACGAATTCGTACATCAGCTCGACCAGGGCCTGCAGGCGCCGCGGCACCAAGGCGCGGCGGCGCAAGCCCAGCGCGAAGAGCAGCACGATGATGACGGCACCGGCCAACATCATCTCATTGGAATTGGTGAAATCCACGGCACGGCCCAGCGGCCCCAGCCCCGTGGTGAGCGTGAATTGTCCGAGCGCGTCGATCTTTGGTCCTGCCATTTTCTATCCTGTCAGCCGCCCGTCACTTGTCCTTGCCCGCCGCGCGGAGCAAATTCCGCAAGCCAGCCACCATACCCACCGGCACCATGAGGATCATCAGCCATGGGCTGGTATGGAAGAGCCGATCCAGCCCCCAGCCAATCACCACGGCGATAACCATCGCGGCCACCATTTCAACGCCCAGCCGCATGGCAAGCTCGATCGCACGCTGCGCCGAGCCGGCGTTTTTTTGCGCCCGCTCCCGTTTGGGGCCCCGAGCGGCCTCCTCAGCCGCCTTTAGCCGCGCCTCAAACGCCGCTTTGTCCCGATCTTTGTCCATGCTCCTGTTTTCAGCGGCCCTGGGCCGCCGAGACGTTGCCGGTCTGCTACCCATAGCCCCCTGCGCTGTCAAGAATAGTAGGCGGATTATATTGCAGGCGGCAAAACTGTCCCAAAATCATGCGTCCGGCGTGGTTGACGCGGTCACGTCCCAGCCGCCAGTTTAGGCGAGTCATTGCACTCTCGAGGATTCGCCTTGCCCGTGGAAATGCTGCACGAATTGCCGCTGGATCAGATCCTGCTCGGTGATGCCGGGACGATGCTGCGCATGCTGCCCGACTCCTCGGTCAACTGCGTATTCGCCGACCCGCCCTATAACCTGCAACTGCGGGGAGAATTGCGCCGCCCGGACGATAGTCTGGTCGATGGCGTGGATGAGGACTGGGACCGGTTCACCGATTTCGCCGCCTATGACGCCTTCACCCGCGACTGGCTGAGCGAATGCCACCGTGTTCTGATGAAAGACGGCACCATCTGGGTCATCGGCTCTTATCATAACATCTTCAGAATCGGAGCGATGATGCAGGATCTGGGTTTTTGGATCCTGAACGATGTGATCTGGCGCAAATCCAACCCCATGCCCAATTTCCGCGGACGGCGCTTCACCAATGCGCATGAAACCATGATCTGGGCGGCCAAGAGCCAGAAATCGCGCTATAAATTCAACTACCAGGCAATGAAGGCGCTGAACGACGATTTGCAGATGCGCTCGGACTGGACACTGCCGCTTTGCACCGGATCTGAGCGGCTGCGCAACACGCATGGGTTGAAGCTGCACCCCACGCAAAAGCCAGAGGCCCTGCTGCACCGGGTGATCATGGCCTCCACCGGGCCGGGCGATGTGATCGTGGACCCGTTCCTTGGCACCGACACCACGGCCGCCGTGGCCAAACGGCTGCACCGGCATTTCATCGGTATCGAGCGCCATCCC
>JAKBBM010000030.1 GCA_021808545.1 Pseudomonadota bacterium | reverse complement strand
TCTGCTCTACGATCAGCTTTTATTCCGCCCGCTGGTGGCCTGGTCTGGCAAATTCCGATTCGAGACCACGGCCACCCTGTCCGGCCCTGAGCCCTGGATGCTGAAACTGTTCCGCCGCACGCGGCTGTTCCGCGCCCTGGGCGAGGCCGTGGGAGAGGCGCTGCGCGCGGTATTCCGGCTGCGGCTTAGTGTTTCATCCGGCCGGCAGGTGGATGAAAGCCGCGAGCCTTCGCGGCTGCTCGACCTTGCCTGGTTTGTTCTGGTGGTGCTGATCGCGCTTTATGCGGGCTGGCGGGTTGTGCAATTCGTTTCCGGAGCGCTGCATTGGAGCGATCTTGGCACCGCCTTGCTGATGGGCGCTTATACCGCGCTGCGGGTGATGGTGCTGATGGTGATCGCGGCCTTCATCTGGGTGCCGATCGGCGTGTGGATTGGGTTGCGCCCCCGCGCCACACGCATGGCCCAGCCTTTGGTCCAGTTTCTGGCAGCCTTCCCGGCCAATTTGCTGTTTCCGCCCGTGGTGCTGGGGATCGTATATTTCCATGTCAGCGCCGATATCTGGCTGACACCGCTCATGCTGATCGGCACGCAATGGTATGTGTTGTTCAATGTTATTGCCGGGGCGGCGGCGTTTCCGGGTGACATGAAGGAGGCGGTCGCCAATTTTCATATTCGGGGCATTTTGTGGTGGCGCAAGGTGATGATCCCGGGCATCCTGCCCTATTTTGTCACCGGGCTGCTGACCGCCTCGGGCGGGGCATGGAATGCCTCTATCGTCGCTGAAGTGGCAAGCTGGGGGCAGCATAAGCTCGTGGCACACGGGCTGGGTGCCTATATCGCCCAGGCATCGGCCGCCGGAAACACGCCGCGCGTGGTGCTGGGGGTGGTTGTCATGTCCGGCTTTGTCATCATCATCAATCGAATTCTTTGGCGGCCGCTCCACGCTTATGCGACCCGCCGCACCATTTTGGGGTAAGCCATGGATCATGCCAATCCGCCGCTGGTAAGCGTGCGCAACTGCCGGCAATCCTACCATAAGGAGGCGAATGCCGACCTCGTGGTGCTTGATAATGTGGATCTTACCCTGCAGGAGGGCGAGATTGTCGCGCTGCTCGGGCGTTCGGGCTCGGGCAAATCCACCTTGCTGCGTATTGTGGCCGGGCTGCTTAAACCCTCCGCCGGCGAGGTGCACTGGCGCGGCACGCCGTTGCGCGGCCCAGCCCCTGGCGTGGCCATGGTGTTCCAGAGCTTCGCGCTGTTTCCCTGGCTCACCGTGCAGGAAAATGTGGAACTGGGGCTGGAGGCGCTGGGTGTAGGCCGGGATGAGCGCGAGGAACGCTCGGAAGAGGCGATCGACCTGATCGGGCTTGGCGGGTACGATGGCGCTTACCCCAAGGAACTCTCTGGCGGCATGCGCCAGCGTGTGGGGCTGGCGCGCGCGCTCGTTGTGCATCCCGATCTGCTGCTGATGGACGAGCCCTTCTCGGCCCTGGATGTGCTGACTGCTGAGACATTGCGCACCGACCTCATCGATTTGTGGATGGATGGCAAGCTGCCGGTAAAATCGGTGCTGATCGTGACGCATAATATCGAGGAGGCGGTGCTGATGGCCGACCGCATCCTGGTTTTCTCCTCCAATCCCGGCCAGGTAGCGCATGAGCTGAAAATTCCCTTCGCGCATCCGCGCAACCGGTTCGACCCCGCCTTCCGCCAGATGGTGGACGATATTTACGGCATCATGACACGCCGCACGCCAAAGGAGGTGCCGGCAACGCCCGGCCCGGCCATGGCGGGGTTCGCCACACCGCTGCATCCGGTGGGCACCAACATGATGGCGGGCCTGTTGGAGACGCTAAGCCAAGACCCCTATCATGGCCGCGCCGACCTGCCGGCCCTGGCCGCCGCCTTGCAATATGAGGCGGATGAGCTACTGCCGCTGGGCGAGACGCTGAGCCTGCTGGGCTTTGCCGTGCTGGAAGAGGGCGATTTGATTTTGACCGAGACCGGCCGGCGCTTCACCGAGGCCGAAACCGAGGACCGTAAGGAGATTTTTGGCGCCCAGCTGCGCGCCAATGTGCCTTTGATCAACGCCATCCGCCAGGTGATTGACCAGCGTTCCAACCATCGCGCCTCGGCCGTGCGCTTCCGCGATGAGTTGGAGGACCATATGTCGCCCGAATATGCGGAAGAGACGTTGCGCACCGCCATCTCCTGGGGGCGCTATGCCGAGATTTTTGAATATGACGAGGAAGCGCAGCAATTCAGCCTGGAGGAAGAGGACGAGGCAGAAGAGGATTGAGCCACCCTCTTCTGCCTCTAAAGGTCAGTTCTTCACGGGATAGGTGAAGCTGAAGCTCTCGGTGAAGGGCTTCCACCAGGGGGGAATGCCGGTCTCCTTGTCGGTATGCCGGTAATAGCCGTTCTCAGAGGGGGCGCCGAACGTATAGACCACCTTGTATTTGCCCGGCCCGTCCATGGTCAGGCTGTCGGCGTAATGCGGGCCGTCATTGGCGCTCATCGGCAGCAGCGTACCCTTGGCGGACCAGTCCGTGCCCTCCTTGGTCAGGACGTAACCGATGGTGACGTACGGAATCCAGCCCTGGTCGGGATAGCCCCAGCGGTTATTCGCCGTGGCGTGCAGATCCACCTCCAGATGGATCGTATCCTGACCCGTGGGCATATGCGGCGGCATGCGCGCCCTGCTCACGCCCAGCAGATAGTTGGAGACGATCTCCATATCGTCCTGATAGGCGGGGCCGCCAATATAATATTCCTTGGCCTGGGCGAGATGAGCGCCCGCCAGAAGCAAGGCGGTGGTGGTGAGCATGATTTTACGCATGGGACGACTCCTGTTGGGATATGGGGTGCGGACGGCCAAACCGCCGCGAGAGAAACACCAATGTGCCGAGCGTGAGCAGATAGGCGAGAAGCTGCACGCCCATGGGCCGGGCGGAATAGCCAACCATTGCCTCCAGCGCGCGGCCCATGAGTGAGCCGTTGGAAAGCAGCCAGGATGTATCCCAGAGCTGGTAGCCAAAAGCGGGGATGAAATTATCGTTCGCGAGCAAAGCCGCCGCCTGTCCCGCCATGCCGGCGGCCAGAAGCGAGATGAGCCAGCCCGTGACCGTGAACAGCCGCCCGACCGGAATAGCGAGCAGCCCCCGGTACAGCGCGTAGGACACCGCCGCCCCGGCCGCGATACCCAGCACAGCGCCGGAAATGATCGCGCCCGCTGTCAGCGCCTCGGCCGTGGCGATGCCGTAGAGGAACAACACCACCTCCGAGCCCTCGCGCAGGATAGCGATGGCAACGACCGCCGCCATAGCAAGCAAGGTTGTATCGCCGCTTACCACCGCACCGCCCATGTCGCGCATCTCCCGGGCCATCTCCCGCCCATGCCGGGCCATCCAGACCGTATGCAGGCCCAGCATGAGCACGGCAAAACAGAGAATACCGGCATTGAACACATCCTGCCCATTGCCCGAAAGCGCGCTGGACAGCAGGCCAATGCAGGCCGCCACAAGGCAAGCCCCGCCGACCCCGGCGGCGATACCGCCCCATAAATACCGGGCGCGGTGGGCAATGCCCTCGGTTGCCGCCAGCACGATGCCGACGATCAGACCCGCTTCCAGAACCTCGCGAAAAACGATGATGAAGCTGGCGAGCATGGCTATTTCGCCTCCACGATGCCGTGCGCGGTCTCGGGATGGTAATCGTCGTAGAATTTATAGGTGCCCGGCGTGAGCGGGCCGGCATGGACGGTGATCGTCTGCCTCGGCATGACGATGCGCTCCACCCGCAAGGCCGGGCTTTCGAACTCATCCGGGGTGGAATCGTGGTTTGTCACCCGGATGCTGAACCGTGTGCCGGCCGGGACCGTGACATGGTCGGGCGTGAATTCATGATGGCTGAGGGTCAGCTCCACCATGCGCGGCGCGGCTGACGCCATGCCGGTGCCAGCCAGGCAGGCTGCCAAAAGCGCCAAGAGCCCGCCGCGCCGGACAGGCCGGCAACGCACGTCGATGAAGGGGGGATTGATCTTCACGGAGGGTAGATCCTATTAAATGCAAACAATTCTCATTACCATTTATCTTGCTAATAAAAATCATTTGCAATAGCAAGCGCTATATTCACATGCCTCACGCTTGACGGGATTTTTTGATGACGTTTGGATTAGAAGTTTCTAATGCGTTGGATTCATTCAGAATCCCCGCACAATACCTGATCGCGCTGGATAACCGGGCACTGCATTTCGCGCTTCAGCCCTGGCAATTCCTGATCCGGGCCTTTCATGTCCTGTCCGTCTGCGTCTTTTTCGGGGCCATTTTGGTGTTGGATCTCCGGCTGCTCGGGCTGGGGCGGGATATCCCGCTCAAGCCGCTGGCACGCCTGGCCTTGCCGGTGGTTTATGTAAGTCTTGGCATCACCATGCTCACGGGCTTCGTGTTGTTCTTTTATGAGCCGCTGGCTGTGGGCAGCCATGACTGGCTGACGCCGAAATTACTGTTCATCGCACTCGGATTCTGCAACGCGGCCTGGTTCAACCTGTCTTATCTGCCGGCACAGCTTATCTTGCCCCATGGGCTGACGCGCGCGGGGCAGATCGCCGCCGTCACCTCGATTCTGCTCTGGGGCCTGGCCATTCTCTGCGGCTGTTTGAATGCCGAGCCGCCGCCCAGGCTTTACCTGAATAGCTAAGCGCAGCTTGGCGTCAGCCCACGCCGAACCAGATACAGGCCATAAAACAGGCAAAAGATCGCCGCCAGGTTCCAAGGCACGCGGCCCGAGCCCGCAACATAAGGCCAGATATAAGCGGGCAGCCACAGCAGCGTGCGCGGGCTCCATAACGGGGCCAGGCCGGATTCGGCGGCCAGCAACGGGGCTATGGCGAAAAACACCATGTCATAATCGAACCCATGCAGGCAGGCTGCCGGCAGCAACGCGCAAAAGGCCGCCACCGCCAGCCGGTACGCCGTACGATGGAACATGAGCCACACAAGCCCCGCCACGGCCAGCATCAGCAGCCCTTGCGCGGCCCAGCTCCAGCCAAGACCAAGCGTGCGGGCCGTGGCGTCCAGCGTGGACATTAACCGGTAAAGCGATGCGCCATTGGCCGTAAGCTGGGCCTGGTAGCCGCTCAGCGCCAAGCCCCAGGCGTGCCAGGAATCGGGCGTAAACAGCAGGGCGGATAACGCCACCTGCCCCACCCCGCAAAGAGCGGCGATGGCAAAAGCCCGCCACGCACCGAGCCCCGCCAGAGCAAAGGGCAGAAGCCAGCCAAATTGTGGCTTGAACAGCAACAGGCCGAATAAAATACCCGCGGCAATGGGCGTGCGCGGCAGCAGCGCGAAGCCGCCCAGCAGCAGGGCGGCGATGAGATAGCCGGTTTCGCCATCGGCCAGGTTAAGCCCGGCGGCGGGTGAGAGCACAACGAACAATATGCCAAAGGCGCGCCAGCCCCGCCCCGGCCCCAGCAAAGCCGCCACGGCCAGGGCGCAGGCGGCGGCGGTGAGCAGCGTCCAGATAAGCCGCGCGGTATTTAGCCCCAGCCCGCCCAGCGGCCAGAACCAAAGCAGCGCCACCGGCGGATAAGGATACGGATAATGCCCAACCAATCCCAGATGCTGCTGAAAGGCGGCCAGAGCGGCTGGCTGCCGGTACAGGGAAGCGACCCCATGCATCCCCGCAAAGCGGGCAAAGGACCAGAGACCAAAGAAATCGGCATGAACAAACCCGCCCGCTGCCGCCAGCTTGAGTGTTTGCACGAGTGCCGCATAGCCAAGCAGCAAGGGAACCAGCACCGCCAAAAGCCGCAACGGGTTGGCTTGCCGGGTGGTCATATCAACGCCGGATGAGTGACCAATAAACCGGCTGCCGGCCAGCAGCGATGGCCTTGGCCTCGTAGCGCGTGGGCGGCCATCCCTTGGACCGCGCTGTATGGCGGCTGACGGCAAAAACATCCTGTTCGGCCAGCACTTCATCAGTCCATTGCTGGTAGGTTGGATCGTCCGAGGCGACGCGCCATTCCCCGCCGGGCTTGAGCACGCGCGCGGCCTCTTTCACCAGTTCGGGATGCACGAAGCGCCGCTTGGCATGGCGGGCCTTGGGCCAGGGATCGGGGAACATGAGAAACAGGCGCGACAGGCTAGCCTCGTCCATGCCGCGCAGCAGCGGGCGGGCATCGTCGGTGAACAGGCGCAGATTGGCCGGTGGAACGGGGTTGTCCTCGCCATCGGGCGCCAGGCGCGAGAGCAGCGAACAAATGCCCGTCTCGAACACTTCCGCCGCAATATACCCTACATCCGGGTTAGCGCGCGCCAGCTCATACGCATGCTCGCCGCCGCCAAACCCCACCTCCAGCCAGATCTCGCGCGGGGAGATGCCAAAGGGCACATCCGGCCAGGTGAGACGCGGGAGAAACTCCGCCAGCAGCCATTCCTGGCGCGGGCGGAGTTTTTTGCCTTTTACCCGGCCATAAAGCCGGTCCGGCGGGGGTTTGATGCTCATGCTCTGACTTTAAAAACAGCGGCCCGGGCGCGTGGCGCCCCCAGGCCTGACCATAAGATTTGACCGTTTAGCGCCCAAATGCGCTCTTGAGCGCGGGCGCGAGATCGGTCTTTTCCCAGGTGAAGGTGCCAAGTTCGGCATCCGGCACGCGGCCAAAATGGCCAAAGGCCGAGGTTGGCGCGTAAATTGGCCGGTTGAGCTGCAGATGCTCGCGGATGCCCCGGGGGCTGAGATTGACCAGCGTTCGCAAGGTCGTCTCCAGCTTGGCCTCATCCACATCGCGGCCCGTGCCGTGCAGATCCACATAAAGTGAGAGCGGCTGCGACACGCCAATGGCATAGGAAAGCTGCAGCGTGCAGCGCGCGGCCAGACCCGCTGCCACCACATTCTTGGCCAGATACCGGCACACATAGGCGGCCGAACGGTCCACCTTGGTTGGGTCCTTGCCCGAGAAGGCGCCGCCGCCATGCGGCGCGGCCCCGCCATACGTGTCCACGATGATTTTGCGCCCGGTCAGGCCGCAATCGCCATCCGGCCCGCCAATGACGAAAATGCCGGTCGGGTTGACGTAGAATTCCTCATCCGGGGGCATCCAGCCCTCGGGCAGGGCGGCGGCCACGATCGGGCGCAGCATCTCCTTCACCTGGCCCGGCGTCAGCCCCTCGACATGCTGGATCGACACCACGACCGAGGTCGCCCCCACCGGCTTGCCGTTCACATATTTCAGGGTCACCTGGCTTTTCGCGTCGGGCAGCAGCCCCGCCACCTGCGAATTGGCCGCACGGCGCAGCTCGGAAATCCGGCGCAGGATAAGATGCGAATAATAGATCGGGGCGGGCATCAGCGCCTCGGTCTCATCGCAGGCATAGCCGAACATAATGCCCTGATCGCCAGCGCCTTCATCCTTATTGCCGGCGGCATCCACGCCCACCGCGATATGCGCCGATTGCGCATGCAGATGCACGGCGATGTCGGCATTGCGCCAGGAGAAGCCGTCCTGGTCGTAGCCGATATCATGCACGGCCATGCGCGCCAGATGGGCCAGATATTCCTTGGTGATGGTCTCGGGCCCACGCACCTCGCCCGCGAGGATGATGCGGTTGGTTGTCACCAGAGTCTCGCACGCCACGCGGGCATAAGGGTCGGCCGCCAGATAGGCATCGACGACCGTATCCGAAATCCGGTCGGCAACCTTGTCGGGATGGCCCTCGGACACCGATTCCGAGGTAAAGAGGAACTCGCCGCGATCGCGCATTTTGCAAAACCCCCAAAAGTATTCGGCGGCCCGGATGACCCATCCGGGCTACCGGGTCAATAGTTCCCCGTGGCGGATATGCCCAGCGGGGTGGCGCCCCGCTCCTACGGGGGAAAGATTTACAATTGAAGAAAATCGCGCATGCCATACAACCCGGCCGGCTGCGGATGCAGCCAAAGGGCCGCGCGCACAGCACCCGAGGCAAATACCCGCCGGTCAAACGCATGGTGGGTCAGGGTAATTTGCTCATCCCCGGCGGTGAACAAGACCGAATGGCTACCCACAATCTGCCCGCCGCGCAGCGTGGCAAAACCGATTTCACCATCGCGGCGCGCGGGCATGTGGCCGTCCCGGCCAGAGACCATGACATCTTCAAGACGCACCCCGCGCCCGGCCGCCACGGCACGCCCCAGGGCCAGCGCCGTGCCAGAGGGCGAATCCAGCTTCTGCCGATGGTGCATTTCCAGAATTTCGGCATCATACTGCGCGGGCGGCAGGGTGTGGCCGAGTTTTTCCGCCAGCAAAAGCAGCAGATTCACGCCCGTGCAGAAATTGGGCGAGGCGATGACGGGAATCTCCTTCGCCGCCGCCGCGATGGCCTCTTGTTCGGCGGCGCCATAGCCGGTGGTGCCCAGCACCCAGGGGGTTTCGGTCATTGCCAGCGCCTTGGCATGGGTACTTACCGTGCTGGCATGGGTGAAGTCGATCACCACATCGGATTCGCGGGCCAGCGCCGTAATGTCGGCGAAATGCGCCGCCCCGCCCGGCGCCTGCCCGGAACGGCTGGTGCCGCCCGACAGGGTTGCCGCGGCAGCGGCCTCTTGCGCCAGATAAATCCCCATGCGGCCGGAAATGCCGGCAATGCCGATCCGTAGGCTCATGCGCGCTTACATCCCGCCTGGATAGTTTGGCCCGCCAGCGCCCTCGGGCACCACCCAGTTGATGTTCTGGGTCGGGTCCTTGATGTCGCACGTCTTGCAGTGCACGCAATTCTGCGCGTTGATCTGCAGGCGGGGCGCGTTCTCATCCTCGCCGACGATCTCATACACACCGGCCGGGCAATAGCGCGTCTCGGGGCTGGCATACTCGTTATAATTCACCGAAATCGCTTTGCCCGGATCGAGCAGGGTGAGATGGGCCGGTTGGTTTTCCTCGTGGTTGGTGTTGGAGAGGAATACCGAGGACAGGCGGTCGAAGGTCAGTTTGCCATCGGGCTTGGGATAATCGATCGGCTGGCAGTCCTTGGCCTTCTTCAACTCGGTATGGTCGGCATGGTTCTTCATTGTCCACGGGGTTTTGCCGCGCAGAACCGTCTCCAGCCCGGCATTGAGGATCCCGCCATACAGGCCGAATTTGGCAAAGCCGGGGCGGATATTGCGGACCTCGTGCAGCTCGGACCACACCCAGCTTTGGCGCAGCATCTCGGGGTAGGCGCTGATCTCGGCCGGGCGGTCGCCCGCCAGGGCCGCCGCCACCGCCTCGGCCGCGACCATGCCGGATTTCATCGCCGTGTGCGTGCCTTTGATTTTCGGCACGTTCAGCGTGCCGGCCGCACAGCCCACCAACACGCCGCCGGGAAAGCTCAAGCTCGGCAGGGATTGGAACCCGCCCTCATTGATCGCGCGCGCGCCGTAAGAGATGCGCTTGGCGCCCTCAAAGGTCGGCGCGATGGTGGGATGCGTTTTATAACGCTGGAATTCCTGGAAGGGCGAGAGATAGGGGTTGCTGTAATCCAGCCCCACCACGAACCCAACCGAAACCAGGTTCTCGCCGAAATGATACAGGAAGGAGCCGCCATATGTGTCGCTCTTCAGCGGCCAGCCCAGGCTGTGCATGGCAAGCCCCTTCTGGAATTTCTCGGGTTTGATCTCCCACAATTCCTTGATGCCGATGCCGTATGTCTGCGGATCGCATTTGGCGCGCAGGTTGAAACGCGACATCAGCTGCTTGGAGAGAGAGCCACGGCAGCCCTCGGCGAACACGGTATAGGCCGCGCGCAGCTCCATGCCGCGCTGGTAATTATCGGTCGGCTGACCATCCTTGCCGATGCCCATATCGCCCGTGGCGACACCCACGACCTTGCCGTCTTCCACCAGCAACTCGGCGGCGGCGAAACCAGGATAGATCTCAACCCCAAGCTCCTCGGCCTGCTGGCCAAGCCAGCGCACCACATTGCCCAGCGAGACAATATAGTTGCCCTCATTATGCATTTGCGGCGGCGTGGGCAGGGTGAAGGCGCGGCTTGGCGTCAGGAACATGAATTTATCATGTTCCACCGGCGTGGCCAGCGGGATCTGCCCCGGATCGCAATCGGGCAACAATTCTTTGAGCGCGCGCGGCTCCAACACCGCGCCGGAGAGGATATGGGCGCCGACTTCCGACCCCTTCTCCACCACGCAAATGGCCAGATCCGGATTGATCTGCTTGAGGCGGATCGCCGAAGACAGCCCGGCGGGACCGGCGCCAACCACCAGAACATCGAATTCCATCGCCTCGCGCGGCTGGGCTTCCTCTGACATGTTTGCTCTCCTCTCTATTCAGGCGGTTGTCTAAGAATGAATCTGGCCGCGCGTAAAGAGGGCATGCAAGACTGGCCTGCCCAGGCGCTGCTGCTTTATAGCATCGTACATGGAACTGCTCGAGGCGTTGCGTCTGCAATGGGAATGGGGAGGCGACGAGGCGCTGCTGGACGCGCCCCAGGACCGCCGCGCTGGCAGTCCACCCAAACAGCCCGTCCCCCCAGGGCCCGTGCCAACCCCCATGGCAGCCCGGCGCGCCGCTGCAAATGCCGCGTCCGCGCTGCCCATGGGCCGCGAGCAAGCGCGCGAGATTGCCGATGGCTGCGCTACGCTGGAGGCACTGGAAGCCGCCTTGCGGGATTTTTCCGGCTGCGCCCTGCGCGATACCGCGACCCAGCTTGTTTTTGCCGATGGCGCGGCGGATGCAAGGCTGATCATCGTCGGCGAGGCGCCGGGGGCCGAGGAAGACCGGGCCGGCCGGCCTTTTGTCGGCCCAGCCGGGCAGTTGCTGGATAAAATGCTGGCCAGCATCGGATTGGACCGGCGCCAGGTGCGTATCGTCAATACCGTGCCCTGGCGCCCGCCGGGCAACCGCGCGCCAACAGAGGCGGAACTGAATGTCTGCCTGCCCTTCCTGCACCGGCAGATCGCACTCATCGCGCCGCGGGGGCTGCTGGCGCTGGGGGCGGTGGCCGCCAAGACATTGCTGCCCGCCGAGATGGGCCGGCAGGGAATCCGGCGTCTGCGTGGGGTTTGGCGCGAGGTGGAGATACCGGGCCTGCCTGCTCCCCTGCCCTGTTTGCCGAGCTATCATCCAGCTTATTTGCTGCGCACACCGTTGGCCAAGGCAGAATCGTGGCAGGATCTTTTGCGCCTGCGGGAATGGCTGGAGGCTTGATTTTTCATGAAAAGGTGACCTCCGGTTAAGGCTTTAGCGCCTAAAGAGGGCATGGATTGTCTAAATAAACAAAAAACGTCTCCCTGAAAGCGCTTGCATCTCATGGCTGTGCTGTGTACGGGCATTGCCATGCGAGGAGCTCATAAAACGCTTCCCCGCCTTAATACGGCCCGGCTGGCTTTGGCCGCCGCGTCGGTTTTCGTGCTGGGCATCGTGGCATCCACGAGCGCGGCGGCGAAGTCCCCGGACATGGCGGGACAAGGCTCGGGAACGACAATGCCCCCCACAGCGCCCCTTAGCGCGATTAACGGGGATAGCGTGGCCTATGCCGTGCCACGCAATGCCCCGTCCGGGAGTGTGGAAATCACATTGCCGCAGCCGCTCTCACCCAGTGACGTGGCGATCTATAAGCGCATCCTGGATTTGCAGGCGCGGGGGGCGTTCGCCGCGGCGGACCGGCTGATCGGCCATCTGGATAACACCACGCTGCTGGGAACCGTGTTGGCGGCGCGTTATCTTGGCCCCAATTATGTTACCAGTCCGGCCGAGCTGAAGGCTTGGTGGGCCAAATACGCCAACCAGCCGGATGCACCGGCCATTTACCAGCTCATGCAGCATAAAATGCCCCGCGCTGAGCTGCCGCCGCCGCCGCACTTGGCGTTACTGCCCGAAGAAACACTGACCGCAGGTGCGGCCGCCAACCCGCCCCACGCGGTGGCCAACCTGCAATGGCATGCTAAATTCATGCAAGGCATCGATGCCTGGACCCGCGGCAACTTGAAAGACGCCGCCGCCATCTTCGCCGCCAGCGCCAACATGCCGGATGTTTCCGACGATGACCGCGCCGCCAGCCAGTTCTGGGCCGCGCGCGCCGCTCTGCGTCTGCGCCAGCCCGAGCAATATTTAAACTGGCTGCACCAGGCTGCTTGGTCTGGTCATACATTCTACGGCATGTTGGCCAGCCGCCTGCTGGGCCAGGGCTTTGGCCCCATGGGCATGGCCTCGACCTTGACGGAAGCCGATATCGTGGCCGTGGATTCCACCGCCGATGGACATTTGGCTTTCGCCCTGCTGCAAATCGGCGAATCCGATCAGGCCGCGATGGCGCTGCGCGCGCTTTGGCCGCAGATCAAGCAAAATCCGCCCCTAGGCCGCGCCGTTATGGCTGTGGCCGCGCGCGCCGGGCTAGCCGATGTCGCCATTGCCATCGCCAACAGGCAGATTAGCCCAGTGGATGAAATTGCGGGCGCCAAGCTGCCCTTGCCGGCTTTGCATCCGGATGGCGGTTTTACCGTTAACCCTGCCTTGGTCTATGCGCTGACCCGTACCGAATCCGGCTTCAACCCGCATGCGGTTTCTTATGTCGGCGCGCGGGGGCTTATGCAGCTCATGCCCTCAACCGCCTATGCGGTGCGCGCGCGCGCGGGTATTTCTGGGTCAATCACAAATCCGTCGACCAACCTGGCCCTGGGCCAGGCCTATGTGCGTTATCTCAGCCAGCAACCTGGAATCGACGGCAATTTGCTTGCGATTTTGGCCAGCTACAATGCCGGCCCCGGTGCCGCCGCCGCCTGGTATGGCAAGCTCACGCCGCATTCCGACCCGCTTTTGTTCATCGAGACGATCCCCAACACGCAAACGCGCCGGTTCGTGCATCAGGTGATGGCAGATAGCTGGATTTATGCCGAGGAGATCGGTCTGAAACCCAAGAGCCTGGATGAGCTGGCGGAGGGCAGTTTCCCCCGTCTCGGCGAAAACCAGTATACGGAAGCGGCGAATTGACCGGCATTGACGAAAGCCGGGTGTTTTTGCCCGTGCGAATCGCGGTGGCCACGATCTCGGATACGCGCACCGAACAGACAGACACCTCCGGCGACACGCTGGCGGCACGCCTGACCGCGGCCGGGCACGAACTAGCCGCGCGCTGTATCATTGCCGATGATGAGGCGGCGATTACGGCGCAATTACGTGCCTGGATCGCGGATGAGACGGTCGATGTCATCATCACCACCGGCGGCACGGGTGTTACCGGCCGCGATGTCACACCTGAAGCCTTCCGCCGCGTGATGGATAAGGAAATTGAAGGCTTTGGCGAGCTGTTTCGTATGCTCTCTTATGCCAAGATCGGCACCTCCACCATGCAGTCGCGCGCGCTGGGCGGAGTGGCGATCGGCACTTACCTGTTCGCCCTGCCCGGCAGCACAGGCGCCGTGAAGGATGGCTGGGACGATATTCTGCGCTTTCAGCTGGATTCGCGGCATCGGCCGTGCAATTTGGTTGAGCTAATGCCCCGGTTGAGGGAAAATTTTAAAGCCTAATATCTGGCCGTTTTTGTCCCGGCATTTTTTTTGTTCAAAATGTTCCTGTTTTGTTCTTTACTTTCGGCGTCAGAAATGATTTTAATAAAAGAGGACATAGCGTGAACAAAATGGCGGCTTCCCGCTCTTGGATCAGCCTTGGCCCACCAGGCCATGCCTAAGCGGGCCCGATCCACGCCATACGCGCCGCTGCCTTGGCCAGAAGATGCCTAAGCAAGCGCCTGGACACAGCCGTTTCACGTTTCTGACCGCCACGATGTGGCACGGGATAAGCCTGTTTTAGAGGAGGAACGAAAAATGGTGTTTGTGGATGGACATATGGCGGTCGCCCTGGCCTCTATGGCGGGATGTGGGTGCATGTTTTGGGTTTGCGCCGCACAGCTGCGCGAGATGTTGACGCTGATCCGGCCCGCCAAGGCAGCGCCAGCGCCATGGGCGGCTTATGCCGAAGCCCCCCTTTCATACCAGCCGCGGGAGCGCTTCACCAAGGCCACCACGCTCAGCATAACCGGCACCTCGACAAGCACGCCAACCACGGTGGCCAAGGCCGCGCCGGATTGGAAGCCAAACAGGGCGATGGCGGTGGCGACCGCGAGTTCAAAGAAGTTGCTGGCGCCGATCAATGCCGAAGGTCCGGCCACACACCATGCCACACCCAGCTTGCGGTTCAGCCAATAGGCCAGCCCGGCATTGAAATAGACCTGGATGATGATTGGCACGGCGAGCAGCAGGATGATCAAGGGCTGGCGCATGATCTCAGCCCCTTGCAGCCCGAACAGCAGCACCAGGGTGAGCAGCAGCGCCACCAGCGAGACTGGCCCCAGGATGCGCAAAATGCCCGCCAGCCCCGCAGCCCCCTGGCGAGCCACGATCCGCCCGCGCCAAAGCTGCGAAAGCGCAACCGGCACCACGATATACAGCACGACGGAAAGTACGAGCGTGTTCCAGGGCACGGTGATGGAGGACAGGCCCAGCAGCAGCGCCACGATCGGCGCGAAGGCGAAGACCATGATCGTATCGTTCAGCGCCACTTGGCTGAGGGTAAAATGCGGCTCGCCTTTTACCAGGTTGGACCAGACAAACACCATGGCCGTGCAGGGAGCCGCGGCCAGCAGGATCAGCCCGGCAATATAGGAATCGATTTGGGCGGCGGGCAGCAGCGGGCGGAACAGCCCGTCAATGAAAATCGTGCCAAGCAGCGCCATGGAGAAGGGTTTGACCAGCCAGTTCACCCCTACCGTGGTGGCGATGCCGCGCCAATGCTGTCCGACCTCGCGCAGGGCGTGGAAATCAATTTTGAGCAACATCGGGATGATCATCAGCCAGACCAGCAGCGCCACCGGCAGATTGACATGCGCGAGCGTGGCATTGCCGAGCACGGCGAACAGGCCCGGCGCCGTCTGCCCCAGCGCGATGCCCGCGATGATGCATAAAGCCACCCAGATAGAGAGGTAGCGCTCAAAAAAGCTCATTTGGCGTTCTCCACGCGCTGGCCCGCCGCGTCCACCACCTGCGCGCCATCCTCCTTGGTAAAAGAGCCGCGCTGCGGGCGGGGCAGAATATCCAGCACTTCTTCCGAGGGGCGGCAGACTTTCGCGCCCAGGGTGGTCACCACCACCGGCCGGTTGAACAGGATTGGATGCGCGGCAATGGCAGCCAACAGCGCGTCATCTCCGGCTTCATTCAGCTTCATCTCGGCCGCCAGTTTCTCTTTCGCGCGCAGCAAATGCCCCGCCCCGCCCAGTTGCGCGGCCAAAACGTCCAGATCGTCTCTTGTCGGGGGATTTTTTAAATATTCAATGATTTGCGGCTCAATCCCGGCATTGCGGATCATCGCCAGAACATTGCGCGAGGTGCCGCACGCAGGATTATGATATATTTTAACTTCAGTATCTTGCATTGGTTTTTTCCTGTTTTGAACCATATCTTGGTTAATCGGCGCTGTCGCGGCAAACCGTCTCGGGCGCGCCCGCCGGCAGCCCGCAAGCCGTGGCATCGCCTTGGCAGCAATTTTCGGTTAGGTAGGCCAGTAGCGCGTTCATCGCTGCAAATTCGGCCGTGTAGATCAGCGAACGGCTCTCGCGCCGGCATCTGAGCAGCCCGGCATGGCGCAGCTGGTTCAGGTGAAATGATAACGTATTGGCGGGCATGCCAATACGCTCGGCAATTTGCCCGGCGGCCAGACCATTTGGCCCCGCCTGCACAAGCAGGCGGAAAATATCCAGCCGCGCTGCTTGCGCAAGGGCACTCAGCGCGGCAATGGCATCTTCTTTTTCCATAATTCAACAATAATGGAATTGTTGAGCAAGGCAAGACGGGCCAACGCCCGTCCGCTGGTTATTTATGAATCATCGTGCCGATGCCGCCTTCGGTGAATAATTCCAGCAGCAGCGCATGCGGCACCGTCCCGTCCAGGATGGTTGCCCCCTTCACCCCTTGGTTCACCGCTTCCATGCAGGTTTCTACCTTCGGGATCATGCCGCCGGAAATGGTGCCATCGGCGATCAGCTCATGCACCTGCGCCATGCTGAGGTCGGAGATCAGTGTTTTGGTCTTATCCAGAACGCCAGGCACATCGGTCAGCATCAGCAGGCGTTGCGCGTTCAGCGCCCCGGCAATGGCGCCGGCGGCGGTGTCGGCGTTAATATTATAGGTTTGGCCATCCTCACCCGTGCCAACCGGGGCGATCACGGGGATCAGCCCGGCACCGGTCAGGGCGTGGATCACGCGCGTATCCACGAAGACAGGTTCACCGACGAAGCCCAGATCCAGCGCGCGTTCGATATTGGAATCCGGGTCCTTAACCGTGCGCTGCACCTTGCGCGCGCGGATCAGTCCGCCATCCTTGCCGGAAATACCAACCGCCAGCGCCCCTGCCCCATTGATCAGCCCGGCCACCTGTTTATTCACGGACCCGGCCAGAACCATTTCCACCACTTCGACCATGGCGGAATCGGTCACGCGCAGGCCATGCACGAAGCTGGACTGAATATCGAGCCGCTTGAGCATGGCGTTGATCTGCGGCCCGCCGCCATGCACCACCACCGGGTTGATGCCAACCTGTTTGAGCAGCGCAATGTCGCGCCCGAACTCATGGGCCAGCTCCCCGCCCATGGCGTGCCCGCCATATTTTACCACAATGGTCGCCCCCGCATAACGGCGCAGATAGGGCAGCGCCTTGGCGACGATATGCGCTTCCTGGGCGGCATGCTTCATGGCTTCGGTGGTCACGTTTGGGCTCCTTCCTGTGGCAGGAACGACGCGACACTGGCGCGGAGTTCCTCAATTCCCAGCCCCTTGGCGCTAGAGGTGGTGATAACATGATTCAGCGCCGCCGGGTGCTGTGCCGCCAAGGCTTGCACATCTTCCTGTTTGGCGGCCAGGGCGGCGGGCTTTACCGAATCAGCCTTGGTCAGCACCAGCTGGTAGGCCACGGCCGACTGGTCGAGCAGGCCCAGTACCGTCTCGTCCGAGGCCTTGATCTCCACCCTGGCATCGAGCAGCAGAAACACACGGCGCAGATTGGGCCGCCCGCGCAGATAATCCAGCATCAGCCCTTGCCAGTCGCGCTTGATGCTTTTGGGCGCCTCGGCATAGCCATAGCCTGGCATATCCACCAGCACGATGGGGGCGGCCTGGCAGCGGAAGAAATTGAGCTGACGCGTACGCCCGGGCTGGTGCGACACGCGCGCCAGCGCCTTGCGCCCAGTCAACGCATTCATCAGCGAGGATTTGCCGACATTCGAGCGCCCGGCAAAGGCGATCTCAAGCCCCTCGGGAGCCGGCAGATGGTCCAGCGCCTGAGCGGCATAAAAGAAGTCGCACCCGCCGGCGAATAATTTCCGCCCCGCCTCGATTAAAGCGGGCGGAAACTGGTCCGCCGCGAAATTCAGCCCTTCGCCGGGACTGCCCGGCGCGGCGTCCCCGCCTGGCGCATGATTAGCCATTGTTGCCCCACGGAAAGAAGGTTGTTCCACGCCCAGTACAGCACCAGCCCCGAGGGCGAGCGCGCTAGCATGAAGGTGAAGATAATAGGCATGAGCTGGAACATGCGTGCCTGCGCCGGGTCAGGCGGGGCTGGGTTCAGTTTCTGCTGCAGCCACATGGTCAGGCCCATGATCAACGGTAGCGCCCCGACATGCAGCAGCGGGCTCAGCATTGTGGGATCAACGGGCAGCAGGCCGAACAGGTTGAAAATATTGGTCGGGTCGGGTGCCGAAAGATCCTTGATCCAGCCAAAGAAAGGTGCCTGGCGCATCTCGATGGTGATGAAGATGACCTTGTAGAGCGAGAAAAAGACCGGGATTTGCAACAGCATCGGCAAACAGCCCGAGGCCGGGTTGATCTTCTCCGTCCGGTACAGCTCCATCGTCGCCTGCTGGAGCTTGGCGTTATCGCCCTTATATTGCTCACGTAGCGCCGCGATTTTGGGCTGAACCAGCTTCATCTTGCCCATCGAACGATAGGAATAGCTGGCCAACGGGAAAAACAGCAGCTTGATGCCAACAGTGAAGATCATGATCGCGAGGCCGAAATTCCCGGTCAGGGAGTTCAGGTAATCGAGCGCGAAGAAGATCGGCTTGGTCAGAATGTAGAGAATACCGAAATCAACGGCTTTGTAAAAATTCGGGATATGATAGTCGCGCTGGTACATATCCAGCAGCTTCACCACCTTGGCGCCGGTGAAGACATGGGAGGTAAAGGCCGCATTGGCACCGGGCGCCACGGTGAGCGGCTTGGCGGTGATAAAGGAGGTCTCGTACGCATTGCCGTCGCCGGCCTTGACCTTGCCGTAGGTCATCGAGGCGGTCATGTCCGCCGTCTGCTCGGGTGCGATGGCGGTGAGCCAGTATTTGTCGGTAATACCGGACCAACCGCCAGGTGCCGTGCTGGTATAGGCAATGCCGCCGGGCGCTTT
The DNA here is from genome assembly GCA_021808545.1 of Pseudomonadota bacterium. Taxonomy (GTDB): domain Bacteria; phylum Pseudomonadota; class Alphaproteobacteria; order Acetobacterales; family Acetobacteraceae; genus Acidocella. The sequence goes on along the minus strand of JAKBBM010000030.1, from coordinate 7,841 downwards.
TTCGCCGGTCGATTTCAGCGCGCCATACCCTTCCTGATGCAGCGTGCCATTAAACACGCCGAGCGGGCCATCAAACAGCACCCAGGAGCTTTGCTCCTCGGGCTTATAGTCGCGCTCCACCCTCGACCAGGGATAGACCTGCACGGCAGACGCCCCATGGTTGATGACATTCTGCGTGACCGTGAACATGTAATGATCATCGACCGCGAGCTTGAGCTGGAAGATGAGCCCCTGCCCGTTATCCCACGACAGGGTGACCGGGTTTTTCGGCGTCAACGGGCCAGGGGAGGCAGACCAGAGTGTGCTGTCATCCGGCACGTTCACGCCTGGGGCGGCGCGCCAGCCAAATTGCACGAAAGACGGCTTCTTGCCACCGCGCCGGCCCATGATCTGCACCAGGGGAGAGTTTGGCTTGATGGTCTCGTGATAGGATTTGAGGACGATATTATCGAACACAGCGCCGGTCAGGCTGATGCTGCCCTTCATCATCGGCGTATCCACCGCAAGGCGTGGGCTGGCGGCGCTCATCGCGCTGGCGCTGGCCGCCGTGGTGGGGGGGGCGGTCGGTCCGGCCGCGGGGGTTGACGCCGGCGTGGGCTGGCCAGTGTTCTGCGCCGTCTCCTGAGCGGACTGGGACTGTGATGCCGGGTGCGGCAGGAACTTGTCCTGAATCAAGGTGAACGCCAGCATGATGGCAACGGACAAGGAAATGGCGAGCAGCAGGCGCTTCTGGTCCATGGGGTCTTTAGCAATCCTTTTGGGGCGGAACCGGGTCGTATCCGCCCGGGTTCCAGGGATGGCAGCGCAAAATGCGCCGTGCCGCGAGTGCACCCCCGCGCGCGGCGCCATGAATGCGGATGGCATCGCGTGCGTAGGCACTGCAGGAAGGGTAGAACCGGCAATTGGCGCCGATAACAGGGCGCAGGGTCAGCTCGTAAACCCGGATGGCGCCCGAGAGCATGTAAGCCGCCGGACTCATGCCAGCGCCTCGGCCAGGGCTTTGTTTAAATTACCCTGCAAAGTCGAAAACGGCAGCTTCGCGGTTTCCCGCCGGGCGATCAGCACCAGCTCCACGCCTGGCAGCTCGCGCGCGGCCAAGGCCAGGCGCGCGGCTTCGCGCAGCCGGCGCTTGGCACGGTTGCGAATAACGGCGTTGCCGATTTTCTTGGTCGCGGTGAAGCCGATTCGTAAGTGCCCAGCCTGGCCGCCACGGATTGCCTGCAGCACAAAGCCGGGCTTGGCAATCTTCTTGCCCCTGGCCGCGAGACGGAGAAAATCGGCCCGCTGCCGGAGGCGTTCTGGTGGCGTTAGCTTAGACATTCACGCCTCGTCCCCACGCGGCGGACGGCACGCGATTAGGCAGAAAGCTTGGCGCGGCCCTTGGCGCGGCGGTTGGCAATGACCTTGCGGCCGCCAACGGTCGCCATGCGGGCGCGAAAGCCGTGCCGGCGCTTGCGGACGAGTTTGGAAGGTTGATAGGTCCGTTTCACGGTAGAACACTCCGGCGAAAAAACACAAAAATAGATCCGCGGCCCAACCGTCCCCGGTTCGGCGCGTCGGCGCCGGGTATAGGCGGCGGAACGCGCCGCCGTCAATGCGCGTTCGCCAAGAGGATAAAGCCCGCCCCGCTTGCCCGAACGCGCAACAAAGCGCAATTTGGGGTTATGCATGTTTTGCCGCAGAATACTCCCCGGATCGTGTTGGCCCTGCAGGGCGGCGGCGCGCATGGCGCTTTTACATGGGGGGCGGTGGACCGCCTGCTGGAAGAGGGGATTGAGTTTAGCGCCGTAACGGGCGTGTCCTCTGGGGCGATCAACGCCGCGATGATGGTTCAAGGCTATGTTCATGGCGGCGCCAAGGGCGCGCGCGCGGCCTTGCGCCTTTTGTGGCAGCGGGTTGCGCAAGCCAATATTTTCAATGGGATAAGCACATCACCGCTGGACTGGCTGTGGGGCTGGGACAAAGGCTTGGAATTGGGAAACGAGCTTGCCTGGAACGGCCTGACCCAGGTCTTGCGGTTGTTCAGCCCGTCTCAACTTAATCCGCTGGAGCAAAACCCGCTGGCGGCGCTGCTGACAGAGTTGCTGGATGTAGACGCCATCCGCGATGCGGCGGCACCGCGCCTTTATGTTGGGGCCACCGATGTCGAATCGGGGCAGTCGCGCGTTTTCAATAATGACGAAATCAGCGTGCGCGTGCTGCTGGCCTCGGCCTGCATCCCTATGATGTTCCCCACCGTGGAGATTGACGGGCGCCATTATTGGGATGGCGGTTATAGCTGCAACCCGCCGCTGGCGCCCGTGCTGAGCCCGCGCCCCGCGCGGCTGGTGCTGGTGCGGGCGCAGCCGCGCCAGCGCAAGGGCGTGCCCAACTCCACCGCCGATATCGTGCACCGCCTGCACGAGATCGCCTTCCAGGCGCCGCTGGATGCGGAACTCGCGCTGCTGCCCCGGCAGACGCGTCTGCTCGATATTCCAGCCGACGAGGCCTTGGCCCGGCATCCATTGACCTCGAAAATGAATACGGATCAGAATTTTCTGGATATTCTTCACGATGCGGGCCGGGCGGCGGCGGCGGCCTGTCTGCAGGCGGCATGAACCCGCTCAAGCGGATCCGCCGGCCGCGCCTTGAGCTGTTCAGCGACTCCCTGTCTGGGCGTGTGCTCTGGCTAACGGTTGGCATCATCCTCGCCATTGAGCTGATGATGCTGCTGCCCGATCTGGGGCGCGTGCGCCAAGAATGGTTGATGACCCATATCCGGCACGCGCATCTGGCCGCCATCACCCTGTTGCAGGCCGGCGATACGGCACCCAGCCCAGCGGTGAGCGAGAAGCTGTTGCGTCTAGCCGACGTCAAGGCCCTCACCCTGCGCATGCCAGGCTATCCTCCGCTCACGCTGGCCAGCGTGCCGCCGCCGCCGATCGACCTGACCATAAATCTGGATAATGAGACGCTGACCTACAGCACGTGGCGCGCCCTGCTGCGGGTGGCTGGCATTGGTGGACAATACATGCAGGTCAGCGCCGCGGCCCCGCTCTTCACCGATGGCGCTTCGGTCAGTATCATCGTGAGCGAGACGGCGCTGGATGCCGCCTTGCGCCACGATGCCTGGCGCTCCTTCACGGTTACCGTCATTGTCGCCCTGGTTACGGGGCTGCTCGTTTTCGCCTTGCTTGACCGGATGCTGGTGCGGCCCATGTATATCATCACCACGAGCATCACGCGTTTTCGTGAGGACCCGGCCCAGGCCGATGAAAGCGAACTGAGCTGGCTGGCCGCGCGCCCGGAGGATGAAGTCTCCAGCGCGGCGCGCGAGCTACAGGCGATGCAGGAGGAAATGCGTGCGGCCCTCTGGCGCAATGCACGCTTGGCCGCGGTGGGCACATCGGTCGCCAAGATCAGCCATGATCTGCGTAATATCCTCTCGACCGCCCTGCTGGTGGCCGACCGCCTGCAAGCTGTGAACGACCCGGTGGTGCAGCGGGCCACCAAAACCTTCATCCCCGCGGTGGAGCGCGCGGCGCAGCTGGTCAGCCGCACGGTCGATTTCGCGCGTGAAGGCCCGCCCCCCATTACCCGCTCGGCGGTTGAGCTTTCCGAATTGGCCGGCGAGGCGATTTCGGTGGTGCTGCCCGATAATCAGGGCGTGCAAATCGAGAATCTCATTCCCGCCAGCCTGGTGCTGCCGCTCGACCGCGCGCAGATTTACCGTGTTCTGGTTAATCTCATGCGCAATGCCGCCGAGGCGGGCGCCACCATGATCAGCCTGACAACCGAAACCCAGGCCGGGGTAACAAGGCTGCGCGTGCGCGATAATGGCCCGGGCCTGCCCTTGCGTGTGCAAGATAATCTGTTCAAACCATTCACCAGCGGCGGCCGACATGGCGGCACCGGGTTGGGCCTGGCCATTGCCCGCGATCTGATCCGCGCCCATGGCGGCGATCTCATCGTGGAGCAGACTGGACCACGGGGAACCGTGTTTTGCATGGAGTTGGCGACGAGCGACACCCAGCTCGGCCAGATCCGGCTCTGAAGGCTTGGTTTGGGTTTGCTCGGCCACGCACAAAATCGCAAAATTTTTTTACCAATCCCCCCAGCTTCAGATAAAAATCTTTATTTTTCTCCAGTTATTGATCTTGCGCAGAAAATCATCTTCTAAAGTCCTATGATTCCGCTGGCACTCAACCCCTCACGCCTGCAGCTTGGCTTGGTTGGCGCTGGTGCGCCTGGAGTGCGCCGTCTGCGCGCTTTGCGTGCGGCCGGGGCCATGACGCTGGCGGTTTATACGCAAGACCCTGAGCTCGCGGCGGAAGCCGGTGTGGTCCCCTGCCCCGCTCTGCCAGGCGCCGAGGAGATTGGCCAGCTGCATGCGCTCTGGATCGCGGGTCTTACCCGTGAACAATATGTGCCCCTGGCCGAAGCGGCCCGGACCCAGCGCGTGCTGCTGAATGTGGAGGATGTGCCCGACTATTGCGATTTTCATGCCGTGGCCGAGCTGCGCCGGGGTGATTTGCTGATCGGCATTTCCACCGGCGGCACCGCGCCCGGCTTGGCGGGGGCCTTGCGCCGCCGGATGGAGACCTGTTTTCCCACAGACTGGACAGCGCGTGTGGCCGAAATCACCGCACAGCGGCAAGCTTGGCGAGCCGAAGGCATGACGATGGCTGAGATCGCGCAGCGAATCGAGGCATGGATGGACATGCAATGTTGGCCCGCCTGCCCCAAATCCGGCCAAACCTCATAAATTGCCCCGAAGTGCCGCCATGCCGGCCAAGGAACCGACCACCATGTTCGATAATGCCGCCCCTCCCGATGCCCTGACCATTTTGCGCCACGCCGTAACCCGCGATTATGCGGAGCGTATTGCCTTGGTTTCCTCCTTCGGTACGGAATCCGCCATTTTGCTGCACATGGCGGCACAGGCCGACAAAGCCTTGCCCGTTATATTTTTGGAGACCGGTAAGCTGTTTCCGGAAACCCTGGCCTACCGCGACACGCTGGTGGCGCAACTTGGGCTGAGCGATGTGCGCTCAATCCGCCCCAGCGGGGCGCAATTGGCCGCTTACGATCCGGATGGCCGGCTGTGGCAGAAGGATACGGATTTGTGCTGCGCCATTCGCAAGACCAACCCGCTGGATGAGGCGCTGACCGGGTTTGAGGCCTGGATTACCGGGCGTAAGCGCGGCCAGTCCGCAACCCGGGCCAACCTGCAACCCGTGGAAACCGGCGCGGATGGGCGGATTACCGTTAACCCGCTGGCCTTTTGGAGCGACGAGCAGCTCGACGCTTACTTCGAAATGCATGATCTGCCGCGCCATCCGCTGCAGGCGCAGGGCTATACCTCTATTGGCTGCGCCGTTTGCACGCAAAAGCCCCTGCCAGGACAGGATAAACGCTCAGGCCGCTGGGCCGGCAGCGCGAAGACGGAATGCGGCATTCATGTGCCCCGCGCCATGAACCAGCCCAACTGGCCAGATTCGCTTACCTTTGATGTATAGTCAGGCGGGTACAATGCCCACCCCCCGCAGCACAGGCAAAGCACCAACGCCGAATTGTTCTGTCATCTGCCGCCAGCCGGCCATGGCCTGATCTGGATCGGTGACTGGTTCACCATCTTGCAGCAGGATCTGGCCACTGGCGGCCAGCCCCTGGGCCGCAGCTTCGGCGGGGCTTTGGCCAGGAGGCGGCGGATGCGCGATAAAGGCGCTGACAACCGCCATATCCGCCGGCGCAATGGCCAGAGCCGTGGCCAGACAAGGCGCGGCCATGAACCCGAAATGGCCGCCATTCTGGTTGAAGCGGGCGATGGCATGGTTGAGGGCCTGGGCGCGCTGGTGCCGTACCGGTCCCGGATTTGGAAATGGAGCGGGGTGCGCGATGCCGGTGGACATGAAAACCGCCAGCATCTCACGCAACAGATCCGAGTTGGGAAATAGCCCGCGCAATTCGCCCAAACTCAGCGTGCCCGCGCGCAAGCCCTGGCGGACAGGGCTATAAATTTCGGCCGGCAGGGTGATACCTTGGTTGCCCCAGACCTTGATTCGCATTGTTCCGTCATCGGGCTGGCCAAGATCGGTTAGCCGTATCTCGTCCAGCGCGGCAAGCCATTCACCGTGGGGTGGTCTTTCCGTGCCGCGCCGGAACAAATCGCGCCGGAAGGTTCGCCCCGCGCCAAAATCGCGCAGCATTTCCTTCTCGATGGCATCATGCGCCTGGGCTAGCATGGGCAACATCTCTTGCGGCACCGAAAACGCATCAAAATTCTCTAACAACGTGGCGCTGCCCATAAAGCCGCAGCGCACTTGCGCCATGTCGAGCGCCACATGATCTGGGCTGAAGGGCTCCCAACTATCATGCAAAAGCTCGTGGCTGACATAATGCACATCCTGCGTGCGCATATGGTCGAGCCGGGCGTTGGCCACGGGATTTTCCTTGAAAAATAGCGCGCCCTTAGCTTTCATCTCATCGAGCAGGCCAATGCCGGTGGCGACCATCTGATTGGCCGGCCCTGGGCGGGTAACGCAAACATGGCGCAGCCATTTTTGCACCGGCAGCATCGCCGCCCAGCCAGCAAGTGCGTTGTAACTGTTGTAGACAATGCCGCCAGGCGCTAAATGCGCATCGATAAAACGCAGGACATGCGCCCGTTGCGCGGCTGAAATCCAGCTCCACACCCCGTGCAGCACAATAAAATCCATTTTCGGCCAAGTGCCGGGCGGGGCATTGGCCAGGGCCTCAAAACTCGTATCTTCGAAACGCGCATTGCTCAGCCCGGCTTCGGTGGCCATGCGTCGGGCGGTTTCAATATGGGCGGGGTTGAAATCAAAGCCGTAAATTTCAGCCTCCGGATGGCAGGCAGCCGCAACCAGCGCACTAAATCCATAGCCGCAGCCCAAATCGCACCAACGGAAGGGTTGGGTTAAATCTTTCGGCCGGTAACCCGCCAGCAGAGACGCTGCATTCAGCCAGACCGGCATGATCTGGCGCTGAAACTCCACCGTATAAGCTATTTCTGAATAGTAACCATCATTCCAGCCGGACATTGCGCGCCTTTCCTAGTCTGCCGCGCAGCTTACGTCGTCCCGCCCTTCCAAAGATTTAAAATTTGAGGCGGTGCGCATGGGTTTTAAAAGATTTTATACCGGCTCAACCTGTTCGGCCATGGCCTGTAATTCGGGGCTGGGCATAAGTTTTTGAATCGATACGATGCTGATGATGCGGTTATCCATCATGATCAAACCTTCAATGAATTCCTTTGGCGTCTCATTTCCAGTTTCTGGTGTATCCTGACGCATGTCATCGGTAACCGTAATTATATCGCATACAGCATCGACTAGCAGGCCAGCAGCTTTATCGCCTGATTCAACCACAACGACAACAGAGGCGGAACTTGGCTCCTGCGCTGGCAGGCCAAGACGCTGGGCTAAATCGACCACCACAAGCACGGAGCCGCGTAGATTGATCATGCCTTTGATAAAGGATGGCGCATGCGCGAGATGGGTAGAGGCGATCCAGCCCCTGATTTCGCGGATGGATCTTATATCCATGGCGAATTCCTGATTGCCAAGGCGCACGGATAGTAATTCGGTGCGCCGTTCGGCCTGGCCGACCTGGCGATGATAGATCTGATTCATGCACAAACTTCCTCTATAATGGGGCGATTGGCGGGCGCGCGGCGCTCGGCCGCGATACGGAATTGTCCCAGGAGACGACTCAGCTCATCGGCTTCGGCCGCCAGGGCGTGGCTGGCGGCGGTTGTCTCCTCGACCATGGCCGCGTTTTGCTGGGTCACCTGGTCCATCTGGTTCACGGCCGAATTCACTTCACCCAGCCCTGTCGCC